>JAFAAS010000007.1 GCA_023426435.1 Verrucomicrobiota bacterium | reverse complement strand
GTGGTGCAGCATCGTGAGCGGCCGGTGCAGCTGGAGGAAGTGGACGTGGACGATCTGACGCACGGGTTGCCGCGGGTGATCGAGGGATTCTGGTCGAAGCGCGTGGCGGGCGCGTTGCGCGAAGGGCTGGGGCCGGTGCTGGTGTTTGCGCCGCATCGGCGCGATGCGGAGCGGCTGGCGCGGCAGTTTGCGCGCGAGCTGCCGCTGGCGGATCCGCTGGGGCTGACGCCGGAGCAGGAGTAGCTATGCGGGCCGCAGCTTGCGAAGCTGTTGAAGGCCCGCGTGGCGTATCATCACTGCGGGTTGAGCTATGGGCAGCGGGCGGGGGTGATCGAGCCGCTGGCGAAGGCGGGTCAGTTGCGGGCGGTGGTGGCGACGCTGGGGTTGAGTGCGGGGATCAATTTTTCGCTGCGATCGGTGATGGTGACGGCGGGAAGTTATCGTCATGGCGAGATCGAGCGGGAGATCGCGCCGCATGAGCTGTTGCAGATGATCGGGCGGGCGGGGCGGCGCGGGCTCGATGAGATGGGTTATGTGCTGGTGAGCCGGGAGACGCCGCGGATGCGGCGGGCGGAGCCGTTGCGGTTGAAGCGGGCGGCGGCGCTGCCGTGGGCGTTTTTCCTGCGGCAGTTGCGCGGCGGGAGGTCGGCGGCGGAGCTGGCGGTGACGGAGGCGGGGCGATTTTTCAGCGACGGGCGGATTTCGCTGGGGATCGAGCGGCGGGGGGAAGCGGGAGCGGAGGAGGTTTTTCCGTGTGGTGAAAAAACGGATACGGGACGGGCGCGGCTGGTGCGGCGGGAGCGGAATCCATTTTTTGGATGCGCGGAGTGTGGATGGCGCGAGGCGTGTCTCGGATTGAATCCGCAGCCGACGCTGTTGTGGCAGTGGCAGCGGACGGGCGTGCTGGATCGCGCGCTGAAGCTGACGGTGCGCGGGGAGATCGTGTCGTTTTTCCTGGGGCCGGAAGGGCTGGCGTTGAGTGCGGCGCTGGAGAATCGGCGGTATCCGGTGGAGGATATTTTGTTCGATGCGGCGAACCTGTTTGGCGGAGAGCGGTTTTGTGGGACGAATCCGCGGCGGCTGGGGCGTTTGGCGGCGGAGTGTGCGCGGGCGTATCGGCGGCTGACGATCGAAGGCTGGCTGCACGAAGGGCTGCCGGTGAGTTACGGTTCGGGTGCGAGCGAAGCGGTGCGGGCCCTCGTGGCGGACGGAGCGCGGCGGCGGGAAGTGTTGGAGGAGATCGAGACGGCGGGGCGCGGGGATTTGGACCGGTTGTTGACGGAGTGGCGGAGCTTGTTGCGGCAGGCGGCGGCGGCGGGGCCGTTGGAAGGCGATGGCGCGCCGATGACGGGACGGGACCAGTTTATCGCGGAGCGGTGGGACGAGTTTCGGCGGCTGGCGCGTGATTGGCTGGCGGATACACGGGTGGATGCGCTGCCGGAGTTGCCGCCGCTGACGGTGGATCAGCGGCGGGTGGTGAATCATCGCGTATTGAAACCACGGAGACCGGATGCGCCCGGGCGCGTGGCGATGATGCCGCGGGCGACGGCGGCGGGGTGAGGTGGGGAGTGGGTAGCCGCGAAGGGCGTGAAGGGATGGTAAGGGCGCCGACCGGGGAGATCCGCACGCGCGGAGGCGTGCGGCTACGGAGATTTGGTGGGCGGGCGGAGTTGGAGGAGGAGGTTGGCGGCGGTGATGAGGGTGCCGCCGAGGAGGAGGTGGGTGGTGGCGACTTCGTTGGGGTAATTGAAACCGCCGAGGGCGGAGAACCAGGCGGGGAGGAAGAGCGCGAGGAGGGAGGCGAAGATCGGTTCGACGCAATAAATGAGGCCGGCTTCGGTGGCGGAGATTTTCGGCTGGTAGGTGTTCATGATGATGAATGCGCCGAGGGTGCTGAAGACGGTGAGGAGGATCGTGAAGAAGAGCCACGAGCCGGAGGTCCAGGGAACGAGCACGGTTGAAAAATCAGGTGCGGTGAAGGCGGCGAGCGTGAGGGCGGCGACGGCTTCGACGGCGAGCATGACGGTGGTGACGGGAAGGACGCGCGTGGAGGAGAATTCGCGGCGGTCGAGCCAGAGGATTTGGCCCATGAAGAAGACGGAGCCGATGAGGGTTTCGAGTTCGCCGCGACCGAGGTGGAGGTCGCGCCAGTCGAGTTGGGCGAGGGTGGCGACGCCGGCGAGGACGAGGAGCGAGCAGGTCCAGACGATGGGAGAGGGGCGGCGGCGGGCGCGGAGGGCGAGCCACGCGGGGATCATGATCGCGTAGAGTTGGGTGAGAAAGGCGGAGGTGGAGGCGGAGGTGAATTGAAGGCCGTCGGCTTGGAAGGTCATGCCACCGATGGCGAAGAGGCCGAGTCCGAGGCCTTGTTTGAGCTCGAGGCGGGTGACGGTTTTGAGGGCGGGAAAGCAGAGGGCGGCGAGAATCAGGGCGCCGAGGGTGTAGCGCGGGAAGAGGGTGCAAGCGGTGATGAACCACGTCCTGCTGTCGGGGAGCAGATGAAGGTGAATGCCGCCGATCGCCTTCATGAGCGGGAAGCTCAGACCCCAGAACACATTCGCGAGGACGAGCATGAGCAGGGCGCGCGTGTGCTCGGGTGTGCGCGGGGCGGTGGCGGTGGGCATCGGGATGATGGCTGAACGTGGTCAGGGTTCTTCAACCACGAATGGACACGAATTCACACGAATGAAAAGGGGCGCGATCGCTCACCGACGGTTCGCGGGCTGCTCGTGGCCCCGCAGGACTGCGTGATGGTGGCGGTGCGCGGTGCGCGGCGACCGCTGGGAAGGCGGCTATTTGACGCTCGATTCCTTGAAGCGGTCGAAGGCGGCGGTGAGTTCGGCGAGGCGGACCGGTTTCGTGAGATAGTCGTTGGCGCCGGCGGCGAGGGTGCGGGTGCGCTGGTCTTCGCGGGCGTCGGCGGTGAGAGCGATAATCCAGAGGTCGCGTTTGTCGGCGCCGGCGTCGCCGGCGCGGATTTTGGTGATGGCGGAGAGGCCATCGAGCTCGGGCATGTGGAGATCCATGAGCACGAGGTCGGCCGAATGGTGGGAGAGCCAGTCGAGGGCGATGCGGCCGTTTTCGGCGGCGGTCCAGCGGCAGCCGAGGTTGGCGACGACTTTTTGGATGAGGCGCTGGTTGACGGCGTTGTCTTCGACGATGAGGACGTCGAGGTCGTAGCGAGGCGAGTTGCGATCGGGGGTGGTCGGTCGCGGCGGAGTGGGAAGGGCGGCGGGAGGGGCGGCGGCTGCGGGCGAATCGGGCGCGGGGGTGAGCAGGCTGCGCAGCATGTCGTGATGCAGCGGCTTGTTCAGCACGTAGCGGAAGTGGGAGCGAAGGGTGTCGCGGAGCTCGCCGGGAAGGACGATGGGGACGAGCGCGACGATTTTTTCGGGTGGCAGACCGGGGCGAGGCGCGGATTGGAGCGCGAGGTCCATGGCGGCGGGGCCGGTGACGTCGACCAGGGCGAGGTCCCAGTCGTTGGCGGTGGCGAGGGCGGTTTCTTCGCGATGGAGGATGGTGGCGCCGAAGCGAGCGCCGAGGTGTGAGAGCTCTTCGCGCAGGGCGCCGCTGCGGGTGACGATGGCGAGACGTTGGCCTTGGAGCGGTTGCGGGGGTGGGGTCGCGGGGGCGGCGATGGGGACCTGGAGGATGACGGTGAACGTGGAGCCGCGGTTGGGCTCGCTGGAGAACGAGACGCTGCCGCCCATGAGCTCGACGATGTTTTTGCAGATCGCGAGGCCGAGGCCGGTGCCGCCGTAGCGGCGGGTGGTGGATTCGTCGACCTGGCTGAAAGGCCGGAAGATCTTGTCGTGGTGTTCGGGGGCGATGCCGATGCCGGTGTCGCGCACGGAGAATTCGAGTCGGGAAACGGGCGCTTCGTCGTTGGCGGAAGGTGAGCCGGTGGGCGGGAGGGTGCGGATGCGAACCTCGACCTCGCCGTCGGACGTGAATTTGACGGCGTTGTTGACCAGGTTGACGATGACCTGCCGGAGGCGGTTGACGTCGGCGACGATGGCGGCGGGAACGTCGTCATCGATCCAGTGGAGGAGCTCGATGTTTTTCTGGACGGCGGCGGCGGCGGCGAGGTCGAGGGCGTTTTCGACGCATTCGCGGGGATCGCAAGGTTGGAGCTCGAGTTTGAAGCGGCCGGACTCGATGCGAGCGAAGTCGAGGATGTCGCCGGTGAGTTGGATGAGCGTTTCGCTGCTGGTGCGGATGGTCTCGACGTATTCCTGTTGTTCGGGGGTGAGCTCGGTGTCGAGGAGGAGGCTGGCGAAGCCGACGATGCCGTTGAGCGGGGTGCGGACCTCGTGCGACATGGTGGCGAGGAACTGGCCCTTGGCGCGATCGCCGGCCTCGGCGCGTTCCTTGGCTTCGCGGAGAACCATTTCGGTTCTGCGGACCTCGGTGACATCGTCGAAGAGGGCGACGTAAGCGCGGATCTTGCCGGCGCGATCCTTGACGGGGGTGACGCGGCCGCGCGCGGGGAATGTGGTGCCGTCCTTGCGTTGCATGAGCCATTCACCGTTCCATGGGTGGCCGGTGCGGACGGTAGTGATGATTTCGGCGATGAGCTCGGGTTGGGCGTCGATGTTGTGGAGTTCGCGCCATTCGCGGCCGACGAGCTCGCGGCGGCGGTAGCCGAGCTGGCGGCAGAATTCGGCGTTGGCGTATTCGATGCGGCGTTCGAGATCGATGATGATGACGGCGGAGTGGCCCTGCTCCATGGCCTCGGTGAGGTTGCGGACGGCGTCGCGATGTTCGGCGTCGCGGCGCGTGGCGACGAGGGCGACGAGCGGGAGGACGAGAAGGAGCCAGACGTAGGCGGTGGTGCCGAGGGCGTCGGTCCAGAGCGAGCGGTTCCAGCCGTGAGCGGAAACGTCGAGGCGAAGCACGTGAGCGGGCTGGTCGTCGGAGAGATCGCCGATCAAGGCGTAGCCCGAAACGATGAGCCCGCGCGGGCTGTCGATCGGGCCTTCGCTGGCGGCGCGCTGCGTGGCGAGGACGGTTTGGAGGCCGGGAGAGTGGGCCGCTTCGGCGACGAGATCGCCCGGGGAGCGGGTGGGCGTGGGGCCGGACGTTTCGGATGCCGCGAGAAAGATCACCTCTCCGTTTGGAAGGATGCGGTAGAGCTCGAGCGACTGCGTTGTGGCGGAGATCCGCTGGAGGCGGAGGAGCCGCTGCTGGGTGCGGGCGGGGAGCGTTGTATCCAGATTTGTAGTATGCGGAGCGAGCTCGGCGAGTTGTGCGGGGTCGAAGGCCGAGGCGAAGCGCTGGGTTTCGGCGAGGAGGGCTTCGTGGCGGTTGGCGGCCGAATCGAAGTAGCGCCAGAAGCCGGCGGCGGCACCGAAGAGAAAGATGCAGACGATCGCGACGGTGAGGAAGGAGCGACGTTGAAGGAAGGAAGGCATGCGCGGGCACCGCGGTGCGGCAGCGAGGGGGAGATAACGCGGGACAGAACGGGGGCGCAATATCGAAGCCGGATCGCAGCGAAAACTCGCCTGTGGGTCGGGGCAGGCGGCTTTGCGCGCTGCGGGTGGAGGAATGCGGGCGCAAAAAAACCGCCGCGGGAGGCGCGGCGGTCGAAAGAGAGAAACTCGAAGTCGAGTTAGGAGACGTGGCTGGAGACCAGCTTCGTCATCTCGAACATCGAAACCGACTTCTTGCCGTTGAAGATCGGCTTCAGTTTGTCGTCGGCGTTGATCTGGGTCTTGGTCTTCTTGTCCTGCAAGCCGTTCTTCTTGATGTAGGCCCAGAGCTTCTTGGTGAGCTCCGTGCGGGGCAGCGGGTTCGAGCCAACGACGGCGGCGAGCGCGGCGTCCGGCGTGACCGGTTTCATGAAGGCGGCATTCGGTTTGCGAGCGGATTTTTTAGCCATGATTTGGTTTTGGGTTGTGTGCTTTCCCTCGAAAGCGAGCCCCTTCTAGAGGGAAAACGGCCGCTTTGCCTAGGAGAATCTTAACATTTTCAGAGGGAGAACGCCTCTGTAAGTGGCCCTTTTTTGCTTGTGTCTCCGAGGGGTGCGAGCTGGCGAGCGCGGACGTTTTGAGCGACGGATGGACGCGGATGTGCGCGGATTTCGAAAGGCGCGCGGGCGAGCTCGCGGCCTACGGCGTGTCGAGTTGGGCGAACTGGCCGTAGAGGGCGGCGTAGTGCCCGCGCTGTGACAGGAGGTCGTCGTGCGTTCCGCGTTCGACGATGCGGCCCTGGTCGAGGACGAGGACGAGATCGGCGTGGCGGATGGTGCTGAGACGATGTGCGACGACGAAGCTCGTGCGACCGCGGAGGAGTTCGACGAGCGCTTTCTGCAGGCGGGCTTCGGTGAGGGCGTCGATGGAGCTCGTGGCTTCGTCGAGGATGACGAGGCGTGGATCGGCGAGCAGGGCGCGGACGAAGCAGACCAGCTGGCGTTGTCCGACGGAGAGGCCGGAGCCGCGTTCGCCGACCTCGGTGAGGAGACCGTTGGGCAGATCTTCGAGGAGATCGAGGCAGTCGAGGCGGCGGGCGGCGTCGCGGATTTCGGCGTCGGTGGCTTCGGGTTTGGAGAAGCGGATGTTGTCGAGGAGCGAACCGCTGAAGAGGAAGTTGGTTTGTTGCACCATGCCGGTCTGGCGGTGGAGGGAGCGGCTGGTGATCGTGCGGATGTCGCGGCCGTCGATGAGGAGTTCGCCGGACGTTGGTAGGTAGAACTTGGATACGAGATTGATGATGGAGCTTTTTCCGCTGCCGGTGTGGCCGACGAGGGCGATGGTCTGACCGGGCTCGGCGGTGAACGTGACGTCGTGGAGGACGGGGCGGGCGGGATCGTAGCCGAAGGTGACGGAGCGGAATTCGGCTCGGATGCCGGAGGCTTCGCTGAAGGAGTTTGGAGTTTGGAGTTTGGAGTTCGGGGTTGGTGGCGAACTCGGAACTCGGAACTCGGAACTCGAAACAGCGGCGCGTTCGCGGCGCGGGTCGGGGAGGTCGGTGGCGTGCGGGTCGTCTTCCCAGTCGGGTGGGGCGTCGATCATGCGGAAGACGCGTTCGGCGCCGGCCATGGCGACGAGGGCCTGGTTGTATTGGGTGCCGATGGAGGCAATGGGGGAGAAGAATTGATTCGCGAGAAAGAAGAACGTGATCAGGCCGTCGAGGGTCATGCTGCCGTTGAACACGCGCCAGCCGCCGAACATGAGGAGGACGGCGATGAAGAACTGGCTGTTGAGCTCGAGGAGCGGCGTGAGTTTTGCGGAGGTGCGGGCGAGGGCGATGTTGTAGCGGGCGTGGTCGGCGAGGAGGCTGCGGAAGAGTCCGAGATTGGTTTCCTGGCGGACGAAGCCCTGCGTGACGCGCATGCCCCCGACGGATTCGGCGAGGGTGGCGGTGACGCGGCTGAAGCTTTCGCTGGCCGAGCGCGATTGCTGGCTGAGCTGCATGCGAAAGTGGTTGTTGATGAGCCAGAGGATCGGAGCCATGGCGGCGACGACGAGGAACATGGGCCAGTCCTTCCAAGCCATGACGATGGCGGCGACGAGCATGCCGCCGAATTGGACGATGGAGACGAAGGCGACGTCCTGGATGCCGGTGCGGAGCGATTCGATGTCGCTGGTCGCGCGGCTGATGATGCGGCCGAGCTTCACGCGGTGGAAGAAACTCATCGGCTGGCGTTGGACGCGGGCGAAGAGTTGGGAGCGGAGCTGGTTGACGACGGACTCGCCGATTTCGAGGGCGAAGCGTTGGCGGAAGTGGAAGAGGCCGTCGGTGAGAATCGCGAGCAGCGCGTAGGCGCCGATGGCGTAGCCGAGGGCGGAGAGGTCGCGTTGGGCGATGGGGCCGTTGATGATTTCGGCGGCGAACCAGACGAGGGCGGCGAGCTGGGTGGAGCGGACGGCGGAGAGGAAGATGAGCCAGTTGCGTTTGGCGGCGACGGCGCGCGTGTAGCTGAAGAGCCGGCGGATGAGTCCCCATTCGAGCGGGCGGAAATGCTCGTCGTCGACGTCGTCGCGGGTGCGGTGGACGAGGACGTTGGAAGGTTTTGGCGGAGGAGATTTCACGGCGTGCGCGGGGGCGGCGGGGTGAGCGGAAGCATTCCAAGCCTGACGGGGACGTCGGGCTCCACCAAGGCGCGGGCGTCGACGAGTTGGAGGCGGGCGACGCGGAGGTAAGGGCCGGGAACTTTCATCAGTTCCTCGTGGGTGCCGCGTTGGGTGATGCGGCCGTCTTCCATGACAATGATGAAGTCGGCGCGACGGAGCGTGCTGAGGCGATGGGCGACGATGAACGTGGTGCGGCCGGCGATGGCGCGATCGAGGGCGGCGAAGATTTCGTGTTCGGTTTCGGAGTCGATCGCGGCGGTGGGGTCGTCGAGGAGCAGGATCGAAGGTTCGAGGAGAACGGCGCGGGCGATGGCGAGACGCTGGCGTTGTCCGCCGGAGAGACTGCTGCCGCTTTCGCCGAGGATGGTGTCGTAGCCTTTGGGGAGTGCGCTGATGAAATCGTGGGCGGCGGCGATTTTGGCGGCGCGTTCGATTTGGTCGCGGGTGGCTTCGGGGTGACCGAAGGCGATGTTGGCGGCGATGGTGTTGGAGAAGAGGAAGCTTTCCTGGAAGACGATGCCGATATTGCGGCGAAGGTCGTCGAGGTGAAGGCGGCGGGCGTCGATGTCGTCGATGAGCACGGCGCCGGAAGTGGGATCGTAGAAGCGCGGGATGAGACTCATCAGCACGCTTTTGCCGGCGCCGGTGGCGCCGAGGATGGCGACGCACTGGCCGGGGCGGACGTCGAGGGAGATGTCGTGAAGGACGGGTTGAGGTTGGCGGAGATCGGGGGCGAGCGATGGAAGCGGATGGTAGATGAATGAAACGCGATCGAAGCGGACGTGGCCCTGGAGGCGCGGGCGGCGGACGGCGTCGGGGGCGTTTTGGACCTCGATGGGCGCGTCGAGGATTTCGAAGACGCGGCGGGCGCCGATGAGCGACTGCTGGATGGAGTTAACGATGGTGGCGATGTTGTTTACCTGGCCGGAGAATTGTTCGAGCAGGCCGGCGAAGACGATGAGGCCGGCGCCGAGCGGGAGCTGGTCGTGGATGACGAGCCAGCCGCCGTAGCCGAGGAGGACCATCATGTTGATCCGCGTGAGGAAGCCGACGGCGGGGGAGAAGAGACTGACGCGCCAGAAGATGGCGTGCTGTTGTTCGAGGCAGGCGCGGTTGGCGGCTTCGAATTTTTCGCGGTTTTCGGTTTCGCGTCCGAAGCCCTTGGTGACGGCGATCCCTTGGATGCTTTCGGCGAGATACTGGACCATCTTCTCGACGAGCGTGCGGTTGTGGGCGTAGGCGGGCTGGATTTTTTTGGAGAACCACGCGGCGAGGCCCCAGAGAATCGGGGTCGTGGCGAGGCAGGCGGCGGTGAGTGCGGGGCTGAGACTCACCATGTAAACGATGTAAACGCTGAGCGAGATGACCATGATCACGCTCTGGATCAGGACCTGATCGACGAACATGCGGACGGATTGAACGTCGCTGGTGACGCGCGTGATGATGGAGCCGGTGGTGTTGGCGTCGAAGAAGCGAAAGGAGAGGCTTTGGAGCTTGTCGTAAACCTGGCCGCGGAGATCGACGACGAGTTGTTGTTGGACGAGTTTGTTGACGTAGACGAGGTAGGTGTAGTTGAGCAGTGCGCGGGTGAGGGCGAGGACGAGGATCAGGCCGGCGAGGAGGCTGATGACCTGTTGCCACGGCCACTCGTCGGGTAACGCGATGTGAAGCGGGTTGGGCGAGAGCGGGACGCCGGAGACCTTGTGGCGGATGTAGTCGATGCCGACGCCGGTGAAGCTGAGGCCGCCGATGCCCATCGTGAGCAGGATGAGCTGGATGGAGAGGACCTTGATGCAACCGCGACGATACTGCCACGTGAGCGAGAAAAGCCGCCGGATGAGCTGGCCGTTGGTGGGGCCGGTGGCGGTGGTCGTGGGCTCAGGTGCGCGCATGCGGAGACCGACGGTAACGCACGAGCGGCGGCGGACAAAAAGTTATTTTCGCCGGCGGGAGGAGTGCGCGCGGGTGCGGGCGTAGAAGAGTGCCCGCGAGCGGGCGGCCTACCGCTGCTGCGGTGGCGGGGTGGCGCCGGGAGGAAGGCCTTGAGGCGGTTGACCGGCGGCTTGACGGCTGGCTTGGAGCGCTTGCTGGCGAAGCTGGCGGCGGCGGTTGACCTCGGCGGCGATGGCTTCGAGGCGGCGTTGTTCGTCGGCGGGCGTGGGATTCAGGACGACGGGGCCGGTGACGGGTTGGGGGACGTTGGGTGCGACGACGACGGGTTGCGGGGCGGCGACGGGCGCGGAGGCGACCTTGGCGGTTTTCAGCGCGAGGGTGATGGTGCGGCCCCCGTGGTCGACGGTGATGGTGTCGCGAGATTCGTCGTAGGAACGAACGATGAATCCGCTGCCGGTTTGATTGAGGCGAACCCAGGTGCTGGAGCGGGTGGCGGTGTCGTAGATGCTGAACATGACGCTGTCGCCGGCGGTCATGATGCCGCGGAGCTCGATGGGGGCGTCGGGGGTCGGGGCGGCTTCGGAGGTGGTTTCGGGTGGAAGGAAAGGCGAAGGGGAGGACTCGGCGCCGCAGACCGTGGACGCGAGCGCGGCGGTCGCGAGGGCGATGGCGGCGGTGGAGCGTAGGTGGAGACCCGGCAGCGAAAGCATCGAGGGACTAAACAACGCGCGGCGAGTATCGTCAAGAAACGCGGCCGGCGGTCAGGCGGCGGGCGGTGCGGGCGGACGCGGGGTGAAGGCTTCGAGTGTTTGTTGGTCGAGTTGGATGCGTTGAAGCGGGGCGGGGGCGTCGATGCCGCGGGCGGCGAGGGCGCGCACGATGAAGAAGTTGATGCGCTGGCTGGCGTTCATCGCTTTGATGAAGTCGGGATCGGGGCATTCGTAAACGGACCAGATCTCGAGGTTGTTGGGGGTGAAGCCGCGGAAAAAGCAGAGGACGCCGGGGCCGTTGACTTCGGGTTGGGCGCGGATGAAGGCGCCGATTTCGGTGACGAGTTCCTGGATGTGTTCGGGCTTGGTGTTGTAGGGAAGCGCGATAACGAGCTCGAAGCGGCGTTTGATGAAGCGGGAGAGGTTGGTGATGGTTTCGGCGGCGACGGTTTTGTTGGGCATCACGAGGAGGGAGCCGTCGCTGAGGCGGATGCGGGTGGAGCGGACGCCGATGTCTTCGATGGCGCCGACCCGGCCCTGGATGTTGACGACCTCGCCGTGTTTGAAGGGCTGGTCGACGGCGACGACGATGGCGCCGAAGACGTTGGCGAGCGTGTCTTGGGCGGCGAGGGCGAAGGCGAGGCCGCCGATGCCGAGGCCGGCGAGGATGGCTTTCACGTCGTAGCCGAGGCTCTGGATGGTGAGCAGAGCGGCGAGGACGACGAACATCGTCATGATGGATTTCCGGATCCATGGCATGAACGAGGCCATGGGAGACTTGCGCTGGACGGCGAGTTGGGTGGCGTGCGCGAGGACGGCACCGATGGCGCGCCAGAGTCCCCAGAAAACGACGAGGGAGAAGGCGACGCTGGAGCCGTAGGAGATGGCGGTGTCGGCGGCGGGGCTGAGGCGAAGGACCTTCAGCGCGGAGAACATGCCGATGAGCATGATGAACGCGGCGACGGGAGCCTCGAGGGCGGCGAAGAGCTTGTCGTCGATGGTGGTGCGCGTGCGCGAGACGAGTTTGGCCAGGAACGGAAAAATCAGGTGGACGGCGATGCGTCGGGCGAGCAGCGAGATGACGAGGAGGAGGGCGGCGATGGTGTAATGGACGACGGTGTTGCCGCTGGCGCGGACGTTGAAGATTTCGAGGATGCCGTCGACGAGATGGCCGATGAAGTCGGGCGGCGTGGGATCGGCGTGACCGGAGGCGACGGCGGCGGCGGCCTGGGTGGTGGTGCTGGGCGCGGCGGCGGCTTCCGTGGAAGAGGACGAGTTCGAGGAGCCGGTTTCCTGCTGGGCGAGGGCGGAAAGCTGGAAAAGGAAGAAGGCGAACAGGATGGCGGCGAAGGACGAGCAGCGCTGTTTCATAGTGAAAAGGGGGCGAACTAACGTCGTGGCTTTCCCGATGTCAAAGAGCGGGAACGAGGCGGCGGAGCGGAGATGGAACAGGTTGCGCCGTTTCCACTCTGCAACTCGCCGCTTGCTCCCGCGGGCGCGGCTCCCTTTTTACGCAACCGATGCACTTCGCGACTTTTTCGCCAATATTTGCGTTTGCCGATGCCATGCCGGTTTGGGCGTGGGTGGGCTTTTTCATTTTCATTGCGGCGATGCTGGCGCTGGACCTCGGGGTGTTTCATCGCGGGCAGCACGTGGTGAAGATGAAGGAAGCGCTGGCGTGGTGCGGCGTGTGGTTCACGCTGGCGCTGACGTTCAACGGCATCGTGTGGTATTGGCGCGGGGCGGAGTTGGGGCAGCAGTTTCTGGCGGCGTATCTGATCGAGCTGTGCCTGAGCATCGACAACGTCTTCGTGTTCATCCTGATCTTCGCCTACTTCAAGGTGAAGCCGGAGTGGCAGCATCGGGTGCTGTTCTGGGGCATCATCGGTGCGGTGGTGATGCGCGCGGTGTTCATTCTCGTCGGCGTGAGCGTGATCCAGCGGTTTCACTGGGTGCTGTATTTCTTCGGAGCGTTTCTCGTTTACACCGGCATCAAGATGGCGCTTCCGAGCAAGAGCGAGGTGGACGTCGATCCGGAGCACAATCCGATCGTGAGGCTGTTCAAGCGGTTCTATCCGGTCGCGCCGCGGAACGATCAAGGGCACTTTTTCACGCGGCACGAAGGGAAGCTGATGGCGACGCCGTTGTTCATCGTGTTGCTGGTGGTGGAGACGACGGACGTGGTGTTCGCGCTCGATTCGATTCCGGCGGTGCTGGCGATCACGAAGGACGGGTTCATTGCGCTGACGTCGAACATCTTCGCGATCCTCGGGCTGCGGTCGCTGTATTTTGCGCTGAACGGGATCATGCAGCTCTTCCGTTATTTGAAGATCGGGTTGGCGGTGATCCTGTGTTTCATCGGCGTGAAGATGTTGATCGAGCACTGGGTGCATGTGCCGACGACGGTTTCGCTTGGGGTGATTGGCGCGGTGCTGTCGATGTCGGTGTTGTTGTCGGTGTTGATCAAGGATCCGAAGAAAGTGCCGGAATTGCCGAAGCCGCCGGTGGGGTAGGTGGCGGGGGAGTGGTTTCGGGTTCCCGGTTTCGGGGGTCGCGTTGGGGTGGCTTGATCTGGGGCGGGGAAGCGTCACGTTCGCGCGATGCTTCTGCTGTTGTTGATTGGGATCGCGGCGGGGTTGTTTGTGGTGGAGCGGGTCTGGCCGGCGCGGGAGTTGCCGAAGGTGCACAACTGGTGGGCGCGCGTGATTTTCGTGAACGTGATCCAACTTGGGATCGTGATTCTGGCGGGGATGACGTGGGATCGCTGGCTGCAGGAAGTGTCGCTCTTTCGGCTGCAGGATCACGTCGGGGCGGTGTGGCAGGGGGCGATCGCGTATTTCGTTTCGACGTTCGTGTATTACTGGTGGCACCGGTGGCGGCATGAGTCGGCGCTGTTTTGGCGGCTGTGTCACCAGCTGCATCATTCGCCGCGGCGGATCGAGCTGGTGACCTCGTTCTACAAGCATCCGGTGGAGATCACGATCAATTCGCTGCTGAGTGCGGGCATCGTGTATTTGTTTCTTGGATGCAGCGTGGAGGCGGGCGCGATCTATACGTTTCTCACGGCGGTGGCGGAGTATTTCTATCACTTGAATCTGCGCACGCCGCGTTGGGTGGGCTTCTGGGTGCAGCGGCCGGAGTCGCACCGGATCCATCACAAGTTTCGGCATCACACGCAGAACTTCGCGGATCTGCCGTTATGGGACTGGATGTTTGGGACCTTCGACAATCCGAAGCAGGCGCCGGAAGCGTGCGGTTATGAGGACTGGCGGGAGGATCGGTTCGACGACATCCTGGCGTTCCGCGACGTGCATGCGAAGGATGCGGAAGCGCGGGCGCCGCTGGGATTTTTGCCGACCTGCATCGGATGTCGCAAACGGTGGGGATGTGCGGCGCAGCGGATGGGTGGGAGCGAAGCTACGAGATAAAACGATCCTCCCAGCGCGGGTCGGGCAGGGGCGTCGGGATGTATTCGCCGAAGAGGGCGTAGCGCGTGCGCGCGACGAGTTTGTAGAACGGGTCGCGGAGAAAGCGCGGGAGGATGCGCAAGGCGGAGAGGACGCGCCAGGCGCCGCCGATCTCGGCGCAGGCGGCGAGGACGCCGTCGGTGCGGAGGCGGAATTCGCCGCGGGTGGGGTTGGCCCAGTCGGGGACGAACACGATGCTGTCGAAGTCCGTTGTCGGTAGATTTTGGATACGCAGGTAGGCCTGGCCGAGGGGACTTTGCAGCGGAGCGAAGTGGAGGCGGGCGGAAGGATCCTCGCGGAGCAGGAGGCGAACGGCGGCGTTGCACAGGCCGCAGTCGCCGTCGAAGAGGAGGACGGGCTGGCGGTGATCGCGGCGGGCGGGGAACCAGCGCGGGTCGAACGTGAAAAGGTGGATCATCACCATGCCGAAGCTGAGGTCGGCGAAGTCGACCGTAGTTAAAATTCCGATATGCATCGCGAGCATCGACGACCAGGCGATGAGCCGGCCACGGCGGAAGCAGCAGAGCGGGAGGAAGAGGATTTCCATCGCGAGCACGAACCACGTGAGCGCGGCGTGGACGGAGGCGGGGGCGGCGACGAGGAGATCGCGGACGAAGCCGGGGCGGGCGAGCGGGTTTTCGATGAGATGGAGGAAAGCGGTGCCGTTCACCCAGCTTGGGCTTTCGAGTTTGATGAGGCCGCTTGCGGTGTAGCCGGCGGCCATGAGCAGCCAGGCGCCCCAGAAGGCGACTGCGGGAAAATACCAGGAGTGGGGCGGGCGAGGACGGGCGCGGAAGCTCCAAGGTTCGCCGGGTGGGATGACGGCGCAGAAAAGCAGGATGAGTCCGACGTAAGGAAGCGAAGGATTGGCGATGAGGTTGTTGCGATTGAAGAGCGCGGCCCAACCGAACCACAGGAGGAGGCTGGCGGTGCGGCGGAAGAAACCGGCGGTGAAAACGAGACTGAGCGCGAGGAGGGCGGAGATGAAAACGAGAACGAACGCGGGTGAACTCCAGGCGGCGAGCGGATTGGGGAAGAGGCCGTGGAGTGGATTCAGGGCGGGGTCGGGGAGGACGCCGCGATCGGAGAAAAGTTCGACGGCGTGCGGGAGCTGGGTGGCGAAATGGATCGCGAGATACGCGCCGAAGATAATGCGGAAGAGCGCGAATTGGGCGGCCGAAACGGGGGCGGTGCGGTTCATGGCGCGCAATCGGGACGAAGAACCCAGACGTCGGAGCGGCCGCGGGTTTTGGTGCGGATCTCGACGCTGATCTCGCGGGCGCCGGCGGGAAGATTGAATTCGCGATGGAGCGGGCCGCCGGGTTTCAGGCCGTAGCAGAAGACGGCGGACCAAAGCGGTTCGGGCATGCGCGGCGCGTAGCTGAGCGCGGCGCCGTAAACGTTGCGGCGGTTGTAGCAGCCCTCGAGATGCGCGTAGAGTTCGGGCGTGACGGACCAGATGAAAGTGGCGCCGGTGGCGTCGATGCCATGTATTGAAAACTCGGATGCGAAGGTTTCGAGACCGTCGACGTCGGAGAACACCTTGGGAAGCGGGGAGGCGACGGAAGCGAGGCCGATGCCGCGCAGGGCGCGCGAGCCGGTGAAGTAACCGAGCATCTGCGTGCAGCCGAGGGCGGTGATGACGAGGGCGAGGAGGTTGGCGGTTTTGGGGGACACGCGGCTGGGTCGGGGGAGGTCGGACGGGGCGTTCAGTTGGGCCGCGAAGGTTCGCGAAGGAACGCGCAGGCGAGTTGCTGGGCGTTGTTGCGTTTGGTTGGGGCGTAAAGCCCGTCCTGCAGTCTGGGATCGAGCTTCATCGCTTGGATTGGGCGAAGACCTCGGCGACGTCGGCGAGATCGCAGAGGACCTCGGCAATGTGGGTGAAGCGTTCGCGCAAAGCGGGGCTGTTGAAGTCGCCGGCTTCCACGTAAACGACGCGCGGACCGTCGAGCTTGATCGAGTGTTGTCGCGGTGAGGGCCGGTTTTGGACGGCGGCGGTGAGCCGGGCGCGGAGCTCGGGGAGGAGCGCGGCGGAGAAGAATTCGGGTTGGTTGGTGCGGATGAACCAAGCCTTGTCGAAAGGTGGATCGCCGACGGTGATTTCGCGGGCGCCGAAGAGTTCGGCGAATTTCGAGCCCAGGCCTTGGGGTGTGAGGGAAAAGGTGAGTCCGCCGTGGGCGCGAGGCTGGACGGACAGTGCGGACCAAGCGACGCGGCTTTTGCCGGAGCCGGTGGTGTAGCTGTAGAGCTCGGCGGGTTTTCCGCGCAGGAGACCCTCGGCCTTGCCCCGGGGCCAGAAGCCGAGCTTCGGTTGGGCGGGGGCCGGCGCGAGACCGAGACGCTGGGCGAGCTCGGTGAAATTTTGGTGGGCTTGGCGACTTTGCGCGGCGACCAGTTTGAGGAGGAGCAGGACGAAAACTCCGAAGCCGATGAAGACCAGCGAGGCGACGAGCGCGGGGGCCATGGGGCGTGACGCTGGCAAGACGGAGAGGCGGACAAAAGGAAAAAGCCGGATGCGAGTGGGCATCCGGCTTCGGGAGGTGGTTGTTGCGCGGCGAGCGCGCAACCTACTTGTCGTTAGCTGACGGTGATCTTTCGTGGCTTCACGGCCTCGGCTTTCGGGAGGGAGACGCGGAGGACGCCATCGCGAAGTTCGGCGGCGATTTTGTCGGCATCGATCGCGTTGTCGTGCGTGAGCACGAGTTCGAACGCGGCGTCGGCCGATTCGCGATACAGGGCGGTCCAGGTTTCCGGCTGTTTCCACTGGCGGCGTCCGACGATGCGGAGTTCGCCGGCGTCGGCGGTGAGTTCAAGGCCGTCCTTTTGAACGCCGGGCAGGTAAACGGTGACGCCGAAAGCGTCGTTCGTTTCCTTGATTTCGTAGAGTGGCTTCACGGTTGGACCGAGATCGGATTGAGAGCTGGAGCGCTCGCGGCGGACCGGAAGCCGGTTAAGCGAAGGAATGAGAGCGTTGAGGAGAGACATGGTTGTGAATGTTGAGAGTTGATGGATGTGGATCGTGGGCGGCGCCGCTTACTTGACGGCGACGCTGACCTTGCGCGGCTTGGCCTCTTCGCGCTTGGGCAGCGTGACGGTGAGGACGCCGTTTTCGTAGCTGGCGCTGACCTTGTCGGCCTGCACCTCCTCCGGGATGTTCACGGAGCGGCTGAACGAGAACGACTGTTCGGCCTGGCCGTCGGTCGCGGGCGTTTTGCGCGTGGCGCTGATGGTGAGGTAATCCTCGACCACCTCGACGTTGATCTCGTCGCGATTTACGCCCGGAAGTTCGGCGCGGACGTAGGCGTTGTCGTTGTCTTCGTAGAGATCGACCGGGAAGTGCGTCGACGTGCTCGCGTCGGAGAAGCTAGAGAGCGCAGTTTCAAACAGACGGTCGATTTCACTTTCGAGGCCCGACCACGGGGATTGGGACCAGCGGCCCAAAGAGGTGATCGGCTGACGATAGGAAGGATAGGTGTAACGAACGATTCTCATGGTCGTGATAGTGTAGTTTTTTGGTTGGGTTTTCCGCCGAGGCGGAGTTGTTGGATGCCACCCTATTCGCAGAATGTATGCCGCGAGGGTTGGAGCATAAGTCGCGTTTTTTAGGGGACTTAGTTTAGCGCCGGCGAAGGCGGGTGTGAATCTTCGGCGCGCGTGGGAAGCGCGAGCGTGAAGTTTTTTCACACCCCCGTGAGCGGGGTGTTAGGACGGCTCGGCGGAAGCCGACCGCTCGAGGTGGACGGGCTTGCGCTACCCGCTACTGGTCGGCGGCTTTGCGCTGGTGGCGCTCGGCGGGGGTTTCGTTTTGGCGATGCTCGATCGCGTCGTGCACGGCTTCAGCGGCCTGCTTTTCGTCCTCTGCGTCGAATTGAGGGGTGGGGGCGTGGGCGGCGGTTTTGGGCTGGAGGACGAGTTCGATGAAGATCGGGAAGTGATCGCTGCCGACGTCGGGGAGACGTTGAAGCTGGGCGACGGCGAAATGTTCGGAGTGGAACAAGTGGTCGAGCGGGTAGCGCATCCAGCGGTGGCGCGTGTGAAAAGTGGCGAAGATGCCGCGGCCGATGCGTGGATCGAGGGCGCCGACCATGCGTTGGAAGAGGTGAGTGGTGTGGCTCCAGGCGACGTCGTTGAGATCGCCGGCGACGATGAAAGGGGAACGGAATTCGCGGACGATTTGGGCGGCGCGCACGAGTTCGGCGTCGCGGAGGTCGGAGTCTTGGCGGATGTCGGGGCGCGGCGGTCGCGGATGGAGGACGACGCAGCGCACGCGATCGCCGGACGGCAATACCAAGGTGGTGAAGACGCTCGGGACGTCGTTTTCGACGAGGTGCTCGATCTTCGAAGATTCGAGCGGGAAGCGTGAGTAGAGGGCGATGCCGTAGGTGTTGTCTTGGGGGTGGAGGATGCGATGCGGGTAGTCGACGTGCAGCGGGGAGAGGGCGTCGACCCACGCGCGGTCGATCTCGACGGCGATGATGAGATGGGGGTCGGGGGCGCGCATCACCTTGAGCCAGCGGTCGAACGCGCGGTTTTTCATGCAGACATTGGAGATCACGATGCGCAGGTGCGGGGCGTCGCCGGGCGCGGTGGCCTGAGGAGATTGGTGGCGCCAGAAGCGGGTGTAGGGCAGCATTTGCGCGACCTGGATGGCGACGGCGAGACCGAGGAGAATGAAGAGCAGCCATTCCCACGGTCGGGCGTTTTCGAAGCCGACGTTGGCGAGTCCGAACGCGACAAGGAGGAGCGTGCTGAGGGCGGCGATTTGGGCGCGGGGGAAATCGAAGATGCGCACCCACCATGCGCGGCTGCGAACGAAGGACAGCGCGGTTTGGACGATGACGACGAAGCTCAATACTGCGAGAGCGAGCTTGAGCGCGATCATGGGGGCCAGACACGCGCGGGGAAAACTGGTTCTGCGCGCGCGGGAGCGGAGCGCATCGGGGGCTGGCCCTGCGACCGCTACAAGGAAGTGGCGGAAGCGAGGAGGAGAGCGGGCAGGTAAAGGATGGAAGCGAGAAAGAGGCGGCGGGCGGCGACGTCGCGTGAAGGGGTGGCGGCGTGAAATTGAAAGGCGGCGCGCAGAAACAGAAGGCCGGCGATGAGTGCGGTCGCGGCGTAGAGAGGGCCGAACAGGCCGAGGATGCACGGCGTGATGGATGCGGCGACGGTGAGGACGGCGTAGAAACAAGACCATGCGGCGGTGCGCGCGCCGGTTTCGTCGATGGCGGGAAGAAGTGGGAAATCCGCGGCGCGGTAATCGGCGCGATACCTCCAGCCGATCGCGAAGAAGTGAGGCATTTGCCAAAACAGAAGGATCGCGGCGAGGGACCAGCCGTGGGGCGAAGCGAGGTTGCCGGCGGCGGCGCAGCCGAGGAGCGGCGGAAGTGCGCCGGAAAGTGAGCCGACCTCGGTGGCCCAGCGTGTGCGACGTTTGAGCGGGGTGTAGATGATACCGTAGAGCAGGATGGTGGCGGCGGCGAAGGCGGCGGAAGAGAGATTGATGGTGAGGGCGAGGAGGAGAATGCCGGCGAGCGAAAGGGAGAGACTCCAGAGGAGAGCGAAGCCGGGGGAGATTTCCGCGGCGGGGAGCGGGCGTTGGCGGGTGCGGCGCATGAGGGCGTCGGTGCGGCGTTCCCACCATTGGTTGAGCGACAGCGCGCCGGCGGCGGCGAAGGTGGTGCCGAGGAGCGTGAACAGCGCGTGGGAGAAAACGATCGCTTCGACGGCGGTCGCGTAGGCGACGAGCGCGGTGAGGATGGAGAAGAAAGCGAGACGGGGTTTGGTGAGGACGAAGAGCGCGCGAACGACCGTGAGCGTGGAGTGGAATCGGAGCGCGAGCGGTAGAGCGGTGGACGGGCTCGAGGCGATGGCGGGGAGGCTGGTCACGACAATGTGACGAGCGTAGCGGAGATTTCGCGCGTGAGCCTTGATGTGGATCAAGGAATGGCGCGGCCGGAGTGCGTATAAACGTCGCACCCGCCATGCCTCCGCCTCCAGCGAGTTCGATGGTTTCGACAACGTTCGTTCCGACCCCGGTGGCGATCCGCGGCGCGGCGCGAACGGATGCGCGGATGACGGCGGTGAGCGTGGAAGCGAAGTGTTGGAGCGTGCTGGCGGTGGGCAGCCTGGTGGTGGCGGGGCTGTTGTCGTTATCGGTTGTGGTGGGACGGCTGCCGGTGCTGTCGCGGATCATCGACGATCCGTTGTTTTTCAAGCGCTGCCTGGTCGTGCACGTGGACCTCGCGCTGGTGGTGTGGTTTTACGCGTTTCTCGGTGCGCTGATGGCGATGCGGGCGCCGGCGGGTGGCGGCGCGCTGGCGCGCGCGGCGTTCATGGGCGCGGCGGGCGGCGTGGTGGCGATGCTGGCGGGGGCGTTGATGCGCGGGGCGCAGCCGATTCTGGCGAATTATGTGCCGGTGATCGATCACCCGCTGTTTGGCGCGGGGCTGGCGATGTTCTTCGCGGGGATGCTGGCGTTTTTGTTGCTGTCGCTGGGAGAGCCGACGGCGAGGCGGAGCGAGTTGCCGGCGGATGCGGCGATTGGATTGCAGGCGGCGACGGTGCTGGTGGCGATCGCGGCGACGACGTGGGTATCGGCGCGCGCGGGTTTACCTGACGGTGTCGATGCCTACACGCGCGCGGAATTTCTGGCGTGGGGACCGGGGCACGTGCTGCAGGCGGCGAATGCGAGCGCGATGCTGGCGGTGTGGTTGTGGTTGATTGCGCGGGCGACGGGCGGGCCGGTGTTGAGCGTGCGCGCGGCGCGCGGGGTGTTTGCGCTGCTGGTGTTGCCGCAAGTGGCGATGCCGCTGCTGACGATGCGCGGGACGTTGGATACGTTGTATCACAGCGGGTCGACGCAGTTGATGCGGTGGGGGATTTTTCCGGCGATCGTGGTGGTGTTGGTGGTGGGCGTGAGGCGGTTGTGGGCGGCGAGGCGGAGCGGCGAGACGCTCGCGCGTTCCGCTACGATTGGGATCGTCGGATTTGTCGCGAGCGCGGCGCTGGCGGTGCTGGGGATCGTGCTCGGCGCGTGTATCCGCGGATCAACGACACTCGTGCCGGCGCATTATCATGCGTCGCTCGGCGCGGTGACGATGGCGTTCATGGCGGCGGCGTATTTCGTGTGCGAGGCGGTGCGGCGCGATCGCGGAGGCGCGATGCGCGAACGGACGTGGGCGCAGGCGAAGTGGCAGCTGGGGACTTTTGGGGTGGGGCAGACGGTATTCGCGCTCGGGTTTGCGATTGGCGGCGTGTATGGGCTGGGGCGGAAGACGTATGCGGCGGAGCAGCACGTGCGCAGCGCGGGCGAGGTGACCGGGCTGATTGTGAT
>JAFAAS010000175.1 GCA_023426435.1 Verrucomicrobiota bacterium | reverse complement strand
CAGGAGGCGGGAGCGTGCTTGAGCGGTGGGCGGGAGCGCGATTGAGTGGGAGGCGTTCTTAGCCCGGCGGGACGCCGGGCTCCACCTTGACTTGTAGAGACCTTAACTCGTCGCGACCTTTACTCGTAGCGGAGGGCGTCGATGGGGTCGAGTTGGGCGGCTTTTCGCGCGGGGTAGAAGCCGAAGAAGATGCCGATGGTGGCGCTGAAGACGAAGGCGACGACGACGGAGGTGGTCGAGACGAGGACGGGCCAGCCGTTGAGGTGGGAAATGAGTTGCGAGCTGCCGACGCCGATGAGGATGCCGAGGAGGCCGCCGAGGGAGCTCAGAATAATCGCCTCGATGAGAAATTGCATGAGGACATCGCGGCCGTGGGCGCCGACGGCGAGGCGGATGCCGATCTCGCGGGTGCGCTCGGTGACGGACACGAGCATGATATTCATAATTCCAATACCGCCGACGATGAGCGAGACGCCGGCGATGGCGCCGAGGAGAACGGTCATGGTCTTGGTGGTGGCGGTGGCGGCTTCGGCGAATTCGACCTGGTTGCGAACGGTGAAGTCGGGCTCGCGTCCGCTGCGGCGCTGCGCGAGCAGGTCGTTGATTTCCTGTTGGACGCGCGGGATGGCGTCGGCGGAGGCGGCGCGGATGAGGATGGAGTTGATGTGGGTGCGGCGGGAGAGCCGTTTCATGTGGCTCGTGTAGGGGACGATCACGATGTCGTCCTGATCGGAGCCGAAGAGATTGAAGCCTTTTTCGGAGAGGACGCCGACGACCTTGAACGGGATGTTGCGGATGCGGAGGGTTTGGCCGATGGGATCGATTCCGGGGAAAAGTTGTTCGGCGACGGTTTTGCCGATGACGGCGACCTTTGCGACGGAACGGACATCCTGTTCGGTGAAGATGGAGCCGTCGGCGACGGGCCAGCTGCGGATGTCGGGGTAATCAGGCGACGTGCCGAGGATTTGGGTGTTCCAGTTGAGACCGTTGCCGAGGATCTGGCTGCGATCGCGGACCTCGGGTGAAACGCCGAGGATGTTGGGGACCTCGGCGGCGATGGCGGTGGCGTCGTCGGGGGTGAGCGTGGGTGCGCTGCCCCAACCGCCGCGCGCGCCGCCGGCGGTGAAATTGCCGGAGAAGACCGTGACGACGTTTTGGCCGAGGCTGGCGACCTGGGCTTCGACCTGGGATTTGGCGCCGTTGCCGATGCTGACCATCGCGATGACGGCGCCGACGCCGATGATGATGCCGAGCGCGGTGAGGATGGAGCGCAGTTTGTTTCGGCGGAGGGCGCGGAGGGCGATGATGATGGTGGAGCGGAAGCGCACGGGGGATGGGTTTGGTTAACCGCGAAGGGCGCGAAGGGGCGCGAAGGAACTAGGATTTAAAATTTGAGATTTGAGATTTCAGAGAGGTTTAAAATTTGAGATTTCAGAGGGACGCGGGCCTCGCTCATGCTTGTCGCTACGGGTTAGTTTTGGGAGATGAGTTTGGCTTCGGCTTCGGCGGCGAGGAGTTTTTGCATTTCGATTTGGGCGACGTGGCGGTTGGTGACCTGGACGTCGGAGACGACGCGGCCGTCGCGCATGATGAGGTTGCGTTTGCAGAACTGGGCGATGTCGAGCTCGTGCGTGACCATCACGATCGTGATGCCCTGATCGTTGAGCTTTTGGAAAACGCCCATGACCTCGACGGAGGTTTTGCTGTCGAGGTTGCCGGTGGGTTCGTCGGCGAGGAGGACTTGGGGTTGGTTGACGAGGGCGCGGGCGATGGCGACGCGCTGTTGTTGTCCGCCGGAAAGTTGGGATGGGAAATGGTCGGCGCGTTGCGAAAGGCCGACGATCTCCAAGGCGTGGAGGGCGCGGTCGCGCATCTCGCGAGAGGAGAGTTTGCGCCGGCCGTAGAGCATGGGGAGCTCGACGTTTTCGAGGGCGGTGGTGCGGGCGAGGAGGTTGAAGCCCTGGAAGACGAAGCCGAGTTTCTCGTTGCGGAGATCGGCGAGGGCGTTGCGGTCGAGTTTGAGGACATCGACGCCGTCGAGGAGGTAGGAGCCGCTCGAAGGCCGGTCGAGGCAGCCGAGCGTGTTCATGAGGGTGGATTTGCCGGAGCCGCTGGCGCCCATGATGGCCATGAATTCGCCGCGGTGGATTTCGAGCGAGACGCCGCGGACGGCGTGGACTTTGACTTCGCCGGAGTCGTAAACGCGGTGGATGTCTTGAAGCTGGACGACGGGGGACATGCGAGGCGGGCTTTGGACTCTTCGCTACGCTCAGAATGACAAAGCGAACGGCAGGATTTAGAAGCGGCGGCCGCCGCCGAAGGGGTTGGAGGAGCGTTGCGGGCCGGCGGTGCCGCCGGGGGAGAAGACGCTCGTGATGATTTGGTCGCCTTCGGAAAGGCCTTCGATGACTTCGGTGCCGGTGCCGTCGGAGATGCCGAGGGTGGCGTTGACGGCTTCGGGGCGAGCGTTGGGGCCGGTGCCGACGAGACGGTAAACGGTGCGCACGGCGGGGGCGTTGGAGTCGCCTTGGGGGCGTCCGCCGGGACCGCCGAACGCGGGGAATTCGAAACCGTCGGCTTTCGCGAGTTCGCGGGCGCGCTCGATGATTTCGGGCGTGGGGCGGCCGGAGCCGGGGTTGAAGCCGGCTTTGGTCATGTAAACGCGGCGCTGGTCGTCGGGGAGCGGTTTGAGGGGTGCGGCGTTATTGCGCGGTGAGGGCACCGTGCCTCCATCGGTCGGAGGCGGGGGAACGTTTTCGAGGCGGACGCGAAGAGCGTTGTTGGGGAGGCGAAGGACGTTGGGGCGGTGGGCGATGACGATGGAGACGTTGGCGGTCATGCCCGGGCGGAGTTTCTGGTCGTCGTTGCGGACCTCGATGATGGTTTCGTAGGTGACGACGTTTTGGACGGTGATGGGCGAGTTGCGGATCGAGGAGACGCGTCCGCGGAATTGCCGATTCGGGAAGGCGTCGACCGTGAAATTGACGGGCTGGCCGACGGTGACGTTGCCGATGTCGGCTTCGGCGACGGCACCGACGATCTGCATTTTGGTGAGATCGTTGGCGATGGTGAAGAGAACGGGCGTGTTGAAGGAGGCGGCGACGGTCTTGCCGACGTCGACCTGGCGGGAGAGGACGATGCCGTCGACGGGCGAGTAGATGGTGCAGCGGGAGAGATCGATGCGGGCGGCTTCGACGGCGGCGGTGCGGGTTTGGACCTGGGCCTCGGCCTGGGCGAGTTGGGCGAGGGCTTGGTCGAGGTCGGATTGCGGGACGAGGCCGTTTTGCTGGAGGGTGGCGGTGCGTTCGGCGTTGAGTTGGACGAGGCGGTGATTGGCTTTGGCGTTGGCGAGCTCGGCTTCGGCGGAGCGGTGGCGGGACTCGTAGGTGGCGGAGTCGATGTGAGCGACGACGTCGCCCTTCTTCACGACGGAGTTATAGTCGACGAGGACGTTGTCGATGATGCCGGAAATCTGGCTGCCGACCTCGACGGTGATGACGGGCTGGAGCGTGCCCGTGGCGGTGACGGCTTGAGTGACATCGGCGCGCGCGAGGGTGGCGGTGATGTATTCGACGGGCGGAGTGGAACGCTTTCTCAGGTAATACCAACCTCCGGCGGCGGCAGCGACGATGACGAGGAGAACGGTGATGAGTCCGGCGGCGGATTTGGGTTTGGCCATGAGAGCGGGAAAGGAAGTGCGCAGGAAGACGGTTGAGGAGATAAAAGATTACGTCGTGAAACAGAAAAGGCGGACAGCTAGGAGGATCGTGGGCGGAAGTCCACCGTTGGGCGGTTCAGGGGAAACGGCGGTGGTGGTGGGTTGCGGTGGCGGGGGAGACGAGGCAGAAACGGGGGCGTAGGTCATGCATCACGGACCGGTTTCGCCGCAGATTGCCAGAGGGCTGCTCAAGCTGAAGGAGCGGATTGAGGCGGCGAAGATCCCGTCGTCGAAGCTGGACGAGACGGTGAATGTGGCGGTGTGGAATGTGCGGGAGTTCGGGCATCCGACGCGACGGCGGAGCGAGGCGGCGTTGCATTACGTGGCGGAGATCATGGGGCAATTCGATTTGGTGGCGCTGGTGGAGTTGCGCGACAATTTAGAGGAGCTCAAGTGCGTGCTCGATTACCTCGGACCGTATTGGGATATTGTATATTCGGACTGGATGGGGGATGCGGGAGGGAATCGGGAGCGGACGGCGTTTGTGTTCGATCGCCGCGCGGTGGTGTTCAACGGGCTGGCGGCGGAGATCGAGGCGCCGCGGAAGAAGAAAGCGACGGAGTATCTGGCGGCGCAGTCGTTTTGGCGGGCGCCGTATCTGTGTTCGTTTCGCGCGGGAAATTTTGATTTCCTGGCGATTGCGAATCATGCGCGCTGGGGTGGGAACGTGAAAGGCCGCGAGGCGGAGCTGGCGTTGTTGTCGGCGTGGATCGAGGAACGCTTCGCGAGCAAGTTCGTGGAAGATCACGATCTTTTGGTGATGGGAGATTTCAATACGCCGACGCTGGACGATGCGTTGTTTCGAGCGTTGACGAAGTGCGGGTTGAAAGTGCCGGAGCCGCTGAAGGCGTTGAAGGCGGGCGAGCGTTTTTTGGGAGGATCGAATCTGGGAAAAGACAAACGCTACGATCAGATCCTGCATTTGCCGACGACGCCGGATCATTTCATTCAGGCGGGAGGGACGCTAGATTTTTTCATCGATGATTCGCGGATCGCGGAGCTGTTTCCGCGGAAGAAAATGACGCGGACGCAATTCACGTATGAGCTGTCGGATCACCTGCCGATCTGGGTGCAGGTGAAAGTGGACATCGATGGATTTCGGTTGAATCAGATCGTGCAGAATGGGCGGCGGTAGTGGGCAGCATGGTTGCGCGAGGGAAGTGGCGGCGCACGGTGCGAGATGAAATTGAGTTATCGGAATCCGGTGTGGTCGGGTTATCTGGCGGATCCCTTCGTGTTGCGGGTGGGCGGGGAGTATTTCGCGTATGGCACGGGGTCGGACGCGGGGAATGGACGACAGGCGGATGGGCGGGTGTTTCCGGTGTTGCGATCGAAAGATCTCGTGGAGTGGACGTGGGTGGGCGGGGCGTTGGAGCCGTTGGATGCGGGGGCGACGACGGCGTATTGGGCGCCGGAAGTGGCGGAGCGCGACGGGCGATTTTTCATGTATTATGCGGCAGACATGCGGCTGCGCGTGGCGGTGGCGGAGAAGCCGGAAGGGCCGTTTCGGGATGCGGGAAAAGAGTTGATGCCCGGGGAGGCGTTTTCGATCGACGCGAGCCCGTTTCGCGATCCCCGCGACGGGAAGTGGTATTTGTTTTTCGCGAAGGATTTTTTCGATGGGCGGGTTGGAACGGGAACGGCGGTGGTGGAGTTGGCGGAGGATATGATGACGGTGGTGGGCGAACCGCGGACGGTGGTGAGGGCGACGAGCGACTGGCAGATTTTTCAGCGAAAGCGGCGTTGGTATGATCGTGAGTGGGAGGCGTGGCACACGGTGGAAGGACCGTTTGTGGTGGAGCGTGGCGGGAGGTATTTTTGTTTTTACTCGGGCGGGTGTTGGGAGACGGAAGGCTATGGCGTGAGTTATGCGGTCGCGGAGCATCCGCTCGGACCCTGGTGCGACGAGTGGAGTCACGCCGGCCCGGTGGTGTTGCGCGGAGTCGAAGGGAAAGTGATCGGGCCGGGGCACAACAGCGTGGTGGCGGGGCCGGACGGGAAGGCGCTGTTTCTCGTGTATCATTCCTGGGATACAGCGAAGACAGCGCGCCGGATGTGCATCGATCCCTTGATTTTTACCCGTGGAGGGCCGCGTTGTGACGGGCCGTCGGTGGGTGAGAGGACGATTCAGTTAGGGGGTAGCTGAAAGGAAATGCCGGAGACGCCGGGGCGCGTGAACCGGAGGTGTCCCCATGGCTGACGAATCTCGGAGCGGCTAGTGTGCGGAGATGAAAACGAAAACTTCGATCATGTTAACGATGGCGGCGACGGCGGCGTTGGCGCTGGGCACGGGTTGTCGACAAGGCGGCGATCCCGGCGTGGGCGCGGGAGGTGCAACCACGCAAACGACCGAGTCACAGACGCGACCGGGCAATACGAGCGGAAGCGGATCGGCGCCGAACACGACGAATGCCAACAGCGGTGCGGCGGGTCCGGGCGTGGCGGGGGCGAGCACGGACAGCGACGCGGCGAATGCATCGTCGACGGCGGGGACCGATTCAGCGGGAAGGCCGGCGGGGAGTGCAGGGGGAAATACGGAAAAGGAGAACGTCGCGGAGTAGGAGCGATGCGCGAAGAAAAACGCGGCCGAGTTGGCCGCGCGATCGCAACGGGCGGGAGCGGCGGGGTCGGGAGACCCCGCCTACATCTTGTCAGAGGAGCGGAGCCGCGGGCTCGGAGACCTCTTTGAGGACGCGGCCGGAGAGGCCGGCGTGGACGTCGACGGCAATGTCGCCCAGCGAGACGATGCCAACGAGTTTGGAGGAGCGATCGAGAACGGGCAAGCGGCGGACCTGGTAGCGCTGCATGAGTCGGACGGCTTCGTCGACTTCCTGATCGTCGAAGACGGAAATGGAGCCGGTGGACATGACCTCGCGGACCAGTGTGGATTTTGGATCGCGGCCATCGGCGACCACTTGAAGCACGATATCGCGATCGGTCAGCATGCCGACGATGCGAGCCTCTTCGAGGACGGGCACGACTCCGATATCGTGCACACGCATCAAGCCGGCGGCTTCGATCACGGGAGTGTCGGGAGCGACGAAGCGCGTTCCCTTGGTCATCATTTCGCGAATTTTCATGGGTGCCGGACTCTACGTTTGCGGAAGAAACGCCGCTATGGGGCGGACTCCTGTTCGCGGGGCAGGATGGCGCCGGGACGAACGGTCAGAGCGGCCAGATCCGCGGCACGAGCAGCATCGAAATGATGAACAGGATGATCGTGAGCGGAGCGCCGACGCGGAAGAAGTCGATGAAGCGATAACGGCCGGGGCCGTAAACCATGAGGCACGCGGGTTCGAGCGGGGTGAGGTAAGAGCAGCTCGCGGCGACGGCGATCATGATGGCGAACGGCCGCGGATCGAGTTGGAGCTGGGTGGCGGTTTGGACGGCGATCGGCAGGATGACGGCGGCGGCGGCCTGGTTGGACATGGGTTGCGTGAGCGCGACCGTGAGGATGAAGAAGCCGCCAAGAATCCAGGAAGGCGATACATCGGGGGTGAAGGTGACGAGCTGCTGCGCGAGATAGTCGGCGGTGCCGGTGCGGATCATGGCCTCGCCCAGGGCAAGCATGCACGCGATGAGGATGACGGCGCGCCATTCGAGCTCGCGATAGGCGTCGGCCGGCGCGATGCAATTGGTGAGAAAGACCGTGAAGGCGCCGAGCAGGACGGCGACGGGAAGTGGGACCACTTCAAAGGCGGCGAGGGCGAGCGAGCCGACGAAGATGAGCGTGGCGCGAATCGCGCGCGGGCGATCGACGCGGCTTTCCTCGACCGAGTTGAGGACGCTGACGGCGCCGTCGTCGGCGAGACGAGCGATGGCGGTGGTGTGTCCCTGCAAGAGAAGAACGTCGCCGACGTGAAGGACGGTGCGGCTGAGTTTCTCGAGGATGTTGCGGCCGTGGCGGTTGAGCGCGAGCACCTGAAGTCGGTAGCGTTCGCTAAAACCGACGGAACGAAGCGTGCGACCGGCGAGACGTGAGCGCGGGACGACGAGGGCTTCGACCAAGGTTGCCTCCTCGGTGCGGAGATCGGGATCGGAGAGCTCGACGTCGGGGCGAATTTCGATGCCGGCGGTGTCTTTGACCTTGAGGATCTCGTTGCGCGCGCCGCGGACGAGCAAGACATCGCCCTCGCGGACGGCCATGCGGGCGCGCGGCCAGAGATTGAGATTGGGCTCGCGGAGGACGCGAACCACCTGGAGATCGAAGTCACGGCCCAGATTGATTTCGGCGAAGGTTTTTCCGACGAGAGGCGAATCGGGAAGAACGAGGACCTCGGTGATGTAGGAGCGGACTTCGAATTGATCGAGCAGGCTTTCGGGCGGAGCGCGGTCGGGGATGAGGCGGCGCCCGATGAAGAACATGTAGGCGAGGCCGACGACGGCGATGGGGATGCCGACGGGGGTGAGCTCGAACATGCCGAGCGGCTCGAGTTGGGCGCGCGTCATGAGCCCGCTGATGACGAGATTGGTCGACGTGCTGATCAGGGTGACGGAACTCGTGAGAATCGAGGCGAACGCGACGGGCATGAGCAGCCGCGAAGGCGAGATCTTTGCGCGAGCGGCGATGCCGATCACGACGGGCAGAAAGAGCGCGGCGGCGGCGGTGTTGCTGATGAAAGCGCTGAGCGCCGAGACGGCGATCATGATGACGGCGAGCAGCACGTCGTAACGTGTGCCGGAGTGGCGGAGAATGGCGCGTGCGACCAGTTCGACCACGCCGGTGCGAACAAGCGCGGTCGTCATGATCAGGAGTGCAAGGATCATGATGACCGTGTCGCTGCCGAAGCCGGCGAATGCGTCACGCGCCGGAAGGAGTCCGGTGAGGATCAGCGTGAGCAGCAGACCCAAGGCGACCACGTCGGCCGACACCCATTCGAACGAGAAGAGGACCAGTGCGACGAGAACCAAGCCGAGCAGCAAGGCGATGGACAAAGTCACGGTCTATGGTGGGCGGGTGGCGGGGGGCGGTTCCCGAAGGCCGGAGGCGAGACGGCGAACGCGCTACGGAGGGGCGCCGTCGGCGAGGGGAGACCAGCTGGTGTCGTGGCGTTCGTAGATGGTTTCGCGAACGGCGGCGAAACGCGTGCCGTTCCACGCGCGAACGACGATGCGGATGCGATCGGAAGTGAGATCGATCCAGTTGTAGGCGTTGGGTTCGTGGCGGGTGCGTCCGGAGATGGCGGTGCCGGCTTGGACGGAGATGAAGGAACGTTGGGAAGACGGATAATGCGGACGGATGTCACCGGCGTAACCGCGGTGCAGATGACCGGCGAGGAGCAGATCCGCGCCGTGGCGATCGAGGAGCGGGATGGCGAGAGCGGCGCGACCGACGAGTTGGATGCCGGCGTCGTTGGGCGGAGGGATGAACGGATGGTGGGTGACGACGATTTTGAGACGGTGGCGGACGGCGGAGAGCTCTCGATCGAGGCATTCGATTTGGGCGCGGGAGATGCGACCGTTTTTCCAGGTGAATGAACGCGCGGTGTTGAGGCCCAGGACGTGAATGGCGTCGTCGGAGAAACTCGGGTTCACATCTTCGGCGATGAAATGCCGGTAGCGGCGCAAAGGCGCGAGGAAGCGGCGGAGAACATCGTAGAGCGGGATGTCGTGGTTGCCCGGCACGACGAGTTGCGGGTGGGGGAGTCGAGAGAGGAAGTCGCGGGCCGCGGAGAACTGGGCGCGGCGGGCGCGCTGGGTGAGATCGCCGCTGACGACCACGAGGGACGGTTGGTTTTCGTGGAGCTCGGCGACGAGAGCGTCGACGACGGGAGGAATTTCGGTGCCGAAATGAAGATCGGAAAGATGAGCGATCGTTCTCATGCGGCGGCTGCGGCGGCGGGTGGCGCGAGCACGCGAAGGGCGCCGGGGAGGATGCGAAAATGCAGCGGCGGTGTCAGTGTGACGAGCTCGCCATCGCACGCGATCGGGAGCGTGTGATGTCCGGCGGTGATGGTGGCGCGGCTGGTTTCGCGGACATCGAGATCCTCGGCTTCGTCGAGCTTGCGCGTGAGGCCCTGCGCGAGAAGCCGGAGAACGGACCAGCGCGTCTGCACCCGCGCGGCGTAGAGGGAGAGATGTCCGCCGTCGAGCTGGGGGCGCAGCGAGGAGTCGAACAGCTGGCCGGAGTAGCGATTGTTGGCGACGACGACGAAAGGCGAGCGGATGGTTGAAACGCCCTCGGGAGTTTCGATGCGGAAAGGAAAACGGCGCAGACGGCGAAACACGTGCCATGAGGCGACGGCCATGGCGCGCCATTTGCCGTGGCCGCGTTCGCGGCGAAGCGTGTCGCGTCGCCGAATCGCTTCGCCGTAGGAACCCAGCGAGCAGTTGTTGATAAAAATATGTCCGTTGACCTCGGCGAGATCGATCGGGCGGGCGCGAGCGGTGGCGACGATGCGGGCGGCTTCGCGCCAGGCGGCGGGCAGACCGAGATCGCGAACGAAGTGGTTGAGCGTGCCGAGAGGAAGCGGGCCGAGCGGGAGATCGCTGCCGGCGAGTTGGCGGGCGGCGGCGCTGATGGTGCCGTCGCCGCCGGCGGCGAAGATGGCGTCGGGGCGGCGGGCGATGGCGTTGCGGACGGCGTCGTCGAGTCCGGTGCCGTTGACTTCGAACACGGCGAGGCTGACGCCGAACTGCGCGAAAGCATGGCGCAAGTTTTCGGGTGACGGCGCGTCGTTGTCGTGGGCGGCGGCGCCGGCTCGGGTGTTGAGGACCAGAATCGCTTTCATGAACGATGATCGGTGCGGCACTGACCGCGACGCCGCCGGGCGGTTCTAGGGCGTTTTCGGCGGGAGCGGGACCTGTCGCGCGAGGCGGTGTCGAAACGTGTCATGTTGATGTGTTACTCATTGTTGCTCGGGGCGCGATCGACGCCCGGTCGCGGCGCGCGGTTTCTGGCGGAGGACGAGGAGAAGTTGCGTGAGATCACGGCGCGACATTTTCCGGAAGGTTTCACCGTGTTGAATGCGGACGGAGCGTGGTTCGACCCGGAGGCGCGGCGCTTTATCGAGGAGGAAGCGCGGCAGGTGATTGTTTGCACGGACCGTCGAGGGCGATTGCGGAGCTGGTGCGAAGAACTCGCGACGGCGCTCGAGCAAAAGGAATTGCTGGTGACGGAAGTCGGGCGGGCGGCGATGTTTCGTGTGCGCGAGCGCCGGGGGAGGCCGAGCAAAGCAGGCGGCGATTTGCCAGAGAAAGCCGGACGGACGAGGCGGGTAAAAGGTGGCGCGCTCCGCCGGAATTTTTCTGCATAATCTCCGCGTTGCAGGTTTGCCCAAACGAACGGTGCGCGCAGGATGCGCCGTTCAATGACGAGAGCACGAAAGGCGATCTACTTCGGTCTGCTGTTGCTGGCCGTGGCCGCGATGGTGGGAGTGGTGCGAATGCGGAGCGATGAGGCTGCGCCGAAATCGGAGGCGCGCGTGGCGGGTGGAGCGGCCGGAGCGGGGAACGCGATGCCGGTTTATACGGCGAAAGTAGAGCCCCGTTTGTTGCATGAGCGGGTGACGGCGACGGGTTCGGTGACGGCGGACGAGTCGGTCGATCTGGTGAGCGAGATCGCGGGCAAGGTGGTGAAACTCGGTTTCGAGGAAGGTGCGCCGGTGAAGAAAGGCGATCTGCTGGTGCAGCTGGATGACGCGGAGTTGTCGGCGCAGCTGGCGCGCGCGGAGAGCCGTTTGGAGCTGGCGAAGGCGCAAGCGGAGCGCCAACGGCAGTTGGTGACGGCGGGCGGGACCTCGCAGGCGGATCTCGATGCGGCGGAGAGCGAAGTGAGCGTGTTGCGGGCGGAGGTGGAACTGGCCCGGGCGCAACTGGCGAAGACGAGAATATTGGCGCCCTTCGACGGGGTGGCGGGGCTGCGTTACGTAAGTGTCGGGGCGAACATCACGCCGAACACCCGGATCGCGACGCTCCAAAAACTGGATACAATCAAAGTGGAGTTTTCGATCGCGGAGCGGCATCTCGGCCGGGTGCAGCCGGAGGCGGAGGTGACGATTCGATTGACGGGGCTGGATCAGCCCTTTCGCGGAAAGCTGTATGCGACGGAGCCGCGCATCGATGCGTCGACGCGGACGCTGCGGTTGCGGGCGCGCGCGGAGAATCCGGGAGGGCGGGCGCTGCCGGGAGGATTTGCGACGGTGGAGCTGCCGTTGCGGGAGATTCCGAATGCCTTGATGGTGCCGGCGGACGCGATCATTCCCGGGCTGAACGAGCAGCAGGTGTATATCATCGAGGATGGCCGGGCGCAGCCGCGGAAGGTGCAGACCGGATTGCGGCTGGCGCGTGAAGTGCAGATCGTGTCGGGCCTGGAGCCGAACGCGACGGTGATCACCTCGGGGCAGTTGCAGTTGCGGCCGGGGATGCCGGTGCGGCCGGTGGATCGGCCGGGAACGGTGGATGCGGGAAGCGGCGAGCTCACGGCGAATCGATGAGTCTTTCTTCAATCAGCATTCGCCGGCCGGTGCTTGCGACGGTGATGTCGCTGGTGCTGGTGATTTTCGGGGTGGTGGGCTTCACGTTCCTCGGCGTGCGCGAGTTTCCGGCGGTGGATCCGGCGATCGTGTCGGTGCGGACGTCCTATCCCGGAGCGAACGCGCGGGTGATCGAGACGCAGATCACGACGCCGATCGAAGAGGAAGTGAACGCGGTGGCGGGTATCCGAAATATCACTTCAATCAGTCGCGACGGCGTGAGCATCGTGACGGTGGAGTTTCTGCCGGGCGTCGATCTGGAAACGGCGGCGAACGACGTGCGGGACAAGGTTTCGGGGGCGATCGGGCAGTTGCCGCCGGACGCGGATCCGCCGCGGGTGTCGAAGGCGGATGCGGACAGCCAGCCGATCACGTTTATTGGCGTGAGATCGAGTTTGCGGTCGCTGCTGGAGCTGTCGGCGATTGCGGACAATATTTTCCGCGCGCGGCTGCAGACGATTCCCGGCGTGAGCGAAGTGGATATCTGGGGCGAGAAGGAATATGCGATGCGGCTTCAGCTGGATCCGGTGCGGCTGGCGGCTTACGGGCTGACGCCGCTGGATGTGCGGAATGCGCTGCAGCGGGCGAACGTCGAACTGCCCTCGGGGCGGATCGAGGGGCATCTGGTGGAGTTGACGGTGCGGACCTTGAGCCGGCTTTCGACGCCGGAGGAGTTCGATGCGCTGATCATCAAGGAATCGGGCGACTCGCTGGTGCGTTTGCGCGATGTCGGGCGGGCGGAGCTGACGGCGTTGAACGAGCGGACGATTTTGCGGCGCGACGGCGTGCCGCTGGTCGGCGTGGTGCTGCGGCCGCAGCCGGGCGCGAACTACGTGGCGATTTCGGACGAGTTTCGCCGACGCGTGGAGCAGATCAAACCGGAGCTGCCGGCGGACGTGATCGTGAGCTACGGGTTCGACGTGACGAATTTCATCCGGGCGTCGATCCATGAAGTGGTCGAGACGATCTTCCTGGCGATGGCCTTGGTGGTGGCGATCATCTTCCTGTTTTTGCGGGAGTGGCGCTCGACCTTCATCCCGATCGTGGTGATTCCGATTTCGCTGATCGGATCGTTCTTCGTGATGTATGTGGCGGGCTTTTCGGTGAACGTGCTGACGCTGCTCGCGCTCGTGCTGGCGATCGGGCTCGTCGTGGACGATGCGATCGTCGTGTTGGAAAACATCTATGCGAAGATCGAGCAAGGGATGAGCCCGATGCAGGCGGGGTTGCTGGGCACGAAGGAAATTTTCTTCGCGGTGATTGCGACAACGGCGGCGCTGGCCGCGGTGTTTACGCCGCTGCTGTTTCTCGGCGGGTTGACGGGGCAGTTATTCATGGAGTTTGGCGTGGTGATGGCGGCGGCGGTGGTGATCTCGGCCTTCGTGGCGCTGACGCTGACGCCGATGTTGAGCACGCGGATGTTGAAGGCGGGGTCGCACGAAGGATGGTTCTATCGGAAGACGGAGCCCCTGTATCGGACGCTGACGGAAAGTTATCGGAAGACGCTGGTCATGTTTTTGCGGATGCGCTGGCTGGCGCTCGTGGTGGTGGCGTTGTGCGGCGGGGCGTCGTGGTGGCTGTTTCGGACGATTCCGACGGAGCTCGCGCCGTTGGAAGATCGCAGCACGCTGCGGGTGAATGCGACGGCGGCGGAAGGCACGTCCTACGAGACGATGTTCGATTACATGACCCAGCTGGAAGCGCTGGTGATCGAGAAAGTGCCGGAGATCGCGGAGATGACGGCGATGACCTCGCCGGGATTTGGCGGGTCGGCGTCGGTGAACTCGGGCTTCCTGCGGATCACGCTGAAGCAGCCGCACGAGCGGCAGCGGAGCCAGCAGGAGATAGCGGACATGTTGCGCGCGGAATTGCGCAATCTTCCTGGGGCGAGGGTGGCGATCCAGCAGGAGCCGACGATCGGCGATCGTCGCGCGGGCGCGCCGGTGCAGTTCGTGATTCAGGCGCCGAAGCTGGAGGATCTGGAGCAGGTGTTGCCGGCGTTTCTGGAGCGGGCGAGCGACGATCCGATGTTCACGTTTGTGGATACGAATCTGCGCTTCACGAAACCGGAGTTGCGGATCGCGATCGATCGGGAGCGGGCGCGGGCGCTGGGCGTGTCGGTGCGGGACGTCGCGGAGACGCTGCAACTCGCGTTGAGCGAGCAGCGCTATGGATACTTCATTCTGGACGACGAGCAGTATCAGGTGATCGGGCAGTTGCAGCGGGCGGACCGGACGCAGCCGGCGGACCTGCGGCAGATTTACGTGCGAGGCGGCAGCGGCGAGATGGTGCCCCTGGACAACCTGATCACGGTGAGCGAGTCGACGACGCCGCCGGCGTTGTATCGGTTTAATCGTTACGCGGCGGCGACGGTTTCGGCGGAGCTGGCGCCCGGGAAGACGATCGGCGAAGGCATCGCGAGGATGCGAGCGATCGCGGACGAGATGTTGGACGAGCGGTTCACGACGGAGCTGGCGGGGCAGTCGCGTGATTTCGAGGACAGTTCGTCGAGCCTGCTGTTCTTTTTCGTGTTCGCGCTGGTGTTGATTTATCTGGTGCTGGCGGCGCAGTTCGAAAGCTTCCGCGATCCCTTGATCATCATGTTCACGGTGCCGCTGGCGCTGCTCGGTTCGTTGCTGGCGCTGTGGTTGACGGGAAGCACGTTGAACATCTTCAGCCAGATTGGGCTGGTGATGTTGATCGGGCTGGTGACGAAGAACGGCATTTTGATCGTCGAATTCGCCAATCAGCGAAAGATGGCGGGCCTCTCGGTGCGCGAGGCGGTGGAGGAAGCGGCGGCGGCGCGATTCCGGCCGATTTTGATGACGAGCTTTTCGACGATCCTGGGCATCCTGCCGATCGCGCTGGCGTTGGGCGCTGGAGCGCAGAGCCGGGTGCCGATGGGCGTCGCGGTGATCGGCGGGATGCTGGGCGGGACGCTGCTCACGCTTTATGTGGTGCCGGCGATTTACAGCTATGTGAGTCGCGAACTGAGGAGCGACGAGGTGGAAGCGCGGCAGGCGGTGGACGCCGAGGAGCCGGAAGAAGTCCTGGCGCGGCCGGTGGCGTGACGGTGGCGCGGGCTCGCGCGACCTGCGCGGGCTCGTTCAGGACGATGAGCGGGGTCGCGTCGGCGGAAGGCGGCGGGGAGCCGGGGCGCGTCCCTGTTCGTAGGCGGACGTTTCGTCGGCGATGGCTCGAGCGATCGCTTCGTCGACCGGGACAGGCGCGCGGCTGTGGCGGGTGATTTCGTCGAAACGTTCCTGTGCGACGGTGCAACGCTCGAGCGTTTCGGCGAGATAAGCCTCGATGGTGCGCTTTTGAAGATCGTTGAGCGCGGCTTCGAGGGCGGGACGGCCGCGGGTCGAGACCTGCAAAGGCGTGGCGAGCACCTCGTAACCCAGACGCCGCGCGACATCGCGGGCACCGCGATAGTAGTGCTCGGCGATAATGCGATGGCCCTCCTCGTGTTCGACGACGCCTGCGGGTCCGGCGAGGGGTGTCCAAAGGGTGACGTTCAAGCGCGTGGCGATGGTGGTGGCGGTGACGCGCGCGGCGCGGGTGCCGCCGAATCCGGCGGGACGAACGACGCGGGTTTCCATTTCGCACGCGAATTCGTAAACGCAAAGACCCACCTCCGGGGGTTGGAGCGGCGGCATGTCGGATGGAGGATTCGCCGGGTCGAAGGTGCGGCGGACGACGTTGGGAGGTTGAACCTCGACGGTCACGCCGTCGGTCGCGGAGAGCGCGGACGGGCCCAGCGCCAGCGTTGCAACGAGCAGGACGAGGCGTTGCAGGAGAAAGCTGGCAGGTGGGCGAACGGTCAGGAGCACGTGTAAAAAACGAATTTAAGTCCGGGCAGGCGATGGCGGGGGAATGCAATCGCGGGGCATTCGAGGCGTTATGGACGTCAAGAGTTTAGGCGGCAGAGAACGGCGATACGTAGGTAAAATACCGATACAGCAGGTAGGGGAAAATGCTCGACCGACCTACCGGCGAAAGCAGTGTGCCGCAAAATTCGGCCCCGGCGACACGGCGCGCCGTGGAAACCTGAACCTCAGCGAAAGAACATTCATGAAGCGTATCCGTGGTATTCTGATTTTGGCGACAGCGATGGCGGCCTGGGCTGTTACGGGCGGGGCGGCGGAGGTTTCGGGAGAGATGAAGCGCTGGCACAAAGTGACGGTGACGTTCAGCGGGCCGGTCGCAAGCGAGGCGAGCGCTCCCAATCCATTTCGCGACTATCGGCTGAACGTGACGTTCACGCATGACTCGACCGGGGTGAGTTATGTGGTGCCCGGGTATTTCGCGGCAGATGGAAACGCGGCGAACACCGGGGCCACAACGGGGAACAAGTGGCGGGCGCATTTTTCGCCGGATGCAACGGGAACGTGGACCTATGAGGCGTCGTTTCGGAGCGGGACGGACGTGGCGATCGCGTTGGGCGAGGCGGGTGTGCCGGTGGCGTTCGATGGGGAACGCGGCAGTTTCACGGTGGCGGAGAGCGACAAGAGCGGAGCGGATTTTCGGGCGAAAGGCCGGCTGGTGGAGGTGGGGCAGCATTATCTGCAGTTCGCGGGGACGAAGGAGTATTTCGTGAAAGCGGGCGCGGGGAGTCCGGAGAATTTTTTGGCGTTTGCGGATTTCGACAACACGACGGCGGGGAAGAAGCTGCTGCATCATTATGCGCCGCATCTGGGAGACTGGCGCAGCGGCGATCCGACGTGGAAGAGCGGGAAAGGGAAGGCGATCGTCGGAGCGTTGAACTATCTCGCGTCGAAGAAAATGAACTCGCTCTACTTCCTGACGATGAACGTCGGCGGGGATGGCGACGATGTGTTTCCGTGGACGACGAAGGCGGAGCGGTATCGTTTCGATGTGAGCAAGCTGGACCAGTGGGAGATTGTTTTCAGCCACATGGAGAAGCTCGGGATCCACATGCACGTGGTGACGCAGGAGCAGGAGAACGATCAGTTGCTCGACGGCGGATCGCTGGGGACGCAGCGGAAACTTTATTATCGCGAGCTCGTGGCGCGGTTTGGGCATCACCTGGCGCTGACGTGGAACTTGGGGGAGGAGAATACGAATACGGAGGCGCAGCGGACGACGTTTGCGGATTACATCAATGCGCTGGACCCGTATCAGCACCTGATCGCGGTGCACACGTTTCCGGCGGATCGGGACAAGATTTACACGCCGATGATCGGGCACCCGGTGATTGGCGGGGCGTCGTTGCAGTTGCAGAGCCCCGGGATCGTGCATGAAGAGACCTTGAAGTGGGTGAAGAAGTCGGCGGCGTCGGGCCGCAAGTGGGTGGTGGCGGTGGATGAGTTGGGGCATGCGTCGGTCGGCGCGAAGCCCGATTCGCACGATTCGTCGCGCATGGAGATCCGGCACCGCGTGCTGTGGGGCGGCCTGTTGGCGGGTGCGGGCGGGTTGGAGTGGTATTTTGGATACGATTATCCGCATCACGACCTTACCTGCGAAGACTGGCGTTCGCGCGAGAAACTGTGGACGCAGACCCATTACGCGGCGCAGTTCGTGCGGGATTACCTGCCGCTGCCGCTCGTGGTGAACAGCAACGGGATCACGTCTTCGACGAAGGATTATTGTTTGGGGAAACCCGGCGTGGCTTACGCGATTTACCTGCCTGCGGGGGAGACGACGAACATCACGCTGCCGGCGGGAGAGACCTATGGCGTGGATTGGTTTAATCCGCGCAAAGGCGGGAATCTGGTGGCGGGCACGGTGGCGAAGGTGAATGGCGGCGCCGCGGTGTCGGTGGGGCGGCCGCCGAACGAGACGAGCGAGGACTGGGTGGCGCTCCTGCGTCGGACCGAGTCGGATCCGCAGGCGCCGGTTCCACCGCCGAGCGAAGTCATGGCGGTGACGCAACTCACGCTGGTGAGTGCGGCGACGCAGACGGACCTGCGTCCGCTGACGAATGGCACGGTGATCGATTTGGCGGAAGACGGTGCGTGGTTGAACCTCAAGGCGGACGTGAACGGCAAGGTGGGCAGCGTTGCCTTTGCGCTGACCGGGCAATCGACCAAGACCGAGAACATCGCGCCGTATGTAATGTTTGGAGACGACTCGGGAGTTTATCGCAAGTGGACGCCGGCGCCGGGCACCTACACGTTGAGAGCGACGCCTTATTCGGGGTCGAATCGCACGGGCGCGGTGGGCGTGCCGCATGAAGTGACGTTCACGGTGGTGAAGGCGGTGGTTCCGACGCCGGAACCGGAAGTGCCGTCCGACAGATTGGCGGTGGAGAGAGTGATGCTCGTGAGCGCGGCGACGCAGGCGGACGTGCGTGAGTTGACGAACGGGGCGGTGGTGAATCTGGCCGTCGATGGCGCGCGGTTGAACATCCGGGCGGATGTCGTGGGAGCGACCGGGAGCGTGGCGTTCGCGCTGACGGGGCAGTCGACGAAAGTGGAGAATATCGCGCCGTATGTGATGTTTGGAGACGATTCGGGGAAGTATCGTTCGTGGACGCCGGCGCCGGGAGTTTACACCCTGCGGGTGACGCCGTATGCGAAGTCGAACCGCGGAGGGGCAGATGGCGAGGCGAAGGAAGTGACGTTCACGGTTGTGAACGAAGCGGTGACGGAGCCCCTGCCGGAAACGCCGAAGCCTCCCGCGAACGGCGGGCTGGCGGTGACGAGCCTCGTGCTCGTCGATGCGGCGACGCAGCGGGACATCCGGGCGTTGACGGATGGGGACACGATTCGGCTGGCGACGGACGGCACGGCGCTGAACGTGCGGGCGGAAGTGAGTGGAGCGGCTGGCAGTGTGCGGTTTGCGTGGGACGGGAAGACGGTTCGCACCGAAAACACGGCGCCGTATGCCTTCGCGGCTGACGACAATGGCGTTTACCGCCGTTGGAAACCGTCGGCGGGGACGCACGTGCTGCGGGCGGCGCCCTACGCGGGTGCGAATGCCGGAGGAGCGGCGGGCGTGGCGCTCGAGTTGCGTGTGAACGTCGTGCCCTGAGCGCTGCCGCGACGGTGGTGTGGTCGCTGCGCGATTTCCCGGGGACGGCTTCGGGAGCTTCTTCGATGGTGGGCGTTGGGCGGCGTGGTTAGGCTGAAGGCGAATGCGTTGGATGCTCCATGTTTGGTGGCTGGCTTTGGTGGCGCTCACGATGAGCGCCGCGAACGCGTTCGACCGGACTCCGCTCGCGGCGAGTGACGTGGCGGTGGAAGAAGGTGGGGTTGGCGGCGAGCAGATGAGCGAGACATCGCCGGTGGAACGGCGAGCCCCGCCTCTCGCGCGTCGATGGGAAATGGGGGAGGAGGAGCTCGATGCGGCGGCGTTGCGGTCCGGGGCAAAGGATCGGCCGAGGCGCGGCGATGTAAGATCGACGGAACTTTTCAGGGACGCTCGCCTCGCACCAACCATGTTGCTGACGGAGGAAGCTGCGAAGATCGCAAGCCGCATGGAGACGCGCGAGTGGAACTCCGACGTGCGTTTCGGCGCGGAGCTTCACGGCGTGCGAGAGCGGCAGTCGGATCCCTAGTGGCGAGCTGAACGGCGGTGGAGCCAGGGAGGTTCACCGCAAACGAAGTGGGTCGCAGCGGATGGTTCATCCGGGCTGTTGTTGAAACGGTTCAGTCGTGCGCGGTTTCCGGCGCAAGGATCACGGAAACTTGGCGGTGTCTCATATCGCGAAGCGTGGGGGAAACCCTGATACGCCGTGACGTGAGGAGCTGCCAAGGGAGGTGTAGGAAATTTCTCGACGCGTTCGCGGGCACGTCCACGCTGCGCGTCCCCTCCAGCTTCAGCGACCGGCGCGGCGTTCCGCCCGCCGGAGTTCAAACCCGAAAGGAAAGCGGAAATGTCATTTAGAAGTTTGAGGTGTGTAGCGATGTGGTTGGGAATTCAGGGCCTGGCGGTGCTTGCGTCGGCGGCGACGAGCAGCCTGGGCGCGAATACCACGATAGCGGGCGAGCAGAAGCAGTGGCATCGGGTGACGTTGACCTTCACGGGTCCGTCGACGAGCGAGACGCACTCGACCAATCCGTTCCGGAACTACCGGCTGAACGTGACGTTCAAGCATTCGTCCGGGAAGACCTATGTGGTGCCGGGGTTTTACGCGGCGGATGGCGATGCGGCGGATACGAGTGCGACGTCGGGTAACAAGTGGCGGGTGCATTTCACGCCGGATGCGACGGGCACGTGGTCTTACACGGCCTCGTTTCGCACGGGGACGGACGTGGCGATTTCGCTTTCGAGCACGGCGGGGTCGCCCACGAGCTTCGATGGAACGAAAGGCAGCTTCACGGTGGATGCGACGAACAAGAGCGGGGCGGACTTCCGTGGGAAAGGGCGCTTGGTCGAGGTGGGGCAGCACTATCTGCAGTTCGCGGGGACGAAGGAGTATTTCGTCAAAGTGGGCGCGGGGAGTCCGGAGAATTTTTTGGCGTTTGCGGATTTCGACAACACGAAGGCGGGCAAGAAGCCGCTGCATTATTACAAGCCGCACGCGGGCGATTATAAAACGGGCGATCCGACGTGGAAGAGTGGTAAAGGGAAGCCGATCATCGGAGCGTTGAACTATCTCGCGTCGAAGAAAATGAACTCGCTCTACTTCCTGACGATGAACGTCGGCGGGGATGGCGATGACGTGTTTCCGTGGACGACGAAATCGGAGCGTTATCGCTTCGATGTGAGCAAGCTGGACCAGTGGGAGATTGTTTTCAGCCACATGGAGAAGCTCGGGATCCACATGCACGTGGTGACGCAGGAGCAGGAGAACGATCAGTTGCTGGACAGCGGATCGCTGGGGACGCAACGGAAGCTTTATTATCGCGAGCTCGTGGCGCGATTTGGGCATCACCTGGCGCTGACGTGGAATTTGGGGGAGGAGAATACGAATACGGAGGCGCAGCGGACGGCGTTTGCAGATTACATCAATGCGCTGGATCCGTATCAGCACCTGATTGCGGTGCACACGTTTCCGAGGGATCGGGACAAGATTTACACGCCGATGATCGGGCACCCGGTGATTGGCGGGGCGTCGCTGCAGTTGCAGAGCCCCGGGATCGTGCATGAAGAGACCTTGAAATGGGTGAAGAAGTCGGCGGCGTCGGGGCAGAAGTGGGTGGTGGCGGTGGATGAGTTGGGACATGCGTCGGTCGGCGCGAAGCCCGATTCGCATGATTCATCGCGCACGGAGATCCGGCATCGCGTGTTGTGGGGCAGTTTGCTGGCGGGCGCCGGCGGGTTGGAGTGGTATTTTGGATACGACTATCCGCATCACGATCTGACCTGCGAAGACTGGCGTTCGCGCGAGAAACTGTGGACGCAGACCCATTACGCGGCGCAGTTCGTGCGGGACTACCTGCCGCTGCCGCTGGTGGAGAATTTCAACAGCATCACCTCGTCGAGTTCGGACTATTGCTTCGGCAAGAAGGGGTCGACGTATGCGATCTATCTGCCGGGCGGAGTGACGACGAACATCACGCTGCCGGCCGGGGAAACCTATAGCGTGCACTGGTTCAATCCGCGCAGTGGTGGAAGCTTGAAGACGGGAACGGTTGCGACGGTGAAAGGCGGCGCGGCGGCGGCGGTGGGCAAGCCCCCGTCCGAGACGAACTCGGACTGGGTGGCGTTGTTGCGTCGCACGGGCGGCGGAGGCGATCCGTCGCCGGCGCCGGATCCCGATCCGAAACCGAGCGGGATGACGGTGACGAAACTGACGCTCGTGGATGCGAACAAGCAGAAGGACATTCGTGCGCTGGCGAATGGCGGCGCGATCGTGTTCGCCGACGACGGCAAGCATTTGAACGTGCGGGCCGACGCGAGCGGCGCGGTGAAGAGCGTGGTGTTTTATGTGAACGGAAAGAAGTTCAGCACGGAAAACACGGCGCCGTATGCGATGGCGCAGGATGACAGCGGCAAGTATCGCAAATGGACGCCGGCCGCGGGGACGCTGACGATTCGCGCGGTGCCGTATTCGGGCTCCGGCGGGAGCGGTGCGGTGGGAACGCCGCTGGAGGTGACGGTGACGGTGAAGGAGAAAAGTGATGTCTCGCCGCCGGCGCCGACCGGTGGGTTGTCGGTGACGAAACTCGCGTTGATCAACGCCAGCACGCAGCGGGAAGTGCGGAGTTTGACGAATGGATCGGTGATCGATCTGTCGAACGACGGCCCGGGCTTGAACGTGCGGGCCGATGTCGGTTCGGCGGTGAAGAGCGTGGTGTTCTATCTGAACGGGAAGAAGTTCAGCACGGAAAACCTGGCGCCGCTGGCGATGGCGGCGGATGACAATGGGAAGTATCGCGCGTGGAAGCCCGCGACGGGGAATTACACGTTGAAGGTCGTGCCGTATTCAAAATCTGGAGGCAGCGGGACCGCGGGCACGCCGTGGGAGATCGCGTTCAAGGTGCAGAACTAAACGAGACCGAAGCGACGAGCGCTAAGGAGTGAAGGAAGGCGGGCTTCGGCCCGCCTTCTTTTTTGTGAGGAAAATAGTAACGGTTTGGTTGCACGACCTGCGGGTTTGGACGAGCGCAGGTGTTTGGAGGTTTCGGCAATGGGGAGAGGGAGGCGGCCTCATGTCGGGCGGGGAGGCGCGGGAGTAGAGTGTGGGCGCCATGAAGAAGTTTGCTTTTCTAGTGCTGATGCTTGCGCTGGCCCACGTTTCGTGGGGACAGCTGATGTTTCGGACGACGTTGACCGGGTGGGAGGAAGTGCCTCCGCGGGAGACGCCGGCGTGGGGAATCGGGCATGCGACGCTCGATTTGGATACGAACGGGTTCACGTTCGAGTATTCGTTCGAGGGGCTGCTCGCACCGCAGACGGCGGCGCACATTCATGTGGCTCCGCGCGGCGCGAATGGGCCGGTGTTGTATCCGCTGCCGAATGGATCGCCCTCGTCGGTCGCGTTGATCCTCACGGATGAGGATGTGATGAACCTGCGCGCGGGGAACTGGTATGTGAACGTGCACAGCCAGCTGTATCCGGGCGGGGAAATTCGCGGACAATTCGTGCCGGTGCCGGAGCCCTCGACCTTTGCGCTGGCGGGCGCGTTGTTGTTGGGCGCGGCGGTGGTGGTTCGGCGCAAGTGGAGGCGGTTTGCGCGGCCCGCAGCGGTTTGAGCAAAAAGGGCGGGTCGAAGAAGACCCGCCCTGCTTGGGGGGCGTCGCGGAATGCGGCCCGTTTTTGGGAGGATGGGGGCTGGGGCTTGCGTCGCGGGGGATGGGTTTCACGTTGTGGGTGTTCATGTCGCGGCTGCGTCTTCTCACCTTCAACATTGCACACGGACGAGGTTTGGCACCGATCCAAGGATTTACGTCGGCGCAGAAGCTGCGGGCGAATCTGCGGCGAATCGCGCGGCTGATTGGCGACTTGAAGCCGGATTTCGTGGCGTTGCAGGAAGTGGACGAGCGTTCGCTGTGGGCGGGAAACTTCGATCATTTGGAATACCTGCGCCTGCACACCGGGTTTCAGCATGCGGTGTTCGGCGTGCACAATCGGCGGGCGGGATTGTTGAACCTGAGTTATGGCAACGCGTTGTTGTCGCGGCATCCGATCGCGATGAGCGAGACGGTGGTGTTCGGGCAACGGAGCGTGGGGGAGAAAGGGTTTTTGTTTGCGGAAGTGGATGTGGGCGGTCGCGTGGTGCCGATCGTGAACCTGCATCTGCATTTCAGTTCGCGGGAGCATCGGATTCGGCAGATTGGGCGGTTGCTGGCGTGGCTGCGGGAGAAGCAGCGGAGTTCACCTGGGCGCTGGCATGTGCCGGCGATCGTATGCGGCGATTTGAACAATCCTGGGACGAGCGCGGATGCGACGGCGGCGCTGCTCAGTCATTTGTCGGATTACGGTGAATACGTGCTGCATCCGGCGAGTGGGCGGACATTTCCGTCGCCGTTACCGGGACGGTTGTTGGATTTCGTTTTTTTGCCCTCGGCGTGCCATGTGGCGCATTGCGAGATCGTGAAGTGTTATCTTTCGGATCATCGGCCGGTGGTGGTGGATTTTGCGTTGCCGGAGGCGAGAAAAAGCTGAGCCCGACGGGTGGGAGCGGGGCGATGTGTCAGCGGGGAATTTTGCCTTTGCGCCGCGGGCGGGTTTTTGCGGCGATGAGGCTCCATGTCACGGATCGTCCAAGCCTTTGAGCGTGCCCGGAGAGAGAATCGTGCGGCGTTTGTCGCGTATTTGTGCGCCGGGGACCCGGATTTCGACACCTCGCTGGCGGTGTGCCGCACGGCGATCGAGAGCGGGGTGGACGTGCTGGAGCTCGGCGTGCCCTTTTCGGATCCGCTCGCGGACGGGTTGACGAACCAGCTGGCGGCGCAGCGGGCGTTGTCGAGCGGGATGACGGCGGCGCGGGTGTTTGAATTGGTGCGGCGGATACGCGAGTTCAGCGACGTGCCGGTGGTGTTTTATACCTATTACAACCTCGTGTTCGCGAATGGGATCGAGGCGTATGTGAAGGCGGCGAAGGCGAGTGGCGTGGATGGGATGCTGACGCTGGACCTGCCGCCGGAGGAAGCGGATGAGGTGGCCGCGGCGTGTCGGAAGGAGAGCATGGAGACGGTGTTCATCGTGGCGCCGACGACGCCGGAAGCGCGGATCGCGAAGATCGTGAAGGCGGCGACGGGTTTTATTTATTATGTGTCGCGGGAAGGCGTGACGGGCGTGCGTGAGAAGATCGCGGACAACATTCCCGATGCGATCGCGCGTATCCGGAAAGCGACGACGCTGCCGGTGGTGGTGGGATTTGGCATTTCGACGCGGGCGCAGGTGGCGCAAGTGGCGGCCGTGGCGGATGGGGTGGTGGTCGGCAGCGTGCTGGTGAACTGCATCCGCGAGAATCTGGGCGCCCCGGAAAAGATTCTGGCGCGACTGGGCGACGTGGCGCGGGATCTGGTGGCGGGCACGAAGCGCGGATAATGGGGCCGGTGCGATGAACCGGAGAATTCTGCTGATCGACGACGACCGGATGCAGTTCCGTCTGACGCAGGCTCATTTCAAGAATTTCCTGGGAGAGCGATTCGAGTTGGAGTGGGCGGAAACGTTCGAGGAAGGATTGGCGAAGTTGTTGTCAGGAGACTACGCGGCGTGCCTGTTGGATTATCAGCTGGGGCCGCGGAATGGGTTGGAGTTGATCCGGCAGGCGGTGGCGAAAGGGTGTCGGACGCCCATCGTGTTTTTGACGGCGGAGTCGTCGGAGCGCGTGGACATCGAGGCGATGAACGCCGGCGCGCTGGATTATCTGGTGAAAGGCGAGATCACGTCGCGGACCTTGGAGCGTTCGCTGCGCTATGCGTTGAAGCTGGGGGAGACGCTCGAGGCGTTGCGAAGGATGGCGACGCGGGATCAGTTGACGGGGTTGTTCAATCGGCGGGAGTTCGAGCGGATTCTGGCGGAGGAGGAGGAACGCTCGCGGCGCTTTGGGCATCCGCTGTCGCTGCTGATGATCGACATCGATCGATTCAAGTGGATCAACGACACGCATGGGCATCCGGTGGGAGATGCGGTTTTGCGGGAAGTGGCGCGGCGGCTGGGGGAGGAAGTGCGGAGTGTCGATCGCGTGGCGCGGTTTGGGGGCGAGGAATTCGCGGTGGTGTTGATGGAGACGGAGCGTGAAGCGGCGTTCGAGATGGCGCGGCGGCTGTGTGCGGCGGTGGAGCGGGAGCCGGTGTTGGTGAATGAGACGCTGCCCTTGAATGTGACGGTGAGCGCGGGAGCGGCGTCGTTGCCGGTCGATGCGCAGACGGGCGAGGCGCTGGTGGCGGCGGCGGACAAGGCGTTGTATGCGGCGAAAGGCGCGGGGCGGAATTGCGCGGTGGCGTTTGGAAAGTTGTGAAGGTGCGGAAGCGCGCGGGAGGGGAGATTGGGAGACGTGAGGTTGGATAAAAAGAAAGGGAAGATTTCGGTGCTCACCGGTTGCACGGCGGTGGGGAAGACGGAGCGGGCGCTGCGTTGGGCGGAGGAGCACGGGGCGGAGATCGTATCGTGCGACTCGTTGTTGTTTTATCGTGGGATGGATATTGGGACGGCGAAGCCGACGAAGGCGGAGCTGGCGCGTGTGCGGCATCACTTGATCGACGTGTGCGAGGTGACGGAGCGGATGGATGTCGTGGAATACGTGAGACGCGCGCGCGAGGCGGTGGAAGAGATAACGAGGCGCGGGCGAACGGTGCTGGTGACGGGCGGAAGCGGGTTTTATTTGAAGGCGTTTTTCTCGCCGGTGGCGGATGAGGTGGAGGTGCCGGCGGCGGTGCGGGAGGAAGTCGCGGCGATGACGCGCGAGGCGGCGGTGCGACGGTTGCGGGAGTTGAATCCGGACGGGCTTGGGCCGTTGGACGTCGCGAACCCTCGGCGAGTCACGCGAGCGTTGGAGCGCTGTCTGGCGTCGGGACGAACGCTGGCGGAGCTGGCGGAAGAATTTCGGCGCAGGCCATCGGCGTTTGCGGATTGGGATGTGGAGCTGACGCGGATCGAGCGGGCTCCCGCGGAGTTGGTGCGGCGGATCGACGCGCGGGTGGCGGCGATGTTGCGGGACGGATTGGTGGAGGAAGTGCGGGGGTTGATCGCGCGCGGGTTGAAGGAGAATCCAAGCGCGGCGCGGGCGATCGGTTATCGGGAGACGATTGATATGATCGAGGGGCGATTGGCGGAGAAGGATCTGGCGGCGGAGATTGCGAAGAACACGCGTGGGCTGGTGAAGAAGCAGCGGACGTGGTTTCGGACGCAGTTGCCGGAGCACCGCGTGGTGCGCGACGCGTCGTGACGACGCGTGGAAGCTCCAAGCACCAAGATCCAAGCACCAGAGAACCTCCAAGGATCCTGGCTGTTGGTGCTCTTCTCCTCCTACTTCCAGAGCGGGATGATCTCTTCGGTGCGAACCCAGCCGGTTTGGCCGTTTTCGAAGGTGAGGCGGGTCCAGCCGAGGAAGGTGTTGGAGTCGGCGAGGGCGAGGCTGCCGGGCGGGAGCGTGGTGGTTTTTTGCGTGTTGTCGGCTTCGGTCGGAATCGAGCGAAGCGTGCCGGCGCGCCAGGCGAGAACGGCGTGGGGGTGAGCGGTGAGCCGGTAGGCGTAGAGACTGGAGACGGCGGAGGCGGCGGCGAGGAGGCCGAGAACGAGCGCGGCGATGGCGGAGAAGAAGCGAACGCGGGAGGTTTGGCGGTAGGCGCCGTAGATGAAGAGCGCGAGGGCGGTGGTGACGACGAGGCTGGCGGCGATCAGCGCGAACTGCCACGTGGCGGGGCTGGCGAGGCGGGCGAGGGATTGAAGCGGGCCGGGCGGGAGAAAGGAGACGAGCGGGGCGGCGATGTATCCGGATTTCTCGGACGCGAGAGCGAGCTGCCAGCGGGTAGCGTCGTTGGATGGGTTTTGAAGAAACGCGGCGGTGGCGTGCGCGGCGGCTTCGGGCCAGCGATCTTGTTGGGCGAGCGCGAGGGAAAGGTTGTGGCGGGCGACGGAGTCGGTGGGCGTTTTAGCGACGGTGGCGGACCAAGCGGATGCGGCTGCAGTGAAGTCGCCGGCGCGGTAGGCGGCGCTGGGAGTGGAGTTTGAAGTTTGGGGGTTGGAGTTTGGAGTTGATTCGTCGGCGGCGGGGAGGAGGGACGGGAGTGAGAAGCTGACGGCGAGGAGAGCGACGAAAGGGAAGAGGTTGCGCCGAAGGAAAAGGCGCAAAGGCGAGAAACCGGGGAGGCGCGTGGCGGCGAGCGCGGCTTCGGCGCGGGGGGCCCAGTCGGAAGGGAGTTGGGCGTCGGCGCTGTAGAGGGCGCGGTCGGATTCGAGCCAGAGTTGTTGCCAGGCGGGATCGGAGATCGCGGTGGCCGGCGGGGCGGCGTGGGGGATGCGGAGGAGGATCGTGGCGTCGTGTTGCCAGGAGAGGAGTAGCGAGGGGAGTTGAGGGCTGAGCGTGGAGGGTTGAGAGTTTTTTAGTGCGGCGAGGGTGGCGGCGAGGCGGGCGCGGGCTTCGCGCTGGGGGCGGAGAGGATCGGTGGCGCGGGCGCGTTGCGTGGCGAGGATGAGCCAGAGGATCGGGAGGATCGCGAAAGGCGCGGCGGTGAGCCAGGCGAGCGTCGACGGGCGAAGCGGAGTCAAGGAGGTTTGCGAGCCGGGGAGCGGGTCGCGCGGGATGGCGTTGGGCGCGGTGGGCGGAGTCGGAAGTTGGGGAGGAGCCACG
>JAFAAS010000164.1 GCA_023426435.1 Verrucomicrobiota bacterium | reverse complement strand
CCTCCTTCCGCACCGCCGAAATCCGCCCACGCCTCCCCTCCCCCCGCCCCCACTCAACCCCGCCACCCCCACCCCCCACCGCCACCTCCTAACCCCTCCCCCACCTTTCAAGCCTCAAACACCCAATCCAACTTGTAATACATTATATTACATCCGCATCCGCCACACCCATACAACTTGTAACACATTAAATTACATCTCTCCGGTCCCCTCATGAATTGTCACGGTCGCATCCTCATCGTCGACGACGTGCCCGACAACGTCGCCGTCCTCTTCGATTTTCTCCGCGAGCATGGTTTCAAGATCCTCGTCAGCGAAAGCGGCACGCACGCGCTCGACGAGCTACCGAACATCGCGCCAGACCTCATCCTGCTCGATGTCATGATGCCTGGCATCGACGGCTTCGAAACCTGCCGCCGCATCAAGGCAGATCCGAAATTCGCGGACATCCCCGTCTTCTTCATGACCGCGCTCGGCGAACCCGTCGACAAAGTCCGCGGCCTCCAACTCGGCGCCGCCGACTACATCACCAAACCCATCTTCCCCGAAGAAGTGCTCGCGCGGATACGCGTTCATCTCGAACTGCGCGAGCGCAACCGCCAGCTCTCCGAACAAAACGAACAACTCGACGCCGCCATCCAGCAACGCATCGCCGCCGAACGCGCCTTGCGGGCGTCCCTCGATCGCGCCGTCCTCGTCGTCGATTCCACGGGCCGCCTCCAATTCGTTTCCGACGCCGCCGCGAAACAACTTCGTCGTTTTTTCCCCACCCACTCCGGTCCGTCGCTCCCCGCCTTCGTCGCAAAACAACTCGCGACGTCACCACAGGGCTTCACCGTTTCGAACGGGAACCACGATCTCGTTTTCACCCCCGCATCCCGAGCCGACCCACTGAGCAGCACGTTGATTTACCTCGACGAAAAAGCTCCGCCGCCGTCGCCCGAAATGCTCCACGTGCTCGGCCTCACTCCGCGCGAAGCCGAAATCCTCTTCTGGGTCGCCCAAGGTAAGACGAGCCCCGAAATCGCCATCATCGTGGGCAACGCTCCCGCGACCGTGAAGAAGCACGTCGAAAACATCACCGCCAAACTCGGCGTCGAAACCCGCCTCGCCGCCGCATTGAAAGCGATGGAAATCCTCGGCCCCATGTAGCCGCGCGCCTCGCGCGCGCCGGCTTCATCTCGCGCAATCCGCTGTCCGCCGCCGCATGCCGCGGCCGCGCCGTGCCGATCGTGCGAATCTCATTTGGGATTTGAGCGCTCTCTGGAGCTTGGATCTTGGCGCTTGGAGCTTATCGAATCCCCAGCGCCCGAGCCACCGCCTCATAAACCACCTCGCCGCCACGTGTGTTCACACCGCGCGCGAGCCCCGGATGCTCCTCGAGCGCCCGCTCGACACCTCTCTCCACCAACATCGCAACATAAGGCTCCGTCGCCTGCGTCAGCGCGAGCGTTGAGGTTCTTCCAACCAGCGCCGGCATGTTTGGCACCGCATAGTGAATGACTCCACTTTCCCGATACACCGGCTCCTCGTGCGACGTCGGACGCACCGTTTCGATGCAACCGCCTTGGTCGATCGCGATATCCACGATCACGCTGCCCGGCCGCATCCGCGCGACCATCTTCCGGGTCACCACCGTCGGTGCCTTCGCCGCCGGTATCAGCACGGCACCGATCAACAAATCCGCATCCTCTACCGCGCGCTCAATGTTTCCGGGATTCGACATCAACGTGACCACGCGTCCGCGATACTCCGCATCGAGCGCCTCCAGTTTGCGCGGATCGACATCGAGAGCCGTTACCCGCGCTCCCATCCCAACCGCCATTTGCACCGCGTGCGCGCCCGAATTTCCCGCCCCCACCACCACGACATGCCCCGGCATCGTCCCCGGTATCCCGCCCAGCAATACGCCCGATCCTCCGTGCTGCGTCTGCAGGAAATACGCTCCGATCTGAATCGAGAGCCGCCCCGCAATCTGCGACATCGGCTTCAACAACGGAAACTGTCCGTCCGCTCCTTCCACCGTTTCATACGCGATTCCCAACACCTGCTTCCTCATCAACACCCGCGCCAGCTCCGCGCCCGCCGCCAGATGCAGATACGTGAACAGCGTCTGCCCTCCCCGCAGACGCTCGTATTCCTCCGGCATCGGCTCCTTCACCTTCAAAACCAGATCCGCCGCACCCCACACTTTTTCCGCGGACGCAACCATCGTCGCACCCGCCGCGCGATACTCCGTATCCGAAAATCCCGCACTCGCCCCCGCTCCGCGTTCCACCATCACCCGCGCTCCCAACTTCACGCATCGCCGACACAAGCTCGGCGTCATCGAAACCCGCGTCTCTCCGACCTTGATCTCTCTCGGCACGCCAATCCGCATCCCGCTACGACATTCCAACCTCTCCCCCTCGCAAGCGCCCCACTCATATCACCTCACACCATTGTAATACATTACATTACATTACATCGCTCCCCGACCCGCCTCCCTCCCGGCTCCTCGCTTTCCAATCATCTCCCACTTCGCCTCTTCCTCATCAGAAATGAGCGAAGCCGCCGTGTATCGGCTTTTTGATACCCTACCCGCCTCCGACCGCAGCCATCTTCTCGCCCTCGAATCGCGAACCTCGAATTTTCCCTCACCCGCATCCGCACCCGGGCGGGAACCCACCCCCTTCTCACGGGGACTATCCTCGGGTTCGCCGCGGCATGAATCTGTTCGAGCCACAACTCCAGGAGCAGCACCTGCAGTTGCGCCCTGTGCGCTTCCGCGTCGCGCTTCGCAAAACCTCCTGCGCCACTCGCAGCGCGACGGACGGATTTCTTACCGCTTTTCTACTCAGTCGAATCTAGCGGCCTCCGTCACCGCGTCTCACGTTTCACACCACACACGCTCCTCGCCCGCCGCTTCATCACCCCATGAATCGCCGCTCCTCGCCGCAGCCAGTCGTGCTGCTTTTCGTAAAAACCCCTCGCGCCGGTCTCGCGCAGACGCCGCTCGCCTCGGAGCTGGGGGAAGAACGGGCGGCTGACATCTACCGGGCGATGATCGAGCGCCACCTCCGTGAGATCCCGCCTTCATGGCAGGTGGAAATACATTTCACCCCCGCGGAAGCCGAAACCGAAATCCGCGCCTGGCTCGGCAACTCGCGCCATTATCACCCGCAATCCGACGGCGATCTCGGCCGTCGTCTGCGCAAAGCTTCCGGAGCCGCCTTCGCCCGCGGAGCGACCACCGTGATCGCCGTCGCCGGCGAGTGCCCCGAACTCGATCGCACCACCTTCCAGGAAGCCGCCGCCCGCCTCGCCCGCGCCGAACTCGTGGTCGGTCCTTCCACCGACGGCAGCTATTACCTGCTCGCGCTGCGCCGCCAGGCGCCCGAGCTCTTCGACAACATTCCGTGGGATTCCGATCAGATCGTCGCCACCACGCTCGCGCGCGCCAAGCTCTTCAGCCTCTCCCGCGAACTGCTCACGCCCAAGGACGGCATCCGCAACGCCAAAGCTTACCGCGCCTACCTTTCGCGCGTGTCGCGCAACTCCTCCACCGACTCGCTCACCGTCATCATCCCGACCTTCAACGAAGCCGAACACATCCGCGCCACCCTCCACGCCGCGCAACAAAGTCTCCCCGGCGCCCGCCTCATCGTCGTCGACGCCCAAAGCACCGACCGCACCCGCGAAATCGCCGCGCAACACGGCGCGCACGTCATCGTGACTCGCCGCGGACGCGGACGCCAATGCCGCGCCGGCGCCGCCGTCGCCGATTCCGACTGGCTGCTCTTCCTCCACGCCGACACTCAACTTCCCCCTGAAGCCGGCACGCTCTTCTCGCACTTCACCGTCGAAACCGACGCCCAAATCGCCACCTTCCGCCTGCGCTACGACTCACCGTCTTTCCTCCTCCGCGTCTGCGGTTGGTTCACGCGTTTCGACTCCGTGTTCACCCGCTTTGGCGAACAAGGCATTTTAATCCGCCGCGAATTCTACGACGCGCTCGGCGGCTTTCCCGATTGGCCTCTCTTCGACGACGTCGCCCTCCTCCAACGCGCCCGCTCCGCCACGCGCATTCACTCGCTCCCCGCGCAGGTCACCACGTCCGCCCGCCGCTACACCCAACGCGGCGCTCTCGCTCAACAATGGCTCAACGCGCGCCTGCTCATCCGCTACCTTCTCGGCACGCCGCCCGCCGATCTCGCCGCGCAACACGCCCCTCCAACTCCCCCGCCCGCAAAGCGCCCCGCCGCCGCGCGCCTCGCGCGCACCCCCGAGTCCGTCCGCTGACACGCCGCCTCAACGCACCAGCAAATCCGCCCGCCCGGCCCGCTCCAGCCGTTCGCTGAGCACCCGCCGTGTCTCCGGCGTATCATCCAACTCGATCACCTTAGCCGCGAGGTCCCGCGCCTCGTTTAAATTGCCCGCCCCGGCGAGCGCTTCGACATTCTTCGCCGCCGCTTCGGCCAAGTGGCGGCGATAGTTCGCTCGTTGCGCTGGTGTCATGTTCGCGCTCCCCGCGGCCTTCCTGAACTCGAATCGTTGATTCATTTCTGCCGCCGACTGCTCCGCCACAATCTCGCCGTAGCGTCGCGTCTCCAGCAGTTCATCGAACCCGCCATAGTTCATCAGCGTCCCACGCCGGTTGTCGCCTTTCGGCAGTTTGCTCATGGCATCCACGATGCGGTGCCGTTCATCGAGCCTCGTGCTCAACACCGCAAATTCCGTGACGCGGTCCATCTCCTTCGCGTCCGCCAAAAAATCCCGCTCCGCCCTTTCGCGCCGGTCCACCATCGCGTCGCGCATCGGTGGATACCTCTTCGCCAGCTCACCCATCGCCTCCATCAGCTCACGTCGCAGCGCCATGAAGCTGAAGCCATAGCCCATCCCTTCATCAAAACACCACAGCAACTCCTCCGTCGCCGCCGCATCATCCTGAGCGCTTTTCGCCAATTCCCGCGCCCGCCGAAACCGCTCTTCCACCTCCGCCCGCGTCGCCCGCCGCGCGCTCAACGTCGGCATCTCCGCTTGCCGCCCCGTCGCCTGACTCGTCTCGATCGCACGCAACAACCGCGCCACATCCTCATCCGCCGCCTGCGCTTTCTCTCGCATCTCCTCGATCTCGCCGCGCATCGCCGCCGTTTCCATTCGCATCCGCTCGAGCTCTGCTGCCTGCGCACCCATCGAGCGACTCCACTCGCGCGCCCGAAAGCTCTGCCACACCGCGACGCCCACCGCCAGCAACGCAACCACCCACATCGCTCGGTTGTTTTTCATCAGTTACATCCGCCTTCGTGTCTATTCGTGTCCTTCGTGGTTCACACCTTTTCCGCTTTCGCGTCCTTGAGCGTGCTTCTCGGGCGGCAAAAAGCGCTCATTCAAACAGCGGCAAAATCTCCATCCCCGGCACCGTCACCAATCCCTTGTCCGTGATCCGAATCTCCGGAATCACCGACAACGGAATCAAGTTGAAGCCCATGTAAGGCAGCGTGCAGCCCGCCACCGTCCACGCCTTCTTCAACGCCGTCGTCTCCTTCGCCACCACGGTCGCGCGTTGATCCGAAATCAAACCCGCCACCGGCAGCGCCACGCTCGCGATCGCCTTTCCTCCTCGGACCACGCACACACCGCCGCGCAGTTTCTTGATCGTCGCCAGCGCCACTTGCATGTCCGCTTCGTTCGTCCCCGCCACGATCACGTTGTGCGCATCGTGCCCCACCGAGCTCGCCACCGCGCCGTCCTTCAATCCGAAATCTTTCAACAACCCGTGCGCCACCGCCCCCGATTTTCCGTGACGCTCCACCACGCTCACAAAACACAATCCGTGCCGCGCCAACAAATCCGCCCAAGTCTCCTCTGCCTTCGCCTCGAGCCCCACCTTTTCGTGAACTAAAACAATCCCCGGCAGCGCCGCCTTGATCACATTCGCCGGCACCGGCTTCGTCGGCAGCTCCGGCGTCAGCCTCACTTTTCGCGGCAGCTTCACCGTCTGATACGCCGCGCGCGGATACCGGTAGCGCTTGCTCAACGCCGCGTCCAACAGCGGCGTGATTCTCCGATTCTTCACCACCAGCTCCCCGCCGAACCACGTGTTCTGCACTTCGAGCGCGTTATTCAACAACACGATGTCCGCGCGCCGCGCATGCCCGAGTCCGCCGATGTCTCCATCTTTTGCATACCGCGTCGCGCCATGCAGCGACCCCATGCTCCATGCCGTCACCGGTTTCATCCCGGCCTTCACCGCCTCGCGCACCACCCAATCCATTCCAAACAAAAACAGATCGTCCGCATCCCGATCATCCGTGCACACGCACACGCGCTTCGGATCCGCCCCCAACTCCGTCACCGTCTTGATCGCCTGCGGCAGCGAATGCCACGGCGTCGTCGGCGGCCCGCCGCGCAAAAACACCCAGATTCCCGCCTCCAGAAAATCGTCGGCAATGTCCCGATCGATCGCTTCGTGCGTATCCGTAATTCCACTCGCCGCTCCGGCCGCCACAAACTCGCGTCCGTAAATATGCCCGCACACCGGCCGCCCGCGCCGGATCGCCTCGGCGAGGATCGCGTGACTCCGTTCATCGCCCATCGCCACTTGCACGAAGTCCATTTTCTCGCCCAACGCGACTGCCTCCGGCCACCGATCGAACAGCTTTCCGATTTTCCTCGGCGTCAAATCCCCGCCGGCCGTCTCGAACTTCGGCGTCGTCGCCGGCACCGTGCTCGGCACCGTCAGAAAAATCGACAGCGGCGCCTGCCGCGCATCTTCCAACATCCACTCCACGCCGGCCACATCGCACACGTTGCCGATCTCGTGACTGTCGCAGAAGATCGTCGTCGTCCCGTTCAACAACGCCCCTTCCGCATACGCGCACGCCGTCATCATCGCGCTTTCGATGTGAATATGCGGATCGACCAATCCCGGCGCCAGAATCCCCCCGCCCACATCGAAAACCTTCGTCTTTTTCCCCGCTCCTTTCGCCGCCTTGAACGTCCCCGCCGCCTTCACCGCCGCGATCCGCCCTCCCTTGATCCAGATTTCACGATTGTCGTGAATCCGCTCCGTATAAGTCGACAACACGCGCCCGCCCGTGATCACCAAATCCGGCGCCTCGCGCCCCATGGCCACCGCGGCCAGCGTTCGAGTCATCGTGTGAAGCGGCGCAACCGAAAATCGCGTGAGCATGCCGTAGTCAACAGCACCGACCGCTTCCGCGAAAGCCGTTTTTCTTACCGCGCTCCTAACCCGCTTCTTGCCACCATCCCCGCCAGTCGCGCCCGCCGCCTTGCCCTCAGCCCATGCTTCGGCGCCCACACCAGCGCCGCCACAAAGAGCGCCGCCTGCAGCAACACGATGCACGCGCCGGTCGACGCATTCACAAAGAAACTCACATACACCCCTCCGAAACTCGACCCAACCGCGCTCACGACCGCGATTCCCATCATCCGCCCGAACCGGTCCGTCATCAAATATCCGATACATCCCGGCGTCACCAGCATCGCGATCACGAGAATAATTCCCACCGCCTTCAACGACACCACGATCGTCAACGCCAGCAGCGACAACAGCCCGTAGTTCAACACTCCCGTCCGCAATCCGACCGTGCGCGCCTGCGCCGGATCGAAACAGAAAAGCAACAGGTCCTTTCTCCAGATCATCACCGCCCCCAACGTGATCGCTCCCGTGATCAGCGTGTCGCGCAGATCGCCCTCCGCCAACCCGAGGATGTTTCCAAACAGGATGTGATCCAGGTGCAGATCCGTCTCCACTTTCGTGAAGATCACCAATCCCAGCGCGAACAAGCCCGTGAACACCACGCCCATCGCCGTATCCTCCTTCACGCGGCTGTTCGCCTTCACGTAACCGGTCAGCAACGCGCACGCCAATCCCGACCCAAACGCCCCCAACGCCAGCGGCACCCCCGCTGCATACGCCAGCACGATTCCTGGCAGCACCGCGTGCGAAATCGCATCGCCCATCAACGACCATCCTTTCAACACCAGATAACACGAGAGCACCGCGCACACCGCTCCCACCACGATGCCCGCGATCATCGCGTCCACCATGAACGGATACTGAAACGGCTCGAGTAATCTCGTCACGACTCACCTCCCCGCGCTCTTCCGAACTCGCCCCCGCTCGCGTCCATTTCCGTTTCATCCGCCGCCATCCGCCCGCGCCTCCGCGCCGCGCGAATCCCATGCTTCGGCGCCCAAATCAAGGCCACCACGAACAACGCGCTCTGCAGCGTCACGATGCACCCGCCCGTCGAGCCATCGAAAAAGTAGCTCGCATACGCCCCCGCCAGCGACGTCACCACCCCGAGCGTCACCGCGATCGCGATCATCTTCCCAAATCGATCCGTCAACAAATACGCCGTCGCTCCCGGCGTCACCAGCATCGCCACGACCAACACCGCACCGACCGTCTGCAGCGCCGCCACCGCCGTCGCCGACAACAAGGTCAGCAACAGCCCATGCAAAAAGGTCGTGTTCAATCCCAACGCCCGCGCCTGGTTCACATCGAAACAATAAAGCAGCAGATCGCGCCACTTCATCCCCAACACCACGACCGTCGCCGCCGATATGATCAGCATCTGCACGATGTCGCGATTCGAGATGCCCAGAATATTCCCGAAGATGATCGACCGCAGATCGATCTCGCTCGGATACAGCGAAATCAACAACAGCCCGAACGCGAAGAACGCCGTAAACACCACTCCAATCACCGCATCCTCCCGCAGCCGCGTCTTCGTCTTCACAAATCCCATCCCCGCCGCCGCGAGCACACCCGTCAGAAACGCCCCCGCCGCAAACGGCCAGCCGATGTAATACGCAATCGCCACCCCCGGCACCACCGCATGCGACAACGCGTCGCCCATCAACGACCAGCCGCGCAGCGTCACAAAACACGACAAAAACGCACACACGCCGCCGATCACGCCACTCACCAGAATGGCCTTCACCATATACTCATACTGAAACGGCGTCAGCAGCGTCTCGACCACGGGTTCACCCTCTCATGTAGGAGCCTGCTTGCAGGCGGTTCATTCCCGCCGTCACAAATCCTCCTCCCCTTCCGCCCGCCCCTTCAAAACATCTTCCCGCCCCAGCCGTTCGCGATACTCCACGTGTCCGTCTTTTCCGAATACAAGCGGCCGCTCATCGTCCGTCAGCAGCGTCACCGCCCGGCCGTCATGTTTCTGCACCGTCGACTCGCCGAACCGGAAGTGACGCAGCACACCGCCAAACGCCCGCAACAGATTCTCCTCCGTAAACACGTCCGAGGTCGGCCCGGCCGCCAGCACCGTCCGTTTGATCAACACCACCTGGTCGCAATACTCGGGCACCGACCCGAGATTGTGCGTCGACACGAGCATGATCTTCCCTTCCGCGCGCAACTCCCGCAGCAACGCGATAATCGCCAGCTCCGTGTTCACATCCACGCCCGTAAACGGCTCGTCCAGCAGGATCACCCGCCCTTGCTGCGCCAGCGCCCGCGCCAAAAACACCCGCTTCCGCTGTCCGCCCGACAACTCCCCGATCTGCCTCTCCCGAAATTCCAACATCCCCACGCGCCTCAAGCTCTCCTCCACCACGCGCTTATCCTCCGCCCGCGGGATCCGCATGAAATTCATGTAACCATAGCGTCCCATCATCACCACGTCCCACACGCTCACCGGAAAACTCCAGTCCACTTCCTCCGCCTGCGGCACATACGCGACCAGATTCCGTTTCAACGCCGTCCGCACCGCCGCACCGCCGATTCGCACCGCCCCCGCCGCCGGCCGCACCAGTCCCATGATCGCCTTGAACAGCGTCGACTTCCCGCTGCCGTTCACGCCGACCAACGCGCAGATCGTTCCTCCCGCCAGCCGAAACGACGCCTCCCGCAACGCCACATGGCCGTTCGGATAACTGACGCTCACCGCGTCCACCACCAAATCGAGCTCCGCCTTCATAATGTAGGAGCCTGCTTGCAGGCGATTACCCCCACCCGCTTGCAGGCGATTCGCTTCATTCGCCTCGAAACCCTTTCACGATCGTCCGCGCGTTATATTCCATCAAATCGAGATACGTCGGCGCCGGTCCCTTCTTCGCCGTCAACGAGTCCACATACAACACCCCGCCATAACGGGCGCCCGTTTCTCGCGCCACTTGCCGCGCCGGCTTGTCGCTGACCGTGCTCTCGCTGAACACCACCGGTATCCGGTTTTTACGCACACCATCGATCACCTTCTGCACCTGCTGCGGCGTGCCTTGCTGATCCGCGTTCACCGCCCAAAGAAACAATTCCTTCATCCCAAAATTCCGCGCCAGATACGGGAACGCTCCTTCGCTCGTCACCAACCACCGCTGCTCCGCGGGAATCTTCTCCAACTCCGTCCGCACCGTCCGCTCCAACTCCTCGAACTTCGCCGCATACGCTTTCGCATTCGCCGTGTAGATCGCCTCGTTCTCCGGATCGATTTTCACCAGCGCCTTGCGAATGTTCTCCACATAAACGCGCGCATTCGCCGGCGACATCCACGCGTGCGGATTCGGTTTCCCCGAATACGGACCTTCATCGATCCCGATCGGCTCCACCCCCTCGCTCAACACCGCGCTGGGCACATTCCTCAAATTCCGGAAAAACCGCTCGAACCACCGCTCGAGGTTCAACCCGTTCCACAACACCAGATCCGCCCGCTGCGCCTTCACGATGTCCTGCGGGGTCGGCTCATACCCGTGAATCTCGGCACCGGGTTTCGTGATCGATTCCACGATCGCCGCATCGCCCGCGACATTCTGCGCCATGTCCTGAATGATCGTGAACGTCGTCACGACCCGCTTCTTCGCCCACACGCTCGAAGGACACATCGCCAGTCCGGCGACCACCATCCCAACCAGCGCTTTGCGCCATCGTGTAGTCATAAATTCACCACCTCCGCGCGAGGCCCACAAACAGCAGCGTGTCCGTCGCCGCATCCGTCAGCCCCAGGTTAACCCCCGCGTCGTATTGCAGGTTCTCATGCACGCGAAACGTGAGCCCCACATTCCCCGTCGCGACATGCGCCCCATCGCCCGTCGATGAGGTCAACTCGACAAACATCCCGAGCCTTTCCGCAATCGCCCGCCCCGCCGTGATCGTGTTACTCCACACCGCGCGGTGCTCCCCCGCATCGCTATAAACAATCTCCACTCCGGTCATCGCCGCGCCTTCCCACCCGCCGCCGATCTCAAACGCCACCGGCAGCATCACCGCTCCTTCCCACTCGCGATTACTCACCTCCCGCTCCCCGATCGGCACCTTCACGTCCGCGATCAGCCCAAGCGCAACGTCTCCTTCATCGTTTCCGAAAAAATTCCATTTCGCCCGCAACACCGGATCGCCCCACCCTTCGCTCCGCGCGCGCTGCCCCGTCGCCGGCGTTTCCGTCACGCTGCGAAACGGCACCACGAAAAATCCCAACTCGAAATTATCCGTCACGCCGAACCGCAAATTAAACGGCGCCGCTTCCCATTCCTCGACTTCCTCTCCCCGCTCCCGATCCCGCCCGAAATTCGCGATATCCATCTCCAGTTGCACATGGCCGGGATTCACCGTGAACGGACTCTCCGTCGCATCCGGCCGATCCGTCGTCATCTCCCGCAATCCCTCCGCAGCCCCACCCGCAGCACCGGCGAGCGTCACCCACGCCATCCCCGCTCCCCACATCATCGCGCGCCACTTCCGGCGCGCACCGGTATCGTGCTGATCCATATGGGCCCGAAGAGAACAATCCATTTTGATTAGTCAAAATAAATCCTTGGTTGCTTCAAATCCCCAAGCGCCTATCCATCGTCGTAATGGCTTCGATCACGGTTGAAAACTACCTCAAGCACATCCTCCTGCTCTCCGAGGAAACCGGCGAGCTCGTCTCCATGGGCGCCCTCGCGACGTCCCTCGAGGTCGTGCCAGGCACCGTCACCACCATGGTGAAAGCCCTCGCCGCCGAAAAGCTGGTCGAACACCAACCGCGCCTCGGCGTCCGCCTCACCGACACCGGTCGCCGCATGGCGCTCGGCGTCATCCGCCGCCATCGCCTCGTCGAAACCTTTCTCGTCAATGTCCTCAAAATGGACTGGGCCAGCGTCCACACCGAGGCCGAACAGCTCGAACACGCTATCTCCGACGACGTCCTCGACCGCCTCGACGCCCTCCTCGGCCGCCCCACCACCGATCCTCACGGCGACCCGATTCCGAGCGCCCAGGGCAAACTCAACTCCCAGGTTTACGCGACGCTCGCCACCTGCGTCCTCGCCAAACCGCTTCGCATCGTCCGCGTCACCGAGCAATCCGCCGAGTTCCTCCAGTTCGCCGAACAAAACGGCCTCCTCCCCGGCGCCATCGTGCGCGTCGCCGATCGCAATCTCACCGCCGGCCTGATCACGCTGAAAAAATCCCGCAACCAATCCGCCCCGCTGAGTCTCGCCGCCGCCGGCAAGATCCTCGTCGAGCCCACCCGCTGACCGCCCGGGACGGCGCCGTTCCGTCGGCGCCAATTCGCTCACCAAGCCGAGCGCCGTCTTCCGCCTTGCTGCGCGGCCCGCGCCCCGCACCCTCGCCCGCCATGTCGCAATCCTTCGCGCGCACGATCTTCGTCGTCACCGCGTTGTTCTTCGCCGCCTTTTTCCTTTGGCCGATCCTGCAAATCCTGAAGGGCGGGTTCATCGACGCTGACGGCAACATCACCTTCGCCTACCTGCGCGCCTTGCTCGCCGATCCGCTCTACCTCACCGCGCTGCGCAACTCCACCCTCCTCGCCTGCGCCACCACCACGCTCGCGCTGCTCATCGCCCTCCCCCTCGCCTTCGTCAGCGATCGTTTTCTTTTCCCCGCCAAAAACCTCCTCAGCTCGCTCATCCTCGTCCCCATGATCCTTCCGCCTTTCGTCGGCGCGATCGGGATCAAACAAATTTTCGGCCAATACGGCGCCTTCAACTCCCTTCTCATTGCCATCGGCCTGCGGCCCGACAGCTGGGCGTTCGACTGGTTCGCCGCGAGTCAGTTCTGGGGCGTCGCCGTCGTCCAAGCCCTTTCCCTCTACCCCATCATCTACCTCAACGCCGTCGCCGCCCTCGCCAACATCGACCCCGCGATGGAGGAAGCCGCCCAAAATCTCGGCTGCACCGGCTTCCGCCGTTTTCGCAAAATCACACTCCCGCTCATCAAGCCCGGCCTCTTCGCCGGCGGCACCATCGTTTTTATCTGGTCGTTCACCGAGCTCGGCACGCCGCTCATCTTCGACTACGCCCAAATCGCCAGCGTCCAAATCTACTACGGTCTCCGCGACATCGGCGGAAACCCTTTCCCTTACGCGCTCGTCGCCGTGATGCTCGCCGCTTCCGTCGCCTTCTACGCGCTCGGCAAAGGCCTTTTCGGCCAAAGCGGCCACGCCATGATGGCAAAAGCCACCAGCACCGGCGGCCCGCGTGCTCTACCCCGCGGTCGCTCGCTCCTCTGCACCGCGTTCTTCGCCGGCGTCACGTTTATCGCCGTGCTTCCCCACCTCGGCGTCATCCTCGTCGCCTTCTCCCGCGAATGGTATGCGACCGTTCTCCCCAACGACTACACGCTCGAAAACTTCCGTCTCGCGCTCGGCCACGACCTCACCGTCAGCTCGATCGCCAACAGCCTGAAATTCGCCAGCATCTCGACCGTTCTCGATCTCGTCTTCGGCGTCGCCATCGCCTACGTCGTCGTGCGCAGCAAAATCCCCGGCCGCCAGGTCCTCGATTTTCTCGCGATGCTCCCGCTCGCCGTCCCCGGCCTCGTGCTCGCTTTCGGCTATCTCGCGATGTCCCAGGAGGGTCGCTTCTTCTCCTTCCTCAATCCCGTTCGCGATCCAACCATCCTCCTCATCGTCGCCTACTCCGTTCGCCGCCTCCCTTACGTCGTCCGCTCCGCCGCCGCCGGCTTCCAACAAACCAGCGAAACCCTCGAAGAAGCCGCCCAAAACCTCGGCTGCCCGCCGCTCAAATCCGTCGTCAAAATCACCCTCCCTCTCATCTCCGCCAATCTCATCGCCGGCGGTCTGCTCGCTTTTGCGTTCGCCATGCTCGAGGTCAGCGACTCCCTCGTCCTCGCTCAAAAGCAAGCATTCTACCCGATCACGAAAGCGATCATGGAGCTCTTCCAATTGCTCGGCGACGGCAAGTTCATCGCCAGCGCCCTCGGCGTCTGGGCCATGGCTTTCCTGGGCGTCACCATCGTCGGCCTCAGCCTGCTCCTCGGCAAAAAACTCGGCGCCATCTTCCGCGTCTAAGTCAAACCACGCTTCGCCAAATCGCAGGGCGGGATCTCCCGACCCCGCCGCGTTCACGCTCCACTCTGCCTCACGCCCCACCCCACCACCAACACCCCCAGTCCCAAGCCCACCGAAAACAAAAAGTAGTTTCCACCTTCCTGCAGCCCGAGCGCCGTGATCAACACCGGCGCAAACCCCGCCAGAATCCGCCCAAGATTATAAGCGGCCCCCGACAGCATCGTCCGATACCGCGCGAACACTTCGTTGAAATACGCGCCCATCAACCCGAACGGAATTCCGTTCAACAGCGGCAACACCAGCGCGAACGCCAGCTTCCGCCCTTCCCACGTGCTCGCCCACGCAAACGCGGATAGCGCCACCAGCGCCATCGCATAACCGATCAACGCCCGCCGCACGCCCACGCGCCGCACGATCCACGCGCCCAACAACATCCCGGGCGCCACGTTCGCCCAAAACAAAATCGTATAGAGCGGCGACTGCGGCAGCTCCTTCGCAAAGAACACGTTCACCGTTCCGCTCGCGATCGTCAGACTGGCCAGCGCCAGACACCGCGCAAACGCCCCGGTCCACCGCGCCGACGCTCCGGTTTCCACACTTTGAGTCTCAACCGTCGGCGTGCCTTCGCCCGCCAGCCACTTCCACCGCATCGCCGACAACACCGCGACCGGCAAAATCGACGCCGCAAATAACCAGCGCCACCCGACCACCGGCAGCGCATACCGCGCCGCCATCGCCGCCAGCAGCCCGCCTAGAATCGAAAACTGCAGCAGCGCCGCGAAGCGATACCGCCGCTCCGCCCCCACGTGCTCGCTCATGAAGGTATGACTGATTCCCCACTCCGCGCCGAGCGCCAGCGACGCCACCAGCCGAAACGCCAGCAAGCTGCCAAAATCCCACGCCAGCGCGATCCCCGCGATCCCCGCCACATACACGCCAAAAACCGCCAGCATCATCCGCCCCCGCCCGTATCGATCCGCCAAATACCCAAACACCAGCGCCCCCAACCCCACGCCCGCCAATCCCGTGAACTGCAACGCATCGCTCTCCCCGACACTCAGTCCGAAATGAGCCGCCAGCACCTTCTCGAGATACACGAAAAGATACAGGTCATAGTAATCGAAGAAGAGCCCCACAAACGCCGTCCAATAAACGCGTCGCGCCGACATTCGCTCCATCGCCCGACTCTCGCCACCGCTCCTCCCCCGCCAACAAAAAAACCAGCACCCATGTGGGTCGCGCGCTCGCCGCGCGACAAATCGCCGGCCGCCGTCTCTTGCTGCACCTCTCTCCTTACACCCGTTTTACCAACATTCCGTAAAACGCCGCACCCCACCCGTTTCCCCCTCGCCGCCCCCGTCCTTCCGCGGCACTCATCGCCGCGTCTCGCATCAACCGGCAGCCTCCGCATGCCTCGCAAAATTTCCTTCCTCAACTACAAGGGCGGCGTCGGCAAAACGTCCCTCATCGTCAACACCGCCGCCTGCCTCGCCCAACGCGGCAAACGTGTCCTCCTTTTCGATTTCGACACGCAGTCCAACGCGAGCATCTGGCTCCTGAAGCTCGACCGCTGGAACCAAATCAACGCCGAGGGCGCCGGCGCCATCTTCTCCCTTTTCCAACCAGGCACCACGCATCTTCGCGATCTCATCGTCCACGACGTCCTGCGCGGACGCGACGGCGACAAAATCCTCCCCGGACTCGATCTCGTTCCCACGACATTCAACTTGGTCGATCTTGAGAGCGAATACCGCGGCAACCCCGGCCGCCCGCCTTACCTCATCTTCCAGGAGCAGCTCGCCACCGTCGAAAAGGACTACGACTTCATTCTTTTCGACTGCCCGCCCAACATCCTCCGCGCCTCCCAATGCGGCGTGTTCGCGTCCAACGAAATCTACGTTCCCGCCAATCCCGACGCCCTCAGCCTCATCGGCTTCACCCTTCTCGTCGAAAAGCTCCAGAAGTTCCACGCCCTCTCCGCCAGCTTCCGCAAAGCGTCCATGGGGCCCGCCGCGCAAGTCCAGGGGATCGTCATGAACGCCATCAAGAGCGGCAGCGACATCGAGGTCCCGCGGATGCGCATGCAGCTTCGTCTCAACCAATTCAAATCCGCCCGTCGCGTCGCATCTTCCGCGCGAATCTTCGACGCCCAAATCCGCGACGCCATGGTCGTTCGCCGCGCCGTCACGCTCGGCCTCCCTGTCAACCTCGTCGCCCAGGATTCTCAGCTCCTCAACGACTCCGACACCGTTATCGCCGATTACCGCCGACTCGCCGACGAACTCATTCGCCACGCCGACACCATCGCCGCCGCCGAAGCGAGTCCGCTTTCCGCCCCCGAGCCGACGCGCTCGCCCGGCCCTTCTCGCGCGACCGCTCCGATCCTTCCCCGGCCGTCCGTCATCGCGAACTGACCCATTTCATCATGATCACCAGCTCTTCCAGCTCTTCCACGCTCGCTCGCGAATGGGACTATCTTCGCGCTTCGTTCGCGTCCTCGATTCTCGTCGACACGTCGCTCACCAGCCTCGCCCAAAATCTCGACGGCCTCACCTGGCCGATCCCCGGCGCCGGCGAAACGCCCGCCGCGTATATCGATTTCAACTACGGCGAGCTCCAGCTCGAGCTCTCCGCCCGCGGCCATCCGCAAGCCGCCGATCTTCTCATTCAGATCCTCCGCGAGACGCTCGCCTTCGATCAGCCTTTCGGCGAAATGGTCCGCCAGGCCGAAGCCGCCAACACGCGCGACAATCCCTTTCTCAATGCCCTCGATCGTCTCGGCATTCCGGAAAATTTCCCGGTTTCGCTCTGCTCCCTCGACGTCCCCGCGCGCGATCTCTGCCAACTCGAACAGATCGAAACTCTCGGCCAGCTCGCCCTCTTCGCCCAGCGCCTGTCCCAAGGCATCATCGTCGGCGGCGACTTGAAACGTCTGCTCAACGCCCTCGCTCACACCGACGAACGCGCGCTCGCCGATCTCATTCCTTTCCGCACCGGCTCGAGCGGACTCCACCTCGCCGAGGCCCTCGCTCACGCCGCCGCCAGCGCCCGCCCCGCCGAAAACACCGCCACCGCGCTCGCGTGGTTCGAAGCCGAATTCACCGACTGGCGCCGCGAGGCCGCCGCCGATCGCACCTTCCTTTCCCGCCAACTCGCCGTCCTCGACGACAAGGCGTTCGAGGAAACCATCACCCGCCTGCTCCGCCCTTACCTCGGCGAGATCACGCCGCCGAAACGCTCGTTCTGGTCCGCGCTCACCCGCTGGTTCCGGTGACCTTTGGTCGCGGAGCGCCACCATGCCCGCCGAATCCTCGCGCACGTTCCCGCCGTTCCCAACGCGCTTCCCGGTGCCGCAGCCGCTTCAGCTGCAGCGCCGTCCGCGTCCTATCTCCGCGGATACATCCATGCCGTCCGCTTCCGACGCCGACCGCCTCCTGCGTCTGCTGGAACAGGGTCTGGCCGAACGCGAACGCGCCCTGGTCGAAGCCGAAGCGCGCCTCGCGGAACGCGCCCGCGATCTCGACGAAGCCGAAGCCCTCCTCCGCGCTCGCGAGTCGCTCCTCGCCTCGCGTCAGACTCATCACCCCGGCAACCGCGCCGTCGTCACCCTTCGCGAGGCCGAGGCGCTCCATCAATTAAAGGAAGAGCTCGATCGCCAGGAAGCCTCCCTGCGCGAGACCCGACAAGCGCTGCGCGAACGCGAGAAATTCCTCGAAGAAAGCGAAACCCGTCTTTTCTCCAAGGTGCAGGAGCAGCAGGAAAAAGAAACCGAGCTCGAACAGCGCGAAGAAAATCTCCGCGCCCGCGAAACCGCCCTCGCTGCGCCAAAGCCTTTCGACGAATTCCGCGAGTAGCGTCCGCTATTCACCACCGCGCAACGTCGCGCCTTCCCGCGCCTACTCTCCCTTCGCCTCCGCAATCGAGGCGCGCTGCATCAAATCCATCGCCGCCGCGTTCACCGGCTGCTTCGCCAGCACCGCATCCGCCGACTGCAACGCCTCCGTCGGCCGCCCGCTTGCCAGCCACGCTGTTCCCAACTTCACCAGATTTTCTCCGTCCTCCGGCTTCAACTCGCACACCGCCGCAAACGCCCACACCGCCGTCTCCATCCGGCCAAGCTCCATCGCCGCCGCGCCGAAAAGCATCAGAGCAGCCACACTCGTCGGATCGCTCGCCAGCCAGCGCTCCGCCACCCTCCACCTTTCTTCCGGCAAACCGTTCTGCGCGCGAACCCGTCCCCTCAACGCCGCCACGCAGCCAATCCCCATCCTCACCCACGCGCTCCTGCCGCGAAATCGCTTCAGCTGCGCGATCCGCTGCAGCCGTCTCACCGCGACACAATTCGGCGCCTCAACCAAAACCTGCGCACACGCTTCAATCGCGTAATCCAGATTCCCCCGCTCCAACGCCACACGCGCGTTCTCGACCAGCTTCTGACACCTCGCATCAAGCGCCACGTCGTCGATTTCCGCCATATTCCTGCAAGAACATCGCTCGTCTCGCCCCCGTCAACGCCAGAGTAGTGCAACGCCTCGCTTCGCGTTCTCTACCCTGCTCCCAACTCCGCCCTCACCGCCGCCGAAATCCGCTCCATCCCCGCCTGCACGATGTCTTCCGTCGGGCCCTCCACCAACAACCGCAATTTCGGCTCCGTCCCCGAATACCGCACCAGCACGCGTCCGCGATCGCCGAGTTCCTTCTCCAGCCCGCGAATCGCCTCCATCACCCGCGTCAAGGTTTCGACCGGCTTCTTCTCTTTCACTTTCACCGCATCCGTCATCTGCGGAAACTTCTTCAACACCCGCCGCAACTCCGACAAGGGCCGCCCCGTCGCCAGCATCACTTCGATCACTTTCAGCGCCGCGACCAATCCATCGCCCGTCGACGAAATTTCGCGGCAAACAATATGCCCGCTCGACTCCCCTCCGAGCATCGCACCATCCGCGCGCATCCGCTCGATCACATAACGATCGCCCACCGCCGTCCGAGCCACGCGTCCGCCCGCCGCCGCGACCGCCGCATCCACGCCAAGATTGCTCTGCACGGTCGCCACGAGCTCCCCCGCCGGAAGCGTGCCTTTCGCCAGCGCATGCGTGGCCAGGATCGTCAGAATCTCATCCCCATCCAACACGTCCCCGCGCTCATCGCACAACACGCAGCGATCCCCGTCGCCATCGTGCGCCACGCCGAGCCGCGCGCCTTTCTCCACCACCGCCCGCGCCAGCTGCTCCGGATGCTCGCTGCCTACGCCAGCGTTGATGTTCGTTCCATCCGGCGCATCGCCCAATCCGATCACCTCCGCGCCCAGCGCCCGCAGCACCGCGGGACTCGTTCCACAGGTCGCACCGTTCGCCGTATCCAAAATAATCCTCCATCCCTTCAACGCATCCGGCGCCAGCAATCGCTTGCACGCCGCCACATAAACATCCGCCGCGCCGTTCGTCGCCCGCACTTCGATTTCCATCTCCGTCAGCGGCCCCGCCGGATTCAACTTCGACTCGATCGCGACTTCCTCTTCGTCCGTCAGCTTCACGCCGCCCGGACCGAAAAATTTAATCCCGTTGTCGCGCGCCGGATTGTGCGACGCCGTGATCACCACGCCAAGCGCCGCACCTTGCTCGCCCACCGCCTTTGCAACCGCCGGCGTGGGCAGCACGCCCAGTGAGACCGGTTCCGCCCCCGCGGATCGAAGCCCTCGCGAAAACGCTTTCTCCAATGCAACCCCCGACGCCCGCGTGTCGCGTCCGATCAACACCACGCCTTTCCCGCCCAGCCATTCGGCCGCCGCGCGCCCGAGCCGTTCGGCAAAACCTTCATTGATCACCGGCCCGCCATACACGCCGCGCACGCCGTCCGTGCCGAAATAAATTCTCTTCATCGAAAGGGATCCAACGATTCGTCGTTACGACGCGTAAAACTCCCGCGTTGCCTCGATCTTCTTTTCCACCGCTCCGCCCAACAGCAACTCGCGCGCCGCCGCCACGCCATCGCGCACGTTCGCGGTTTTTCCCACAATCCACATCGCCACCGCCGCGTTCAACGCGATCGTGTCCGCCAGCCCGCACGGCCCGCGCCCCGCCAGCAGCGCCCGGGTGATCTCCACATTCGTGGTCACGTCGCCGCCCTGCAGCTCGGCAAAGGGCGACCGCTCCAACCCAAACTCCGCCGCATCCCACTCGGCATCCACGTCGCGCAACCGGCCAAATCCCCGCACGCGATTCGTCGTCGCCGTCGTGAGCTCGTCGATTCCGCGCTCCGCATCGATCACGCCGTGCGCCGCGATACCCGCCGCCACGCCGAGCGTATCGAGCGCCTGCGCCAGCTTCGGCACCCACGCCTGCGCAAACACGCCGAGCAACACATGCGCCGGCCGGCCGGGATTGATCAGCGGCCCGAGAATATTGAACACCGTCCGCTGCCCGCGCGCCGCGAGGGTCTTTCGCACCGGCCCGATGTGCTTGAACGCCGGATGATAACCCGGCGCGAAAAAGAAAACGAATCCGAGCTCGTCCAGCGCCCGCCGCAATTTGTCCGGCGGCGCATCGAGCTTCACCCCCAACGCCGACAACAAATCCGCGCTGCCGCACTTCGAGGTCACTCCGCGATTGCCATGCTTCATCACCGGCACGCCCGCGCTCGCCAGCACCAGCACGACCAAGCTCGAAATATTGAAACCACCCGCATGATCGCCGCCCGTCCCGACAATATCGATCGCCTGTCCTGCCCACTTCTCCACGCCGGGATTCACCGCCATTTCCCGAAACGCCCGCGCAAACGCCGCCACCTCCTCCGCCGTCTCGCCTTTCTTCGCCAGCGCCGACAAAAACGCGCCTTTCTGCTCCTCACTTTCCTCCGTCGCCGCCAGCGCACTCGCCGCCGCGGACACGTTCGCTCCCGACAACGCGTGCCCCGCTTCGAGTTGCGACGTCAGTTCGGCGAGTCTGGACATGGGGCGGACCAGTGATACGACCGAGCCGCCGCCGGCAAATAAATTTGCTCCGTTTCACGAAAGTTGAAACCAACCCCGCGTGCGCTTCCTCGCCTTCCTCGCCTCCTCACTGCTGGCACCGCTCGCCTTCGCGCAAACGGCCCTTGAACCCAACACATCCCCCGAAGCCCCCGCGGCCGAACTTTCCGCCGTCGACGCCGTCGCGCTCGGCGCCATCGAGGGCGTCACCGAATACCTCCCCATCTCGTCCACCGGGCACCTCATCATCGCGACGCGCGCCCTGAAGCTCGACTCCGACGAACCGCTCCGCCGTCCCGACGGTCGCGCGCGTTGGTTCATTCCTCCTTCCGACGAAAATCCCACCGGCACGCCGCTCACCGTTCGCCTCGCCGCCGACACCTACACGATCGTGATTCAATTCGGCGCGATCGCCGCCGTCGCCCTCCTGTATTGGCGCCCCGTGCTGTCGATGCTCCGCGGCCTCATCGGCCGAGATCCCGCCGGCTTTCGTCTCCTGCGTAATCTGATTCTCGCCTTCCTCCCCGCCGCCATCCTCGGCCTCCTGCTTCACGACTGGATCGACGAACATCTCTTCTCCGTCAAAACCGTCATCATCGCCCAGATCGCCGGCGCCCTTCTCATCTTCTGGGCCGAGCGCTACCGTCGCGCCCGCGCCGCCGCCGCGCCCGTCTCCGACACCAACACCGGCCTCGAACTCACCACCCGCCAAGCCCTCAACATCGGCCTCCTTCAATGCGTCGCCATGTGGCCCGGCACGAGTCGTTCAATGATGACGATCATCGGCGGCTATCTCTCCGGTCTCGATCCACGCCGCTCCGCCGAGTTCAGCTTCCTGCTCGGACTCGTCACGCTCACCGCCGCCAGCGTTTATAAAGGCTACAAAAGCGGCACCGCCATGATCGATGTCTTCGGCTGGCCCAACATCGTCCTCGGCTGCGTCGTCGCCGCCGTCACCGCCGCGCTCGCCGTGAAATTCCTCGTCGGCTGGCTCTCCCGCCACGGCATGGGCCTCTTCGCTTGGTATCGTCTCGGCCTCGCCGCCATTCTCATCGTTCTCGTCGCTCTCGGCTGGATCGAATAACCACTCCAATCGCCCGACCCGCGCTCGCGTCCATTATGACGCTTGACGAGGAAATTCGCGGCTCTTTACTCGCCCTCTTCACTCTAAAAAACCGGCGTTTCGACGAGAGCGCCACGTTCCAAAGAACTTTCCTCCCATGGCCAATCCGAAACGCAAGCAGTCGAAACGTCGCAGCGCCAATCGCCGCGCAGCCAACGCTTTCAAGGCTCCTGAATTCGCCAAAGACCCGACGGACGGCAGCACCTTCCGTCCTCACCGCGTAAACCCGAAGAACGGGATGTATCGCGGCCGTCAGGTTCTCAACGTCGAGGTCTGAGCTCCCGCCAGAGCCCCACGGTTCGCCGTTCACGCGAATGGTCACCTCTTCGGGCGCAACAGGGCGGATCGCAGTAGATGCGATGGGAGGTGATCTCGGCCCCGCCGAGGTCGTCGAAGCCGTGCGTTTGGCCCTGCGCCAGCGCACTTCGCTGAATCCCATCACGCTCGTCGGCGACGAAGCCGTCCTGAAACCGCTGCTGCAACGCGCCGGTCTCTCGCAGCGCCACGATCTCGCGATTCATCACGCGTCCGAGGTCGTCACGATGGACGACAAGCCCATCATGGCGCTGAAGCGGAAACGCGACTCGTCGATGGTTCGCGCCATCGAGCTCGTGAAGGACGGCCAGGCCAGCGTGGTCGTCAGCTGCGGCAACACCGGCGCACTCATGGCCGCCGGCACGCTCCGGCTTCGCACGATGGAGGGCATCGCGCGTCCCGCCCTCGCCGCCGTCGTGCCACGCGAAAATGGTCACTTCATCCTCATCGATGCCGGTGCCAACCCCGAAGCGAAGGCCGAACATCTGGTTCACAATGCCATTCTCGGCAGCCACTACTGCCGCGTCATGCTCGGGATCGCACAACCTCGCGTCGGCCTCATGACCATCGGCACCGAGGAGGGAAAAGGTAACACCCTTATCACCGAAACCAACGATCTCCTCCGTCGCACCAACGGCCTGCTCAACTACGCCGGCCCGATCGAGGGTTTTCACGTTTTCGCCGAGCACGTCGACGTCGTCGTCTGCGACGGTTTCGTCGGCAACATCATGCTCAAGAGTTGGGAGTCCCTCGTTAAATTCTTCTCCGGCATGCTGCGCGAGGAGCTCCAGGCCAACCCCGTTCGTGCCACCGGCGCGCTTCTCTCCAAAGGCGCGTTCAGCGCCCTCAAGGAACGCATCAATCCCGAACGCTACGGCGGCGCTCCCCTCCTCGGCCTCAAGGGCAACATTCTCAAAGCGCACGGCTCCTCCAACCGCCACGCCATCAAAAGCGCCATTCTCGCGGCCAGCCAGATCATCCGCGCCGATATGAACCAGCGCATCGAGGCCGACATCGCTCGCGCCAACGATCTGCTCGCCGTGCCCGTCGCCTGACGCGCCCCTGCCCCCGCGCGCCGCTTCGCTGCGACCATTCTCATGGCCCACGCCTCCACTGTGATCCTCGGCACCGGCTCCTATGCTCCGGAACGAGTCCTGACCAACGACGCCATTTCCCAAACGGTCGACACCTCCGACGAGTGGATCTACACGCGCACCGGCATCCGCGAACGCCGTATCGCCGCACCGGGTGAGCAAACATCCGACATGGGCGTGAAAGCCGCCCAAAACGCCCTCGCCGACGCCAAACTTTCCCCCGCCGACATCGACCTGCTCGTCGTCGCCACCGTCACGCCCGACGTCCTGATGCCGTCCGCCGCGTGCATCATCCAACAAAAACTCGGCCTTCGCACCAACGTCGCCTGCTTCGATCTCAACGCCGCCTGCTCGGGCTTCGTTTACGCCCTCGACACCGCGTGCGCGATGCTCACCTCCGGCCGCTATCGAAAAGCCCTCGTGATCGGCGTCGAAAAACTCTCCGCCGTCGTCGACTGGCAGGACCGCACCACGTGCGTCCTCTTCGGCGATGGCGCCGGCGCCGCCGTGATCGGGCTCGATTCGCGCGCGCAAATCGGTCTCCTCGGCACCAAACTCGGCGCCCTCGGCGAAAGCGTCGAACTCCTTTGGATTCCCGGCGGCGGCAGCGCCCATCCCGCCACGCCCGACTCCATCGCCAACCGCCAGCATTGCATCAAGATGAAGGGCAAGGAGGTCTTCAAACTCGCCGTCCGCGCCATGGACGAAGCCGCCCGCGATATCCTGGAACAACACCAAGTCACCGCCGATCAGATCGCGCTGGTGATTCCTCACCAGGCCAACAATCGCATCATCGAGGCCATCTCCGACTACCTCGAGCTCCCGATGGAACGCTTCTTCGTCAACGTCGACCGCTACGGCAACACCTCCGCCGCTTCGATCCCGATCGCACTCGACGAAGCTCGTCGCTCCGGCCGTATCAAGTCCGGAGACCTCACCTTGCTCGTCGCTTTTGGGGCGGGCTTGACCTACGCAAGTGCCCTGATTCGCTGGTAACCTTTTTAGCATGCCCTTCATGTCCGTCCGCGCGCCCGCAGCACTCACTTTCCTGATTTGCCTGTTCTGTCTCGCTGCTGGCGCCGCTCGGGCCGATCTCGTTTGGCATCCCGACACGGGATGGCAGGTCGAGGGCGGAGCCCTCGCCGGCATCAGCGGACGCGAAGGCCGCAGCGCCCTCGAACTCATGAACCGCGCCCGCGAGGCCGAAGAACGCGGCTCCACCGGTTCCGCCCTGCGCGCCTACCGCAAGGTCGCCAAGCGCTACCCGTCCTCCGTTTACGCCTCCGAGGCGCTCTACCGCGCCGCCAAGCTCTACCTGCAGCGCAAACAATACTTCAAAGCGTTCGAGAACTTCCTCGCCGTCTCCACGCAGTATCCAAATACGAAATACTTCGACGAGATCATCGGCGAACAATACCGCATCGCCGCCCTGCTCGCCGACGGCGCCCGCAACCGCTACTGGGGCCTCATCCCCGGCTTCAAGAATCGCACCCGCGCCATCGGCTATTTCGAGATCATCGTCCAGACCGCGCCCTACAGCGACTACGCCCCGCTCGCGCTCATGAACAGCGCCCGCGGTCACATGCGCGAACGCAATCACGAATACGCGATCGATGCGCTCGACCGCATGATCAACAATTACCAGACCAGCCTCCTCGCCCCCAACGCCTACCTTCGCCTCGCGCAGACCCACGCCCGGCTCGTCGAGGGCCCCAACTACGACCAGGGCTCGACCGAGGAGGCGATCACCTACTTCGAGGACTTCCTGATCCTCTTCCCCAACGACGACAACGTCCCCGCCGCCGCCGAGGGCCTCGACGCCATGAAGGTCGTCCTCTCCGAGAGCAAAATCGTCCTGGGCGACTTCTACTTCCACAAGCGCAACAACTACGCCGCCGCCCGCGTGTTCTACAACGAGGCGATCACCGCGTATCCAGATTCCGAAGTCGCCGAAAAAGCCCGCCGCAAACTCGCCGAGGTCGACGCTCGCGCCAACAATCTTCCGCCCCCCGCCGGTTCCGAACCCGCCCGCAAGAAGCGCTTTTTCTTCTTCTAAGCGCCGCGGTCGCCGCGACATCGCGTGGCGAAAAAATCCACCGCGCCCATCGGGATGCTCGCTCTCTTGTCCTCCTGAGCGAAACGAAGAATCCAGTTGGGCGTTCGCCAGCAAGCATCCAGCCTCCTCTCTGGTGCACCCGTTCGCCCAACGCTCCTCGGACTCCGTCGCCTCCTTGGGCGAGGAAAAATTCATCCTCGCCCTCCGCCGCTGGCTGGGCTCCGCCTCCCCTCGCACTCCATTCGGCATTGGCGACGATTGCGCCGTGCTTCCCGCCTCGCGTGGTCGTCAGTTGATCACAGTCGACCCCGTCATCTACGGCCGTCACTTCGACGATTCCGTCCCTCCGCGCGCCGTCGGCGCGAAGCTCCTCAAACGTAATCTCAGCGACCTCGCTGCAATGGGCGGCCGGCCCACCGCCGCCGTTCTCGCGCTCACCCTCGACGCCCGCACGCACCTGCGCTGGCTCGAGTCGTTCTACCGGGGACTCGCCGCCTCCGCCCGCGACTACCAAGTCGCCATCGTCGGCGGCGATGTCGCCCAGGCCGACGGCATCATCGCCGCCAGCCTCACGTTGCTCGGCGAAGCCACCGGCCCGCGCATCCTCACTCGCACCGGCGCGCGTCAAGGCGATGCCATCTACGTCACCGGACAACTCGGAGGCAGCCTTGCGACCGGACATCATCACACGTTCAAACCTCGCCTCGCGGAAGGCGCCTGGCTCGCTCGTCGCGCCGAAATCACCGCGATGATGGATGTCAGCGACGGCCTGGCGAAAGATCTCCATTCGATCACGCCTCCTCGATCCGCCCCCGCCATCGATCCTGCCTCCATCCCGCTCCGTCGCGGCGCCAACCTTCGCGCCGCGCTCACCGACGGCGAAGATTACGAATTGGTTTTCACGCTGGCATCGCACGCCAACTCCACCGCCTTCGAACGCACGTGGTCTCACGCGTTTCCCCGCACGCGACTTTCCCGCATCGGATGCTTCGTCTCCGCTCGACGCCTTCCACCCGAGGCGCTCGACCTCTCCAACCTCCACGGCTACGAGCATCTCCGGTGACGATTCTCGATCAACTTCGCGCCGGCATCACCACCGCTTCCGCCGAGGAATCGCGCGTCGTCGCGGAGTCGCTCGCCCGCGAACTTCCACCCGACACGACGCTGGCTCTCCATGGCGATCTCGGCGTCGGGAAAACCACCTTCGTCCAAGGCCTCGCCCGGGGCTTCGGTATCCACGAAACCATCACAAGCCCCACGTTTACCATTTACAACGTCCACCGCGGTCCCGAGCGCACGCTCGTGCATCTCGACGCCTATCGCCTCGAGAATCCGCGTCAGATCGAGGATCTCCTGCTCGAAGACTTCCTCGTCACTCCATGGTGTCTCGCCGTCGAGTGGCCCGAAAAGATCGCCGCCGCCCTCGCCCCCGGCGCCTTCCACCTCGATCTCGGGATCGACGCCCAGCAACACCACACCATCCGCCTCCGCGGAATGTAGGACGGAGCCTCCGGCCCTCGCCGCTAAAACCCTGCGCTTACGGACGCCGCCAGCGATTCCTCGCCGAATCGACGTCCGCAAAGCCGCAGCGCCTCAATCAAGCACCCGACGACGGCGTCCCCGGAGCGCTCTCGTCCTTCTTCGGTTGCTCCGCCGCGCCGGTGTCGGTGTCTTCCGGCACGCTGGTGTTCTCCGGCGCAGCGGGAACCACGGGTTCCGCCGCCGGCACGACTTCGGCCGGCAAAGCTACCGTAGGTTCGCCCGGAGCGGGCACCGTCGTCTCGGGAATCTCCGCCGCAGGTTGCGCCTCCGAAGTGCGGGGCGCTTCCTCCGGAGCGGGAGCGGGCTCGCTCGTTTCCGCCGGCGCAGCGGGTTCTGCCGGCGCAGGGGCCGCGGCCGGAGCTTCCGGGAAGTTCTCCGGATCGTGCTCTTCCGACTCCACTTCCTTCCGTCGCGCTTCGACCATCGGCGGCGGCGCGAACAGACGTCCGTCAATAAACTCCGTGACGTAACCTTCGGTCACGAGCCAGCGCAGGTCGCCCTGCATCCGGCTGATCTTCGCGCGCTGATCGATCGTCAACGCCGGCTCGCTCGGCGCGGGCGCCGGAGCCGCAGGTGCAGCTTCCGTTTCCGCCGGAGCCGCAGGCTGCGCGTCGACCGGCGCAACATTCTCCGCCGCGGGCGTTGCCGGCGCCGGCGTCGCACTCGCTCCCGGCGCAGCGCTCGGCGCCGCCGGAATTTCGATTCCGAGGAATTTCGACGGCAGTTCGCTCGCCTTCACCATCGGGTTGGCCTCGATGAAGGTGATCAAGGCACTGATCGTGTCCGCGAACGTCTGACCCGGCACCCGGAATTTCCGCTTCACCGCGCAGACATAACTGATCCCTTTCGAGCCCTTCTTGAAGATCGTGAAATGCTCGCGCCGCAACCGGCCGCGCAACGCATTCGCCGTATCCAACGGGAACCGCCGCTGACGCTCGAGCGCGCCTTCCACCGCGCGGCGAATTTCGCCCTGCGGCATCGTTTCCACGAGCTTGCCGTGAAAACGAGCGCTCTCGACCGTCCGAAACACCTTCTCCCGCGCCTGCGTCAACAGATAGCTGCGCGCATCTTCGAACGCATCGAAGGTGATCGCCGGCGCCGATTCCGGCGTCGTGCTGCCTTCCTGCACGGCGATTTCCGCCGCTGCCGCTTCCGCCGTCGCGTTGCCTTCCGTCGCCACTGCAACTTCCGGTCGCGGCGCCGCGGGCGCTGCCGGCTTCGACGCGAGCTTCCACGTATAGCGCGTAGTCTTCTTCATCTTCTCCAACCACTGCGCCACCGCCTCGGGATCGCGCACGGTCTCGATCCGATTCCGAAACACCTCGAACGGCATCCGCGAAATCTTCGCATTGAAGTGCTGCTGCACGATCTGCGAATAGCGGTGATAATTCGGCGGCCCGAGCAGTTCGCCCGTCACACCACACTTGTTGATCACTTGGAAGTTGCCCTTCGGCGGGTCGACTTCCACGTCCGCCATGTCGAAGAACCGGCCCAAGTGACTCGTCAACACGTGCGAGACCACCGCCGCTTCGCTCTCGAACGGGATCCCATCCGGAACCGAAATGTAGATCGGCTGCTTCGCATCCGCAGTTCCCGCCGCGCCTTCAGCACTTCCGCCACGCGTCGGCGTCCCCGCTTGCTTGCGCGTGAGCACCACGACGAAACGATCGTTCTTTCCCACCACGGTGCGCGCGATTTCGAACAATTCGATCGTGCGGCACGAGGTCCGAATCGTCTTCGCCAGCGCGCTGAAACTCGAATCTTCCGGATAGAACGCGACGTTGAAATACGGGCTTTCATACGGCCCGCGTTGTTCATGCTGCTCGCGGCCGCCATATCCATGGCCGCCATGCCGCGGCCCGCCGTAACCTTCGCGCCGCGGTCCGCCTTGAAACTCGCGCCGCGGCCCGCGCTCACCGGAGAACTCACGCCGTTGCGGCGCCTCGCCTTCCGGATGCGGCACCGGGCCGCCCGCCGAACCCGAACCGCCGCGGAAGTCGCCACCCGACGGCTTGCGAAACGCGCGCCGATCGCGGCGCTCGGGCCCGCCCCCTTCTCTCCGATCACCTCCTTCGCGTCGTGGTCGCTCGGAACGGTCGCGCGAGTCGCCGGGCGACGCTTTGTCCTGGGTCCATTGGGTGCCGAAGCTGAACCCCTGGAGTTGGCTCAGGTCGAGTTTGTTGAACTCCTTTTCGGGAGTTTCCTTGGCGGGCGTGTCGTCCATGTAGTCGGATGCGAGCGGGCACTTGCCCGCGAGGTTTGCTGGGCCGCTGGGGCCGGTGATAGGTCGGAGCGAGTGTTCACGGGCACTAGGGTGAGGCAAGCGATTTCCCGGAGATGCAAAGTGGGGTTCCGGACGCCGCCAGCCAGTTCGCGCCCTTAGGCTAGAGAGCGGAAAATCGTTTACAGGTTCCCTTCCTCGGCCCACCGCCCGCACTCGGCGCACTTTTTCCGCGAGATCGCGCATCTCCCCCACCGCCTCAACGTCCTGCTGGCCGCTCACCTCGCCGCTGAGCGGACACACTCCCTTCGCGCAATCACCGCTTCCCATGAAATCCCCGCTCACCTCCTTCCTGCTTCGCCCATGCTGGTCGATCGCGTTCCTCGCTTCACTCGCACTGTCTTCCGTTTGGGCCAGCAACCCCACACCTCCGCGCGAAATCATCTTCCTCGCCGGCCCCAAAGATCACGGGATGCCAGGCCGCCACGAATACGAAAAAGACCTCCGCCTGCTCGCGCACTGCCTCGAATCGTCCTCCAACCTCCCCAACCTCACCACCAAGGTCCACGTCGGCCCCGCCCCCCGCGATCTCTCCTTCTTCGCAAACGCCGCCGTCATCGTCATCGAAAGCAGCTCCGACCGGCTCGCCCGCGAAGTTCATCCGCTTTTTCCACCAGAACCCGACAACCCCAACCATCGCTACGACGACGCCACCACCGCCTGGCTCAAGGAACTCGACGCCCTCATTAAAAAGAACCGCATCGGCGTCGTCGTTTTCCACTACGCCAACTGGGTCGAGCATTGGACCGCCCGCGGATACTACATGCAATGGCTCGGCGGTCTGTGGGTGCAGATGGCCTCTCGCAATCCCGTCGACGAGTGGACAATGACGCCCCGCGCTCCCCACCACCCGATCCTCCGCGGCGTCAAACCCTGGACTTATCATGACGAGGTGTTCTGCCGCTTCTTTCTTCCGGACAATGATCCCAACCGCACCGACCTGCTCACCGGCACTCCCGCCAAATCTCCCGTCGGCCCCCAAGTCGTCTCGTGGGCTTACCAGCGCAACGACGGCGGTCGCGGCTTCGTCATGGGCGGCGTCGATTTCCACGTGAACATGCAGATCGAGGATTACCGCCGTTTCCTCCTCAACGGCATCGTCTGGTCCGCCGGACTCGAAGTCCCGCCTGACGGCGTCCAATCCACTCCGCCCGCCCAATGACCGCCCCCGATGGAGTCCGACGTCCCCGTCGGGCTCGCTCGATCCCCCTTCTCCTTCCCGCTCTCGCCTTCGCTCTGGCCGCAGCCCCGCTCGCCGCCTTCGCCGGCCACCCCCATCACCCGCACCGCTCCTGGCGCGACTACGGCGGCGGCCCCGACATGTCGAAATTCGTCCTCACCGACGAAATCACCCCCGCCAACGTCGCCCAGCTCGAGATCGCCTGGACCTACCGCACCGACGACGCCATCGCTTACCAGTTCAACCCGATCGTCATCGACGACGTGATGTTCGTCCTCGCGAAGGACCACTCGCTCGTCGCCCTCGACGCCACCAACGGCTCCGAAATCTGGATACACGCCAACCTCCGCGGCCTCACGCGTCGCGGCATCAACTACTGGCAATCCTCCGACGGATCCGACCGCCGCCTCCTCTTCTGCATCGACAACACCCTTCAGGCCATCGACGCGCGCACCGGCCAGTCGATCCTCACCTTCGGCGCCAACGGCATCGTCGATCTCCGCGTCGGTCTCGGGCGCGACGTTTCTACCATCGGTCGCGTGCAATCCAGCACGCCCGGTCGCGTTTTCGAAAACCTCCTCATCCTCGGATCTTCCCCCGGCGAGGGCTACGTCTCACCGCCCGGTCACGTCCGCGCCTATGACGTTCGCACCGGCGAACTCGTCTGGACGTTTCACACCATCCCTCAACCCGGCGAATTCGGCTATGACACCTGGCCGAGCGACGCCCACAAATACGCCGGCGGCGCCAACGCCTGGGGCGAGCTCACCGTCGATGCCGATCGCGGCATCGTTTACCTCCCACTCGGTTCGCCCACCTACGATTTTTACGGCGCCGACCGCCTCGGCTCCAATCTCTTCGGCAGCAGCCTCGTCGCTCTCAACGCCCGCACCGGCGAGCGGCTCTGGCACTTCCAATTCGTTCACCACGATCTCTGGGACTACGATCCCACCGCCGCGCCTCAACTGATTACCATCGAACGCGAGGGCCGCAAAATCGACGCCGTCGCCCAAGCCACCAAGCACGGCTTCATGTTCGTCTTCGATCGCGTCACCGGCGAATCGCTTTTCCCCATCGAAGAACGCCCCGTTCCACCAAGCGACGTCCCCGGCGAACAAGCCTGGCCCACCCAGCCGTTCTCCACCCTTCCGCCTTTCTCACGCCAAACCTTCACCTCCGACGACCTCACGCCGCTCTTCCTCACCGCAGAGGAACGCTCCAATTGGATTCAGCGCATCGACGCCGCCGGCAAGGGCCTCTTCCTCCCTCCTTCCCTCGAACGCGAAACCATCGGCGTCCCCGGCGCCGTCGGCGGCGCCAACTGGGGCAACACCGCCGCCGATCCCCGCCGCGGCCTCGTCTTCGTTCTCAACCAGGATTTCCCTTCCTTCTACAAACTCGAAGAAGCCCAAGCCACGCCGTCCCGCGACAGCATCGCTCCCGCCAACGTCTCCCAACGCGATCAACAAAACTACGCGACCCACTGCGCCGCCTGCCACGGTCCCGATCGCGCCGGCTCCCTCGGTCCTCCGCTCCTCAATCTCGGCGAACGCCTCGACTACGCCGCCTTCCGCCATGTCGTCGCCGCCGGCCGCGGCCAGATGCCCGGCTTCGCTCACATCGACGAGAACTCTCTGCGCAGCCTTTATCTCTTTCTCGGCGGTTCGCTCACGGCCACCACGACCGCCAGCAACCCGCCGTCCGCGCCCACGCTTCCTTCCGGACCCGTCGTCGCTTCCGGCGGCGCTCGCGGCGACAAAACCGAGCCCGCCGCGTCTCCCACCTTTCGCGGCTGGGCCGCGCGTCCGTATCCAGAAAACGTCGACGTCCCGCCCGCTCGCTACACCACCGGCTACGGCCTCGGATTTCCTTACATCATGAGTCCGCCGTGGTCCTATCTCGTCGCCTACGACCTCAACGCCGGCGTCATCAAATGGAAAATCCCCGTCGGCCAGGACCTTCACGCGACGCGCGAGGGCGCCAAAAACACCGGCGTTCCCCGCGGCGCTCAACGCAATGGCATGATCGTCACTTCCTCCGGCATCGTCTTCTCCACCGCGAAGGATGGACACCTCTACGCCTTCGATGTCGAAACCGGCCGCACGCTCTGGTCCGCCGATCTCGGCTGCGGCACCGAGGGCCTCCCCGCCATGTATGAATCCCGCGGTCGCACTTATCTCGTCGTCAACGCCACCACGCCGCTCACCTGGGGACGGGCTTCGCGCGAAAGCGGCATCGGCGCCACGCGCACCAAAGACGAGGGCGGCTACATCGTTTTTGCCCTTCCCGAGAAATAGTGCGAAGTCCTCGCCGCCACTCCGCCGCTGTCTCTCCTTTCACGCCATGCACCTCACCCGCCGCACCTTCCTCCTCCGCACCTCCGGCCTCGTTCTCACCGCGTGGCTTTCCCCCTCCCTTCTCCGCGCCGACCGCGTATCCAATTCTTCGATGCAACGCATCGGCATGGGCACGGTTCTCTTCCGCACCCGCTTCGCCCAAACCGCGCCCAAGGACGCTCCCATCCGTCCAGATCTCACTTTGCTCGACGTTCCGCGTTTCTACCGCGACCGCTTCAATGTCTCCCAAGTCGAATTCTGGAGCTATCATTTCAAATCCCTCGATCGTGATTATCTCGAGGAGCTCCGCGCCCGGCTCGACGCCGCCGGCTCCACGCTCATCAACATCCAGGTCGACACCAACTACAATCTGGCCGATGCCGACGCCGACAAGCGCCGCGCCAGCATCGACGAAGCGAAACGCTGGATCGACGCCGCCGCCTTCCTCCGCTCTTCCGCCATCCGCATCAACCCCGGCAACGGCCCCATCGAGCACAGCATCGCTTCGCTTCGCGAGGTAAACGCTCACGCGAAATCCCGCGGTCTCCCCCTCCTCACCGAAAATCATTTCGGCATCGAAATGGATCCCGAGGTCCACCTTCGCCTTCGCGCCGAAGCCGGACCCGAAAACTTCTACACGCTCCCCGACTTCGGAAACTACTCCGACGCCGCCCGCTACACCGCGCTCGAAAAAATCCTCCCCTACGCCTACCTGATCTCCGCCAAGGCCGCGGAATTCAAGGTGCACGCCGACGGCTCCCTCGAGCACATCTCCTTCGATTTCGATCGCTGCGTGCAAATGGCCGAGCGCGCCGGCTTCAAGGGCATCTACTCCGTCGAGCAGTGGACGCGTCAGCCGCCCGCCGTCGACTTCGAGCAGGTCGCCGACTGGCTCATCGAGCGCGTCGCTGCCAACCTCCGCGCCTGATCGCCCAACCGCCGCGCGGCTTGCGCGGTCACCGCGCCCTCGTCGTCCGCCCCGCCGCCGCCACTTTCCTCGCTTCTCGCTTCGGCAGCGTCTCGCCCTGGACCCACACCGACGGCACATGCACCGTCAGCGGACGATCCGGAATTCCGAGCTGGTTCGTTCGCAGCAAAATATCCAACTGCCCCAGCGCCGTCTTTCCAATGAATCCATAATCTGGATTCATCCCCGAAATCAGCGTCCCGTCGTCCTTTCGCTCCGCTTCCGTATCGAGGCTCACGAACGCAATCTCTTCCGGCACCCGCGCGCCCGCCTCCCGCAGCCACCAATGCACCGTGTCGTTGAAACCGAGCACCACGTCCGGCCGCGTTTCCTGCAACCACGTCCGAAACTCCGTTCGATCCTCCAGCGGAAAATGCTGCACCGGGATCGCCTCCAGCTCCGGATACATGCGCTTCTGACAAAACAGCGCCGCCGACACCTTGTCGAAAAGATCCACCGCTTGCAGCTCCCGCAGCAACGCCACGCCAATCATCCGATAACCCGCATCCACCGCCTCGCGCCACGCTCGCACGAGCGCGTGGTGAAAATCCGATACCACCACGTTCACCGGCGGCTGATAATAACCGAGACTGCTCCCCACGCCGACGAAGTCACTCCACGGAAACCGCTCCGCCAGATCCTCGCGAAAAATCGGCCCCATCAACACGCCGCGGATTCCGCGATGAAACAAAACCCGCGCGAGCTGTTCCGGCCCGGGAAACTTGTCCAAACGAAAGTGCTCCACGTGATACCCGAGCCGCTCGCCTTGCTCCGTCGCCCCCGCCCGCAAAACCTTCAGCGGCTCCTCCTTCGTCCAGGGATGATCCGTGCTCACAAACGCCACGGTCACATCCGAGGGATGCTCCCGCGTCCGCCAGCGATGCGCTGCGATCCGCGCCAGCGCCGGATCCGGCCGGTATTTCAACTCCTCCGCAACCGCCCGCACCCGCTCGCGCGTCGCCGCCGAAATCTTCGGGTCATTGCGCAACGCCAGCGAAACCGTCGCCTTCCCGACTCCGGCGCGCGTGGCGATATCCTGTAACGTGGGGCGGGCGTCCATGGAGCAGTAAATTAAGTCCAAAATACCGATTCCGCGTTCCCTGTAAACGGGATCACATCCCCTTGGTTTGCCGCCGCGATTGCATTGGGCGCTTTTGATCTGCGAAATTCGATCGATGTCCGCGCCGCTTCAACTTCTCGACCACGCCCCCACCTGGCGCGCTCACTACGCCTGGACCTCTACCCGAGGCGGACCCGGCCTCAGCGTTCGGCTCTTCCGGCGCGTCTTCAACGTGGCCGCGAACACCGCCTCGCTGCGGGTGCATGTCAGCGCCGACAGCCGCTATCGGCTCTGGTTGAATGGACAACATGTCGGCTTCGGCCCCGCGAAGGGTTCGCTCGCGCGGTATCATTTCGAGACCTACGATCTCGCCCCGCTGCTTCGCCCCGGCCGCAACGTCCTCGCCGCCGAGGTCCGCTGGTTCGGCGAACACACGCCCGCCAGCGAAGTTCACGCGCCCATTCCCGGCTTTCTCCTTCAAAGTCACGACACGCCCGATCTCGACACCCCCAAGGGCTGGCGCGCTTGGGTGAGCGACGCGCTCACGCCCGACACCACGCCGTATATCTCCAACGCGCATCAGTTTCTCGGATACTGGGACCATCTCGATACGCGCCGCGAGCCCGCCGATTGGCGCGGACTCGATTTCAACGACTCCGACTGGACCGATGCGATCTCCATCGGCCCCGCCGCCGCGACCGGCGCGACGTGGGGCGTCGCTCCTCTCCGCACTCTCGTTCCGCGCGACATCCCTGCGATGCTCGAAGCACCCACCCGCTTCGCCCGCGCCATCGAAAACCGTCGTCTGGTAAATCAACCTTTCGGCCCATCCCCCACCGGCTGGTCGCTCGGCGCCGGACAGGGCGGCAAAATTCTGCTCGAAACCGAGCGCTATGCCACCGGCTTGCCCGAAATCGATTTCTCCGGCGGCGCGGGCCGCGAAGTGCGCGTGATGTATGCGGAAGCACTCGGCGAATGGGTCGATCGCCGCGGCCGACGCGAGTGGCAGAAGGGCGCGATCCGCGACGATTTCACCCGCTACGAGCCTCACGGCTATCGCGATACGATCGTCCTCCGTGGCGGCGATTACGCGTGGGAGCCTTTTTACTGGCGCGCGTTTCGCTTCCTGCAGATCGAAATCCTGCCCGGCTCCGAACCCGTCACCGTCCGCGACGCCCGTTACCGTCTCTGCGTCCACCCGCAGGAGTTCGCCGCCGAGTTCGTGTCGAGCGACCCCGATTCGCGCCGCATCTTTGACATCAGCCTCCACACCTATCGGATCGGCGCTCACGAGATTTACGACGACAGTCCCTACTACGAACAGCTGAGTTACATCGCCGACACCCGCATCGAAGCGCTCGCGAGTTTTCATCTCTGCAACGAAACGCTTCTCCCGAAGCGTAATCTCCGGCTCTTTCTCGACACGATCCGCTCCGACGGCCTGCTCGACTCCCGCGTGCCCTGCCAATACGCGCGCCAAACCATCCCGTATTTCTGCCTCCACTGGATCCTCATGCTCGAGGACTACTGGCGCTGGGTCGGCACCAACGATCTGGCCTTCGTCCGCGAAGCACTCGTCGCCGTCGATTCGATTCTTCATTTCTTCCGCGCGCGTCTTCGCTCCGACGGTTTTGTCGGAGTCACCGGCGGCTGGAACATGGTCGACGACGTCCCCGGCTGGCCGCACGGCGAACCACCTTCCGTGACAAAAGGCGGATCGACGTATCTCACCTGCCTCTTCGTCGAAGCGCTCGACTCCGCCGCGCGCATTCACGGCCAGGCGGGTTTTCCGGAAGACGCCTTGCGTTGGATGGAATTGAGCCGCCGCCTCGCCGGTATCGTCCGCCGCGAGGCCTGGGACGCTTCCGCCGGCCTCTTCCGCGAAGACCAGGAAAATCTCGACCCGCGTTTTTCCCAACACGTCCAAGCCGCCGCCATCAATGCCGGCATCGCCACCGACGCCCAGATCGCGCGCATCGCCCCGCGCCTCGCCGCCGACGATTCTCTCCTTCAAGCGCGCTCGATGCAGGCTTTCTACATCACGCGCGCACTCGATCGCGTGCAGCGCTTCGGCGATTGGCACACCCACATCCTCCGGCCGTGGCGCCACTACCTCACGCAACACGTCACCACGTGGCCCGAGTATCCCGATCCTGCTCGCAGCGATTCGCACGCGTGGTCGGCGTGGCCCGCCATCGACTACATCACCACGATCCTCGGCATCCGCCCGCTCGCTCCCGGCTGGGCCGGCGCGCGCCTCTCGCCGCAAACCGACGGTCTCGACTGGGCCCGCGGTTCCGCCCCCACACCCGCCGGACCGATCACCGTCGATTGGCGCCGGCGCGGCAGCGTCATCGATTATCGCGCCGAAGTCCCTGCTGGTCTCCCCACCGAGATCATCATCCCCGGTCGCGATCCTTTCCGCTTCCCCCAAGGCGGCTCCATCTCCGTCGAAATCTAGCTCCTGTCGCCGCCCACTCGGGCCGCCCCCGCTTCCGCCCGCCCCAAGGGACGCACCCGCCCGCGCTTCTCTTCGCGTTCGAAGAAACACGTCATCCACAACGCCACCGCGGCGAAGCCGACCTGCATCACATAAAGACTCGAATAATCGTAATCGCCGCGCCCCGCCGGCCCAAACACCGCCGTGAACCCGGTGACCCAAAGCCCCGAAAGATTCGTCAACACAAACGGCACCAGCCCGCTCACGAAAACGAGGCCCGCACTCACCGTCCCAAATCGGTTGCGCGGGATGTAGTCGAACACCAGCACGCCCCACACCAGATAGGCGCACGTCTTCAACGCGCTCCCCGCCAGCCCATACGCGATCCAGGTGCTCAGCGGTATCGAATAATCCGCTACAAATCGCACGTGCAGGAAAAACAGCAGCTCCACGACGGTCGGCCCCACAATCCCGATTCGCAGCAGCCGCATGCGTGACATGTGATCCGTCAAATATCCCGCCAGCGGCGCGAACAACACCACCATCCCAATCATCCCCACCGACACCGCGAATCCCATCTCCGCCTTCGAAAATCCCAGCTGCTCCGTCTGCATCAACACCGCAAAACTTCCGCCCGTCGGCCCCGCCACCAACGGCGTCGCATACAGCAGATACACCATCCACCACTGCCGTTTGCCGAAAACATCGCGCAAAAACGCTCGCACGCCCAACTCCCTTCCCGGCTCTTGCCCGGCGGGCCGATTCTCCTTCACGCCCAACGCAAGGAACACCGTCATTCCCAGCGTCAACAGCCCGCCGGTCCAAAACACCGCCGTCTCACCGCTCAATCGCCACACCCGCCCGAACAGCGACAGCTCATGCACCGCATCGAACTGCGCCATCATCACGCCGAAGAAAAAAAGTCCCATCAGCTGCTGACCAATGTTGCGCATCGTTCCCGCGCGGCCGCGCTGCGACGGCGGCACCACTTCATTGTAGAGCGGTTCCAGCGGCTTCGCCACGTCGACGAAAAACTGCAACGCCAGCACCACCGCCACGAGCGCCCACACGTTCGGCGTCAACGGCAAGAGAAACATCATCATCGCCGCGCCGACCCATCCCACGATCAAAAACGGCCGCCGCCGCCCCCACGGCGTCCAGATCCGATCGCTCAGGTAACTCGCCGCCGCGCCGACCGTGAAGTTGAACGCCACATTCACGCTCGCCAGCAGCCCGATCAGCATCGGGCTATCGACAAAGCGTCGAATCATGAACGTCAACGGCCCGCCATCGCTCAGATTATCGATATAAAAAAGCGCCAGCCAAGGCCCCGTCATCCACGCCGCCCAACTCCACGGCACGCGCGGACGATCGGTTTCGATTCTCTTCATCGGCGGCGGGAACTAAGCGCCCCCGCCCACCGCGCGCAAACTTAAGACAGCCGGACTCCGCCGTCCGCCTTCGCCCGAGCCCCGTCAAGAGAGGGCCGCACCCCGTCGCCGGCGAAGCCGTGCCCTTCCGCGAGGGCAGAGCGAAGTGTAGCACACAGAGGAAGTCCCCGGGATCTCTCCGTGCCTCTGTGGTTCACCTGAAGAGCTATCGTTTTTCTGAAAACGCTCTAAAGCCCGATCGTCACCTCGCGCTGCTTCTCGCGCCGCACATCGAGCACGCCACCTCCCGCGTCCAGCGCCCGCCAGGTCCACGCATCGCCTTCGCGCAACTCCCGCTCGCCACTCTTCACCTGCTTCGGCTTCGACCCCAACCGCAGCCGCTCCACTCCGCTTTCGTCGAACGCCCGATACGCAATCGTCGCAGGTTCATATCGAATCCGCTGCACCACCGAGCTCGAGCGCAGCAGATGATTCTCCTTCGCCGGCGCCCACTCCGGCACCGCCGCCATCCCTTCGAAGAAGTGCTTGATGTAATCGCCGTATCCATCGCTCCACCACGTCCCTTCCCAGCGCGGCCCGACCGACACCACGCCGTTCGTCGCCGTGCAATACGTCGCCCAGTTGAAATGCTCCTCCGCTTCCCGCTTGTGCCACTCGTTGCCCGTGCGTTCATACATCATCGCATGCACCGACGCATACCGCGCCGTGTGACTGCCCATCGGCACATAACACCAGGACTGTTCGTTGATCGACGGTTCTCCCGGCTCGCCAAACGCCGACTTCACATACGCGAGCTGCGCCAACGCGTGCCGCTCCACATCGAGTCCTTTGGGCGGCTGCTTCAACAGATGCCGCACCGTCTCCATCGGAATGTTCTGCACCCGATTCCCAAGTTTCGGATCCGACGGCACGTCCTCGAAATATCCGTTCCACACGCCCGTGATGAACGGCCCGCTTTTCGACAGCAGCCAGTTCATCGCCAGGTCATGCGCCCGACGATACGCCTTCTCCCGCTCGCCGCCGAGCTTCAGCCGATCGCTCCGCCGCAACAACTCGTCGAAGAGCCGGATCGGCTCCACCACGTTCGCCGTGTAGTCGTCAATCACTACACCGGTTCGCGCATTCACCCGATACGGCCAGGGCGACCGATGCGCCTGCGCATCCGAAAAATCGTCACCCCTGATCCGTGTGTCTTTCACGTGCTTCGCCAACGCATCCGCACAATCCAGCGCCGCCTCGAGATACTTCGCCTCCTCCGTGAGTTGATAAAATTTGAAATACCCCACGCCCAACTCGCCCAGCTTGTCCGGCTCGATTCCGTGCAACCCGTCGCCGCGCATGCCCGCATTTTCCCAACGCGTCGCGCCTTCATACACCGGATTGCCCGGATCCGCACTCGCATAAGGCACCTTCTCCCACGGCCACCCCGCCGGCGTCGTCCCAAACTTCAGTTGGTGATCCAACATTCCGCGAACGAGATCGATGTAGGCCCGCTCGCCCGTGTAGCCGTGAAAATCGACCGCGAGACTTTGCACCGCCCCCGCAAAGAAACACGCCGGATTGTTCATCCAATCGTCCCACGTTTTTCCCGCCTTGAAATCCGCCTCGTTGCTGAACTGCGGTCCATTGAACGAACACGACACAAAGTAAATCGGCAGCCCTGTCTTGGGATCGTTCGGCACGCCGTCCTTCACGAACGCCGACGCCAGTCTCACCACCCGATCGTAAGCCGCTCCCGGCACCTCCGGCTCGTGCCACGCGAGCAGTCTCCCCGCCGCATCGTAATGCGCCACATGCCCAATGATCTTCCTCGGCGGCTCCTTCCCGAGATCGATCAACTCCGGCGGCGACTCCTTCTCATTCGCACCCGTCTGCCCCGGCGCCACCCCTTCAGGCAATTCTTCCGCCCCCCAGGCAACTCCCGCCCCCAACACCACCGCCATCCATACTTTGCATGTCTTCATAAAGGTGAAACCCGACGTCCCGTCGGATTGATTCCGCTCATCTACTCTTTCGTCCTCCGCGCCCGCTCCAAAAGATTCCTCGTCATCCGCCGCACGCGCTCGTCCGGCTCGCTGAAATCCACGTCCGGCGGATTTCGAAACGCCGGGTGCGTCGTCAGCGGCATCGCCCACCAACAGGTCCCGGCGTTGAACACGAAATTTCCTTTCGGCCCTTCGTAAATCGTCGCCGCATGCGTCCGCCTCGGCTTTTCGCGATCCTCCCGAAACCGCGCCTCGCCCACCACCACCAGCGTCGGATCTTCCCGCAGCGGCGGGCCGTGAAACTCCCACCCGATCAAATTCGGAATCGAATCCCCTCTCTTCAATTCCGTCCCTTCATAGATCCAATGCTCCGGCGCCGTCACGATCCAGTCGCCGAGCCCCACGCCATACGACGTCGCTCCCATCAACGCGTGCTCGTCATTGAACTTTCGCGTCCGCCCCATCACGCGATTCGGCTGCCCGTCGATGCTCGTCGTCAGGAAAACTTCTCCGCTGACCGAGTTGCCCGACAAAAACAGGAGGTTCACGCCTTCGTCCCGCGCCCGGCTCACATGATCATACATCTGCCGCGTCCAATACTCGTCGTGCCCCACCGACAAAAACGCCTTCGTCCGCAACAATCCGTCCCCATCCTCATGCGTATCCACATTTGAACTATACGTCACGTCGTAGCCGTGCTGCTCCATCCACATCGCCAGCGGAAATTCCCACAACAGAAACTCCCCGCTCCCATTCGTCAGCGGATGCAGCTTGGTCGGCAGCAGATTGAAGAAGAACCCATATGGCCGGTCGAAGCTGATCGCGTTGCCGCCCGAGCCAACCCACAGCTGGCCCTCGAAATCGTAAAGCGACCGCCACGCCGGCCACCGATTATACGCCTGCCAGGTCATGTCCGACACCTGGAAATTGAAATCCGCCTTCCGCTTATCTTTCACCACGAAGATCGCATAAGCCTGAAACCCGTCTGTCTCCCGCGTCAGCTTCGCCAGATACACGCCGCTCAACCACTCCGCCGGCACTTCGAATTCATGCGACACTTCCCACCGGCATTCGCGCAGATTCCTCTCTCCATCCTCCGGCGTCGGTTGAGCCTTCCCCTTCAACTTCCCCGACGCGTGCACGCGCCGTCCCCCGTCCCCGCCGTAATACCCCATCCGATACACCTCGATCGTAAAATCGCTCACCGGATCCGTGCTCACGAACAGCTTCACCGTCTCGCCCGCCGCATAACTCGTCTGCGACGCATACGCCTCGATCTTCTTGCTTCGCACATAATGCGGCTGGTCCTGGCCCAACGGATCCGTCGCCTCGACGACCAGATCCACCTTCGTCAGCACCCAATCCCGCGTCCCCGCTTTCCCATTCTCCTCCACAATCCGATTCGCGCTCGCGCCCAATCCACTCGCGGCGATCAAGCCCATGCCCAGCGCCATCCGCCCAACTCTTCTCATCGCACCGCCCCTCCGCTCCGCTTCGCCCGTTCGAACAAGTTTCTCGTCATCCGCTGCACCCGCGCATCCACCTCGCTGAAATCCGCATCCGGCGGATTCCGCGCCCCCGGCGGCCTCGCCAACGGCGTGCTCCACCAACACGTGCCGGCGTTGAACACGAAGTTGCCTTTCGCTCCTTCGTAAAACGTCGCCGCATGCGTCGACTCCGCCTCCCACCGAAAATCCGTGAACTTCCCGCGCGCCACCACCACCAGCGTCGGATCCTCCTTCAACGGCGGGCCGTGATACTCCCAACCGACGAGTCCCTTGATCGCATCGCCCGCCTTCAGCCCCGTCCCTTCATAAAGCCAGTGCCCGGGCTCGCTCACGACCCAGTCGCCGAGCCCCACGCCATACGACGACGCCCCCATCAATTTGTGTTCATCCAAAAACCACTTCGACCGGCCCATAATCCGATTCGGCCTCCCGTCCGTGCTCGCCGTGAGAAACACCTCCCCGTCCACCGCGTTGCCCGACAAAAACAGCAGATTCACCCCTTCGTCCCGCGCCCGGCTCACGTTATCATACATCTGCCGCGTCCAATATTCGTCGTGCCCCACCGACAAAAACGCCTTCGTCCGCAACAATCCGTCCGCGTCCTCATGCGTATCCACATTTGAACTATACGTCACGTCGTAGCCGTGCTGCTCCATCCAAAACGCCAGCGGATGCTCCCACAGTAAAAACTCGCCCGACCCATTCGTCAGTTCATTCGCCGCCGACGGCAGCAGGTTGTAGAAGAAAAGATAGGGCCGGTCGAAACTCACGATGTCGCCTCCCGAGGTCACCCAGAGCTTCCCCTGAAAATCGTAAAGCGACCGCCACGCCGGCCAGCGGTTGTAAGCCTGCCAGGTCATGTCCGACACCTGAAAATTGAAGTCCGCCTTCCGATCGTCCCTCACCACGAAGATCGCATACGCCTGATACCCGTCGTCCGCGCGCGTCAGCTTCGCGAGATGCACGCCACTCACCCAATCTCGCGGCACCGTCAACTCCTGCGCCACCGCCCATTCGCATTCGCGCAAATTCCGCTCCCCATCGCCCGGCGTCGGCTGCGGTTTCACCGCGACGTTCTCGATCGTATGCACGAGCCGCCCGCCATTTCCCTGATAATAGCCCATCCGATAGATCTCGATTTTCACGTCAGCCGCGGGCGACGCACTGAGATGAAACTTCACCGTCTCGCCCGCCCGATAACTCGTCTTCGACACATATCCTTCGATCTTCGTGCTCCGCGGAAAATGCGGCTGATCTCCGCCGTCCGGCGCCTTCTGCACGAGAACGGCATCGACCTTCGTCAGCAGCCAATCCCGCGTCCCCGGCTTCTTGTTCTCTTCGACGATCGCGTTGGAAACCGCCGCGACCGCCGGCACCGCCCAGAGCGCCACAACCCCAAGCACCCAAATCCGATTCGTATGCATCGTCCGTCTCTCCTCCTTCACTGCCGCGTCACCGTCGCCACGAATCCACCCCCTGCTCGCATCGACACCTCGAACGATTCCCCCGCATCGATCGTCTTCATCGTCCGACTGAACGACCGATCGTCCGCTCCATCCGCGCTCACCTCCACCGCGTAGCGAC
>JAFAAS010000134.1 GCA_023426435.1 Verrucomicrobiota bacterium | reverse complement strand
TCACTGCCGCGTCACCGTCGCCACGAATCCACCCCCGGCACGCATCGACACCTCGAACGAGTCCCCCGCATCGATCGTCTTCATCGCCCGACTGAACGACCGATCGTCCGCTCCATCCGCGATCACTTCCACCGCGTAGCGGCCCGCTTCCAAAAATGGCAGCTCCACCGTCACGGTCTTCGCCCGATCTTCTCCTTCGATTCCCGCCACGCGCCACACATCGCCTTTTCGCCGCGCCACCACCGCGAGTTTCCCCGGATACCCCGCCACATACCGCGTCTCATCCCAAACCGTCGGCACGCGTTTCATCCACTCCTGCGCATAATCCGGCAGTTGCTCATAACCGCGCACCGCGTCCGCGAAATGCTGGATCCCCGACTCGAACACCACCGAGAGCGCGAGTTCGTGCGCGTAGGTCGTCTGATGCGGAATCTTCTGATCGGTGAACGTCACCGGCGTGTAATCCATCGAGCCGATCGCATTCCGCGTGAACGGCAGCACCGTGTTCTGCCAGATCGCCGCCGGTCCGTAATCCTCGCAACAACTGTAGATCTCCGCCCCGCGCACCGCTTCCATTGTCATGAGATTTGGATACGGCCGCTGCCAGCCCCGCGGAATCGTGCAGCCATGGAAATTCACCAGCAGCCGAAACTCCGCCGCATCCTCCAGAATCCCGAGATAATGCCGAATCATCCATTGCTTGTCGCTCTGGAAGAAATCCACCTTCACGCCTTTCACCCCGAGCCTTTGCAGCTTCTCGAATTCCGCGCGCCGCGCCTTGCGCTCAATCAACCGATGCCGGGGCTGCTCCGTGATGTCGTTGTGCTCTCCGCCCGAATTATACCAAAGCAACAGCCCGACGTTCCTCTCCTTCGCATACACGAGCAGCTTCTCGATGTCGCCGTTCGCCATCTCATTCCAGTTCGCGTCCACGAGCGAATACTCCCAGCCCCACTTCGCCGCCAGATCGATGAAGGGCGTGATCTTGTTCAAATCCCTCGGACTCGAATGATCCGACCACCAGCTCCATGTCGCCCGTCCCGGTTTCACCCACGACCAGTCGCCCGTCGCCGGCGCCCGACTCACATGATGCACCAGATTCGATTCCAACACCGCCCCCGGCGAGTTCCCTGAAATCACCACGCGCCAAGGCCCCGCCCACGGCAACCCCACCGTCGGCTCCGCCACTCCGATTCCATTCGCCGTCTCCTCCAAGTCGAAGCGCAACGTATATGTGCGATCCGTCACCGTCGCATCCAGGTGCGATCCCGCATAGCGCCCGTCGAGATCCGCCTCCGTCAACAACACCCAACCTCCATCCGTCTCGAACAATCCCGGCAGCGCCCAACCTTCCCGCCACGGCGCATGCTCCCCCAGCCGCGCCCCGTTCGTGAAATACTCCTCATGCGCCGGCGACCACGCCGCGACCTGCGAATACGGCTGCATCCACACTTTTCCTTCGCTCGCAAACTTGAACCCCGTCGCCTCACCGACCACGCGCACGTCTTTCTTCGACAACTCCTTCAACGCATAGCGGAACGCCAGTCCGTCGTCATACACGCGAAACTCCACGGTCATCTGCGCGTTCTTCGCATTCGCCACCGTCACGGCCATCGCCGTGTGCCGATCGCTCAACTCCCGCTGCTTTCCCGTCAGCATCGTGTAACGTTGCTCCACCTGCTTCGGCTCCGTCGCCGACACCACTTTCAACTGTTCGCTGAATCGCCCGGCATCCGTGTTCAACCCGAGCGGCGACGCCGCCAACACCGGTTTCACCGCATCGCCATCTCTTCGTTCAAGCCGGTAGGTCAGCCGCCCCTCCGCCAGCTCGACGATCGCCTCCTGCCGCCCATCCGGCGAACGCGCCCGCCACGACTGCGGCGCCGTCGCATCCGCCGCAGCGATCTCCGCCAACATCAAGCCAAACAACCACACCGCTCCGGGGGCACGGACGACGAAACTCATGGCGGCCAAACCTTCCGCTCCCCCTTCCCACCGCAACGGAGGTCAAGGTGAACCCGTTAAAATTCCCGCCGATCGCGAAGATCTTCAGCTTCTCTCGCGCCGTTGTTCTCCCCGTTTTCCCCGGGAGCTTGCCGGATTTTCAAACGCTGTCTTTTTCGCCGCATGCACGGACACGAACTTCTCGAAACATTGCGCGCACTCCCGGCCAACCTTCCCGCCGCCGTCATTCTGCGGCACGCCGCGCGTTTCCCGATCACGAACCAGGCGGAGCCCCACCTCGCCGAGCTCACACCGCAAGGCATCGCCGACGCCGAAGCGTTCGGCGCTCGCATCCAGGGTTTCGATTGCATCCGGCTGTTTCACAGTCCCGTGAAACGTTGCCAGCAAACCGCCGAAGCGATCCTGCGCGGCGCCACCAAAATCGAACTTTCCGGCGAGCTCGCCGGTCCTGAAGAAACCCTCGGCGCAAGCTACATCCTCGACCTCGCCGAAGCAGGTCGCCTCACCCTCGAGCACCGCGACCATTTTGTGCGCCTCTGGCTCGGCCGCCAGATTCCGCCGGGCGTCATCCGCGAGGCCGTCGATCTCGCCTCCGAAAAACTGAACTATCTGCTCCAACGCCTGAACGAGCCCTGCCCGCGCGGACGTCGGCTCGATCTCCACGTCTCGCACGACTGGAACATTCTCATCCTGCGCGAGCTCCTCTGCACCGTGCGCCATGAGGACGCCGGCTGGCTCGACTTCCTCGACGGTGTCGCGTTCGCCCCCTCGGGCGACAAACTCACCGTCGCTTATCGCGACCGGCTAATCACAGGCGCGCTGCCTTGGCAGTTCTCCGCGCCCGCCGCCTGAGCTTTCTCGAATACACAAAATCGACGGCGCATGTCCGGAGTTCCGCGGCCGGTTCGTCGGGAGAGTGAACACGTCGCAACAAATCTCTCCCACCATGACCGCTCCGACCGCCGCCGCCTCCACCGTCCAACCCGCCTCGCGCGGTGTCGTCCGTTATCTGCCCATCCTCGGGCACATCCTCCTCGGATTGCCGATGGTGATTTTCGGGCTGAACTCATTCTTCAACTTCATCCCGCCGCCGCCCACTCCGCTTCCCGACGGCGCCGTCGCGTTCGCCGGAGCGCTCGCCGAATCCGGCTACATGATGCCTCTGATCGGTGTCACACAACTGCTGGTCGGCACGCTGCTCCTGCTCAATCGCTTCGTGCCGCTCGCGCTCGTCCTGCTTGCACCGTTCCTCGTCAACAGCGTCCTTTTTCACGCCATGCTGGAGCCATCAGGTCTTCCGCCCGCGCTGGTGTTCACCGCGCTCACTCTCGCGCTCGCGTGGCATTATCGGCGCGCCTACGCCCCGTTGTTCGTATCGCGCGCCTCCTGACGCCGCGTCACGAACCGTCCGCTTCGCGATACGCGCGAATCAACGCCCGCTCACCTTCCGCCCCGGGCAAGGACTTGCCGTGCTCCATTCCAACGACGCCCGCGAACCCCTTCTTCTTCAAGTGACCGAAAACATTCCGGTAATTGATCTCGCCCGTGCCGGGTTCTTTCCTCCCGGGATTGTCTCCAGACTGGAAATACGCGATCTCGTCCCAGCAACGATCGATGTTCGGGATCAGGTTTCCCTCTGAAATCTGCTGGTGGTAAATATCGAACAGGATCTTGCACGCGGGACTGTTGACCGCCTTGCACAGCGCGTAGGCCTGATCCGATTTCTGCAAAAACGTCCCGCCGTGGTTCGCATACCAGTTCAACGGCTCCAGCACCATCACCAGCCCGTGCGGCTCGAGAATCTCCGCGCAGCGCCGCAACAGCCCGATCGCATTCGCCGTCTGAAATCCTTCCGCCAGCCGCGGACCGCCGTAGCGATTCCACTCCCCATATTCCTTCGTCTGCTGATGCACCGATCCCGGCACGACCGTCATCCACTTCGCTCCGCAGCGTTTCGCCACCTCGATCGAATTTCGAATCTGCTTCAAAATCTCTTCCTGCCGCGCCGCGTCCGTCGTCACGAAGGTGGGATCCGTGAAATTCGCATACGCCACAAACACGCCCATCTGCATCTTTCGCTCCGCGAGCGTGCGCCCGATTTCTTCCTGCTCCGCCGGAGAACGCCCCGCCATGCCATTATCCTCCCACGCCGTGAAGCCCTGGTCCGACGCAAACTTGATCTGATCGATCACGTTCGCCCCGCCCAGCTCCTTGAGCATGTTGGGATGCGGCGCATACCCGAGTTGAAACTTTCCTGCCGCGCGATCCGGCGCGCCCTGCGTTTGCGCCGTCAGCCGATGATTCGTCAGGAGCGTTGCCGCGCTCGCCGCGAGCGACGATTTCAAAAATGTGCGTCGGTTCATGAGGTTTTGGGGTGAAAGATTTCGCGCACGCTAAGAACGCGCCGCACTTTGCCAAGCGCGAGCGTCGCGATCGAGGAGGCGTTTCAGCGTGTTGTCGTGAAGTGCAGCTTCGGCCCCCTCTCGCCACTTTCCGACGCATAAATCGACGCCGCCATCGCGCCCAGGGGTCGGATCACCAGGCCTTTCGTCCGGCCATCGATCAACCGCTGCATCACCGGCCGCGGCAGGGTCAGATAGGTTTTCTCCCCACGCTTCGACGCGATATCCAGATCGATCGTCGTCTGGCCGTTGAACACGTCCGCCGGATTCTGCCCGTCCAACAAATTCCGATACGTCACCGCCTCCTGCTCCCACGCCGCGTTGCCCGCGAGAATCTCGAACACGCGAATCTTCCCAAACTCCACGCCCAAATCCTCGCCATACGCCTGCACGTAATTCCCGCCGCGCGGCGCCGCCCAGGTCGTCAGCTCCAACACCCCCGCTCCGTCCGCCTTCATCCCGCGAAACGCCGCCAGATCCCAACGCAACACCGCCGCCTGCGTTCCGCCGATCGCGAGAACGCGCACCGCTTCATTTCGATCTTCCACCTGCCAGTCGTTGAAATTCACATCGGGAAAATCCGAATCGATCACGCTGTCATGAGCCGGCGCCAGATGGTGCGCGAACCGCGCCACGTCCCCGACATCCGGATGATAGATCAGCGGTTCACCCACGTCAGGTTTCGCTTCATCGCGCCGCACGATGTCCGCGCGATAATAATCCACGTCGACATGATACCTGCCCGGGCCCCAATCCGTCGCCGCCAGCTGCACGAACAGGGTATCGCCGGGCCGCGCATCGAGATCTCGCGTGGTCATGCTGATCGTATGCCATCCGTCCGTATCCCGAATGTCGTATTCGCGCAGGTGCTGGTGAAAATCCGTCGTGCGCTGCGTGTTCACCATGAAGTTCACCCGCCGCGGCGCGTGACTCACGCGGATTCTCGCTTCCACGCGCAACTCATGCGCCGGATCTTGCAACCGCTTCAAATCGACGAAGCTCGTCACGTCCCGCTTGATCAGCGTCCACCAGACATTGTGCCGATCGGCCGTCCCATCGATCTGCATGCGCGCAAATCCATCGCGCGGCACAAACTCGATCTCCGCCACTCCATCGCCGGTCATCGTGAACCAGCCGTCGATCTTCGCTCCGTCGAAGGAATCGAAAAACTGCGCGTTCGCACCCGCCGCCACCCACAACGCGATCGAGGAAACGAGGGCCTTCCGTAAGCGATTCATAAGGTTTGAGGACGCCTCAACATGCGCCCGTCATCGCCCAGCGCAACGCCCGCTTCACCGCTACCACACCCGCGCCGGCACGCTGCGCTCCACTTCCGCTTCCGTGACATCGTCGAGATCCGGCAGGAAATCCAACTGCGTGCGTCGTTCGATTTCGTCGATCGACGCCAGATAACGGTCCGCCGACATCTCCGACGAGGCATCCTGCGGCACGATAAACGAGAGCGTTCGCAACTTCCCTTCATGCTCGTCCACCACGATCAGAAAAAACGCCTCGGGCACCTGCACCACGCCGCGCAACTCCCTCGGTCGTTCCCCAAAGATCGGACCCGCGATCGCCCACACTTCCTCGTAGCGCGCCGGATAGCTCGTCGCGATTTTCATCTCCAACTGCTTCCACACGCCCGCATTCAACGCATGCCGCTGCGGCGTGATGTTCGACATCAAAAACGTCTCCTCCTGCGCCTCTCGTCCATGCCGCGTGGCAATCGCGTAATTCGGCGCCAAGTGCCCCCGATCGTATCCGCTTCCGGTGTAAACATCCGGATCGACCCGCGTTGCCGTTCGACGATCCACCGAGAAACGCTCCGGCCGCGGCGGCGTCGAGGGCATCTCCGCCAAATCACGCACGCGATACGCCGCCCACGCGGGATTGCCCCGCGTTTCATTGTAACCGACCACGTAACCGCGATTCACCAACACGCGCAGAAATCCCGCTTCCGCACCCGACGAGGTCCGCGGCGTTCCGCCATAAAGATGTGTCTTGTCCCCCGCCGCGATCCGCCCGCTCGCCGGATTCGCATAATAAAGCTCCCAGATGTCCCACGCGACATCGACCGGCGACACGCCTTTATCCCGCGCCCATGTCGTGCTCACCAGCCGGCGCACTTCGGTCTGCCGCTCCGCCGGCTGGAGAAAATACCAGCCGCCCACGAGAGCCGCCAACACGAGGTTCAAATACAACAACCAGCGCGCCGGCAGCGACAGGCGGGTTCTACGCGAGCGGGAGGAAGAGCGACGTCGGCGCGCCATGATCGCCGCGATTAGCGTCACCTTCCACGCCTCGCTCAAGCTCGCGTTGCCTTTTCTCGCATTCTCCCGACAGCGCCTCAGCCAACCCGTCGCCGCCGGAAAGCTTCAAACTGCCCCACTCGCCCTCGAACGTCGCTCCCCTCCCGGATCGACCCGTCGCACATCGATCCAGCGCTGAATCGCCGCGCTTCGCCGCCAGAGTCGGTTCCCGAACGCCGCAAACCTGTTTTCAACGTGTTCGGTGCACACTCGCGCCAAGCCCAATGCGCAAAGTCCGCTCACGATCGCATACGCGCACCATCCCAACACCGTGCTGAAATCTCCGCCCGCCCACTGCCACGCTCGCATCACCAATTGCTGCACCGGAATGTGCAGCAGATAGAGCGAGTAGCTGACCGCCCCGATCGGGGCCATACGCCGCTCCACCCCGAAACGAGGCACGCGCGACAGCAGCATCGCCTCGAACGCCGCTCCCATCAGCACGCGAATCGCAAGCCACTCGACGAAGGGCACGCCTTGCGCCCGCGCCGCCACCAACGCGACGGCCGCAGCAAACATCGTCCACCCCGGCCGCGGGAAAAGCCGCATACCCGCCAGATGCCGGTCCGCCAGATAAACGCCCAGCGACCACTCCGCCCACCACCGCATCGGAAAGTAACGCAGATACGCCGCATCCGTGAACTGCGGCACCACAAACATAAAGGTCATCGACACCAGCCACACCACCGCCACCGCAAAACCCGCCGACCGACGCGCCACCATGAACAGGAAAAGTGGATACAAAAGATCCAGCTGCCACTGCACCGCGACATACCAATGCGCGTGGTTGATCGAAAAGAAATAACCCGGCCACAGCGTCTTCAGCAGCGATGCATTCACCGCCAGCTTTCGCAGGCCGTCCCAGCTGAACGGATCGCTGAAACTCACGAAATACGAAAACAACAACGCCACCCAAAACACCGGCACCAACCGCCAAAACCGCCGCCACAGGAAAAACTTCACAAAGGTCCGCCGCGAACGACGGCTCTCCGTCAGCCGCGAACGTTGATACGCCCGATAGCCAAAATAACCGGCCACCATGAAAAAAATGATCACGAACTGCTCCACCCGCGGCAGCGCCGCCAACAACGCGCTCATCAGGCTTTCGTCCAACCACGCCGCTTCCGCCGCGTTCCTTCCCCCAAAGGGCACCGTGAACGCATGGAACAAAACCACCCCGATAATCGCCAACGCTCGCACCGTAATCGCGCGATCGAGGCGAATACGTAGCGGACTTTTTGCCGGCGAAGCGTTGGAGCGAAGCGTGGACACGGAAGCTCGGATTGTCCCGAGACTGTCATCATCGCTCCGAGTGTCCCGCGCGTTCGCAGATTTTACCCGCGACACAGGCTTTCCCCTACCATCTCCCATCGGCGGCAAAGCCCTCTGAGGCCACGCTCGCGTCACCCATTGCGCCGCTCCTGACACCACGCTGTCATCGCAACCCACTACCGTCGCCCCATGTCCCGTCTCCCGTCGCGAGTTTCCAATCGCCCTTTCACGTCCCAACTCAAAACCGTCGCTCCCGCCCAGCTCCGCTTCCCTGCCATCACCGCCTCGATGGACAAAGGCGGCTCCCTCACGTCGCTGCTCGACGACGCTGCCATTCGCTGCCTCGCCCACAATCTCGCCCTGGCATGGCCCAAGTTCGACGCCACCAAATTCCGCCGCACCGCCCGCAAAGACCTCGAATCGTTATCGATCATGCAGCGAGGCCTCCATCTCGCCCGCGCTCTGCGTCAACATCTCCCTCCGCGCTACGAGGACGCCGTCGCGGTCCTGCTGCGTTCACTCCCGCCGCCTGACCCCGCGACATCGGACCGCGGCCTTGGCGTGTTTTTCTTCCTGCCTCACGTATCGTTCATCGCGCTATACGGCCTCGACCCGGAACACAACGCCGGCGTCGATCCTTTCGAGGTTTCGATGCACGCGCATCACGAGCTCACCCGGCGTTTCACCGGCGAGTTTTCCATCCGCCCCTTTCTGATCCGCTGGCCCGAACGCACGCTCGCTCAGCTTCTGAATTGGACGCGAGATCCCGATCCGCATGTGCGCCGCCTTTGCTCCGAGGGTTCGCGTCCGCGTCTGCCTTGGGCCCAGCGAATTCCCGCCTTCATCCAAGATCCGCGGCCAACCTTTCCCATCTTGGAAGCGTTGAAGGACGATCCATCGCTCTATGTCCGTCGCAGCGTTGCGAATCACATCGGCGACATTGCAAAAGATCACCCGTCCCTCGCCTTTGAACTGTGTGAACGCTGGCTCCACGGTGCGTCGCCCGACCGAAAATGGCTCATCCGCCATGCCGTGCGCCATCCCGCCAAACACAACAACCCGGCTGCCGTCCGACTCCGCCGCCTGGCGGCGTAAATGAAGCCCGCCGCCCCTGCAGATTGGCTCGCCTCGAAATTCTTGGTCGTCCGCGGTAACCTTTTTCAACCAGCCGGGTTTTGTCGGAAGCCCTCCCTTTCATGCTCTCCGACCTCCGCCTGGCCTTGCGCGGGCTCGCAGGATCCCGCCCGTTCGCCATCGTAGCCATTCTGACGCTCGCTGTCGGCATCGGATCGACCACTGCGATGTTTGGCGTCCTGCGGGCGTTGGTCCTTTCTCCGTTCCACTATCCCGAGTCGGACCGACTTGTGCACGTTTGGTCCGGCGACCGCTGGTCACTCTCGCCGGCCGACTTCCTCGACCTTCGCGAGCAGTCCACGAGTTTCAGCTCGTTCGGCGTGTATCAGCCTCAGTCCGTCAACGTCGGGGCCGAAAACCCGCAATCCGTCATGGCCGTCACGGGCACCGCCGACGTGCTGCGCGCGTTTGGCGTTCAACCGATCCTCGGACGGCTCTTCGAACCCGCGGACGATCTGCCCGGCGCGCCACCCGTCGTAATCCTCAGTGAAACGCTTTGGCACCAACTGCTCGGCGGTGATCGCGCTGCCGTCGGTCGAACCGTGCGGCTGAACGGCGTCGACACCACTGTGGTGGGCATCATGCCGCGAACCTTCGAGTTCGCGTCGCCTCGGCTGCGCGGAATCGACTGCCAGCTCTGGAAACCATGTTCGTTCAATGACGAGGAGCGCGCCCGCCGCGACAGTCACTATCTGCTCGGCATCGCCCGCCTCCGCGAGGGCGTGAGCGTCGCCTCCGCCGATGGCGAGATCAAGGCCATCGGTCGCCGCCTGACCACGTTGTATCCAGATTCGAATACGAGAAAATCCTTCCTCGTCCGCCCGCTCCGTGACGAGATGACGCAGGATCTCGGAGCGAAGGTTTGGACGCTTTTCGCCGCCGTGGGCCTGGTCCTCTTGGTCGCCTGCGGCAATGTCGCCAGCATGCTGCTCGCGCGCAGCTCCCGTCGGCAGGGCGAGTTCGGCGTCCGCTTGGCTCTCGGTGCCTCTGCCGCCCATCTGGTCCGGCTCACGCTGACCGAAAGCCTCGTGCTCGCCCTGGCAGGCGCCGCACTCGGCCTCGGCTTCGCTTACGGCGGAGTTGAAATCCTACGCGCTATTGCTCCGGTCACCGACGCCCGAAAAGCCGCCATCGCCGTCGATCTCACCGCGATGGGGTTTGCATTGGGCGCGACCGGACTGACCGCGCTGCTCGCCGGCTTGCCACCCGCGTTGGCGGCCATGCGCACGCCTGTCGCTGGTGTGCTGCGGGCCGACGCCCGCGGCGCCGTCGGATCCCGCGCACGTCATCGAATGTTGCGCGCACTGATCGTCGCGCAGGTCGCGCTGGCATTTCTGCTGGTCAACGGAGCCGTGCTCTTCTCGCGGAGCTATCTGCGGCTCCTCGAAGAAAACCATCTGCTCGCAACCGATGCCGTTGTTTCCGCGCAAATCGCGCTGCGGGGCCCGCGCTACGACAAAAACGAAGACCGCGTGCGCCTGTGGTATGCGCTCGAAGAACGTCTGCAAGCGATCCCCGGCGTCTCGCACGCAGCGCTCACGTCGAAGCTCCCGCTCGAGGGCGGCAGCAACACCAGCGCGCTGGTGAATGACGAAACCTACGATCCCACGCAGCGCCGCATGCAGGTCGAACGCTCGTCTGTCACCGAGGGCTATTTCAGCGCGATGGGCTTGCGCCTGCACAAGGGTCGCGGCTTGAAGCCGGAAGACCGGGAGGGCGACATCCGGGGCGTGGTCGTGAATCAAAAACTCGCCTACAGCGCGTGGCCCAACAAGGACCCCATCGGCGAAATCCTTCGCGGCAACAATCCCGGCAAGCCGTGGTATACCGTCCGCGTCGTGGGCGTCGTCGACAATGTGAAACAATGGGGCGCCGAATCGGAAGTTCAGCCCGAGATGTATACCACGCCCGAAGGGCATTGGAGCAATCATGCGTATCTTGTCCTGCGCACGACGCTGCCTCCGAGCCAGCTCGCACCCACGTTGCGTCGTGAACTCGCCGCTCTCGATCGCGATCTCGCTCTCCGGGATGTGCGCACGATGCGCGAGGTCGTCGGCGATGCCACCCAAAGCCAGCGAGCCGTCGCCGGACTCGTGAACTTCTTCATGGCAACCGCCCTCGGCCTCGTCGCGGTCGGCCTCTACGGCACGCTCTCTTATCACGTGCAACAGCGCACCCGCGAAATCGGTGTGCGCGTCGCGATCGGCGCTTCCAAGGGAAACATCGTCCAACTTGTCTTCGCCCAAGGCGGGCGATGGGTCGCAACGGGTCTCGTGTTGGGCCTCGTGGGATGCTTCGCTCTTTCGTTCGCTTTGAAATCTTTGATTTACGACCTGAACGGCATCGCCCTGCTTCCGCTCATTCTCGCCGTCGTCGTTGTTGGAATCGCAGCGATCGTCGCCTGCTGGTTGCCCGCCCGCCGTGCAGCTCGCCTCGATCCGGTCGACGCACTGCGGGCTAATTAGTCCTCCGCCCATTCGCTTCGATCGATCCAGTCGACCCACTTGCGTCCGCACATAAATGCAATCGACCCCAGCCCACCTTCGCAGATAGTTCGCCGCGCATGGCCGCACCGGAGCCGTCTCCGTCCCATCTTTCAACGCCCCCGCCCCGCTCCCATCCTGCCATTTGGCTCGCCCCGCTGATCGCCGCGATCGCGCTCGTGATGTGGGACGCCCTTCGTCAGGCGCATCGTTTCCGCCATCTCAGCGCGGACTACAAAGTGGCGGTGCATGCCCCGTTGACCGACGCCGCTTCGCCCACGGGTTTCGCCGACGGCCGCCGGCACATCGCCTACCCTTCGCGCTGGATCGATGGACAACACTGGATTGTCCAAACGCAGCAAATGCTCTCCGAGGGCAGCGTCCGCGTTCGCGCAGTCGGACACGACAACGCCCCTCACGGGCGCCCCGTGCACTGGGGCTCGCCTTTTCGCTGGTGGCTCGCGACCTGCGCTTGGATCGAACACGCCATCACCGGCCGGCCGTTGGCGAGTGCAGTCGAAACCGCGGCCTTCTTCGCCAATCCGATCCTCGTCTGCGCGCTGTTGTTGACGCTGGTCCCGTGGGTCGCCCGGCGTTTCAGCGCCGCCGGCGCCGCTTTGCTCGCACTCGGGCTCGCCGGCTCACCAGCACTCCGCGTGCTCTTCGCCCCCGACAATCCCGATCATCACGGCGCCATCCAGCTTTGCGCGATGGCGACGCTCTTCTTCCTCCTCGGCGGCACCGCCGGCTGGGTGCGGCGCGAGAATTCCGCCATCTCCCAAGAACTACCTTGGCTTTCCTCCATTGCGCAGGCCCGTCGCGCCTTCACCGGCTCAGCCATCGCCGGAGGAATCGGACTCTGGATTAGCGCAGTGAGCATGATCCCCGTTTTTCTTGGCATCGCAATCGGTGCCATCGCATGCGCGTGGATCGGCCGGCGCGAAAACTCGCACGCCATCGGCTTCGAACCGCGACTCTGGCGGCGCTGGGGTCTTGTCGGAGGCATCACCGCACTCGGCGCTTATCTGATCGAATACTTTCCTTCACATCTCGGCTGGCGACTCGAGGTCAACCATCCGCTCTACGCACTCGCCTGGCTGGGCGGCGGCGAACTCCTCGCACGCGTCACCGCATGGATTTCCGGCCGCTCGTCACCAAAGCTGGGTTCACCCTTCGCGCTCGCCGCTGCTGCTGTCGCCTTGATCGCACCGGCTGCCGTCATCGCCGTCGCCGGTTCTCACGTCTTTGCCGTGTCCGATCCATTCCTCTGGTCGCTGAGTCACGACTACACGCCAGAGTTTCAAAGCCTGCCCGCCGCACTGCGCCAGTCCGGATGGAACGTCGCCACGTTCGCCTCCTGCCTGCCCATGCTCCTCGTGCCGCTCGGCGTGATCGCACTCATTTTCGGCCAACGCCGACCTCCTCGCCTCGCGATCGCGCTGGTCGCGCTGCCACTGACCGCCACCGCGCTGTTTTGGGCGATGGCATTCAAGGAACTGCGCTGGTGGACCGTCGGCCACGGTTTCCTCCTCGGCGCGATCGCGCTCGCTCCCACATTGCTCGCCGCCCACATCGCGAGCCGCCGCCAACGCGCAACCTGGCTGCCCCTCCTCGCCGCGGCGTTCGTCCCAGGACTGATCCTGCTCGTTCAATCCACGACTCATCGTCCGCCGATCGATCGCGACGACATCCTCAGTTTCGCCGAACGCGACCTCGCTCATTCCCTGAGACAACGCGTCGGCCGCGGTCCTCTGGTCGTTCTGAGCGGTCCAGCCACGACGTCGCGCATGATCTACTTTGCGAGCGCACACGGACTCGGAACTCCGTATTGGGAAAACTTGGACGGCTTGAAACGCGCCGCCGCGATCTTCGCCGCCAGGACGTCCGAAGAAGCGCACCAACTCGTCCAAGCCGCCGGCATCACCCACTTGGTCTTCGTCACCTGGGACGATTTTGCGGAGCCCTACATCCGGCTCGCGCGCGGGCTCTCGCCGCAAGAGCCGCTCCATGACTCCGCCTTCGTCCTCGGCCTGCTCCGAAACTCGAACGTGCCGCCGTGGCTGGAGCGTCTCCCCGACCATCTCCCCTCGTCGCCGGCGCTGGCCAACGAAAGCGTCCTCATCTTCGAAGTCACCTCTCGCACCGCTCCGGAACACGTGCTCGTCCGCTCCGTGCGATCCCTGCTTTACCACGGACAACTCTCCGAAGCTCGCGCGGCCATCCCCGATCTCCTTCGCTTCCCTCAAAATCTCCCCGTCGCCATCGCCCTCGCCCGCGTGGAATTCGCCGCGCAAAACACTCCAGGGCTCGAAGCCGCTCTCGCCGCGATAAACCAACTCCTGCACCAACGCCACACGCTCGAGCCGGAAGACCGCATGGATCTCATCGGCCTGCTCGCACTCGTCGGACAAACCGCCGCAGCCCGCTCGCTGCTGGAGGAATCCCTTCCCGCTTACGACGACGCCGTTCTCCGCCGGCTCACTCCGGGTTCGCTCGCGATGCTTCTCCAGCTGACCCAAAGTCTCGGCATCCGCTGGCCGGATACACGCCTGCGCGAGCTCGCCACCGAATTGCTGCCGCCCGACGGCCGGATCTGACACGCTCAGCTCGCACTCGACGCCGCCCAGAGATTCAAGGCGCCATCCTTCGCGTGCCCATCGATTCGCGCGAGTTCTTCGTCCGTGAACGCGATGTTCTTCAACGCCCCGACGCAGTCCTCGATCTGCGACACTTTGCTCGCGCCAATCAACGCCGACGTGACCTGCGACTGACGCAACACCCACGCGATGGCCATCTGGGCAAGGGTCTGACCGCGCTCCGCCGCGATCGCGTTCAACGCCCGGATGTTGGCCAGATTCGTTTCCGAAAGGAAATCGCTCTTCAACGAGCTGTTCGCCTTCGCCCGGCTGTCCGCCGGCTGCCCCGCGAGGTATTTGTCCGTCAGCATGCCTTGCGCGAGCGGCGAGAATGCGATGCAGCCGATGCCTTCCTTTTCCAACGTCTCGAGCAATCCGTCGCTTTCCACCCACCGATTGAGCATCGAATAACTGGGCTGATGAATGAGGCAGCGATGCCCAAACTGTTTCAACAACGCCGACGCTTCTTCCGTGCGGCGGCTGTTGTAAGACGAAATCCCCACGTAAAGCGCCTTGCCCGACCGCAACGCCTGATCGAGCGCCCCCATCGTCTCCTCCAACGGCGTATTGGGATCCACCCGGTGCGAATAAAAAATATCCACGTAATCGACTCCCAATCGCTTCAGGCTCTGATCCAGGCTCGCGAGCAGATACTTCCGACTGCCCCACTCGCCATGCGGACCGGGCCACATCAGGTAGCCGGCCTTCGTCGAGATGATCAGCTCATCCCGCAACCCCGCAAAATCCGTGCGCAGGATCTCGCCGAAATTTCGCTCCGCCGATCCCGGCGGCGGCCCGTAATTGTTCGCCAGATCGAAATGCGTGATTCCGAGATCGAACGCCCGCCGACACATCGCGCGCGCATTCTCCGACGGCGTCGTTCCGCCGAAATTATGCCATAACCCGAGCGAAATCGCCGGCAGCCGAAGTCCGCTGCGGCCACAGCGGCGATAGATCATGGTTTCATAACGGTTCGCACTCGGCACGTAGCTCATACCCCAGCTATCGCTCCAATCGTCCGCCGCAACAAGCTGCGTTTGCGCCGATGACGCAGCGCGCGTCTCACAAAAAACCCGCGGCCATCGCCGCGGGTCGCAGAAATCAGCGATCTTCCAAATCGCTTTGCGGCAAACCCGCTTAAGTCCCGGACTCCAGCTCCTCCCGGGTGAGCACGCCATCTTTGTCCGCATCCATCTCGGAGAATGCCGTATAGCTCGCGGACGAGTGCTCGGCGCCGGTGATGCGCCCGTCGCCATTACGATCCATCGCCCGCCACGCCGCGCGATAGGAGTCCTTGTCCCCATCGTGCTGCTCGACGGCTGCACTCAGCTCTTTCACCGAAACCACGCCGTCCCGGTTCTTGTCGAGTTGCCGAAAGGTCTTCTCCCCTGCGTTGCGATACTCGGCGCGCGAGATTTTGCCGTCACCGTTCGCGTCCATCGCTTCAAAGTCCTTCGCCGCTGCGGCGCTCGCGACCGGAAGGGCCAGCAGCGGAAGACTCAACACCAACATGCGGGAAACGATTTTCATGATTTTTCCTTGGTTTTTTTCGGATGGTTGAAGTGCGGGAGCTGACAAGCTTCCAGCCCGCGATATCCGCCGCGGGTCTCTCGCCACGTGCATGCTCCCCACGCATGGTTGAGAACTGGACCACAGGCGCCCGACCAAACGGAAGTTTGTAATCACCGTTTGAATACGCCAAGGAAAAACACCGCTCTTTCCGAGCCCGCTCTGCAAACCGCTCTCAGCCCCGAATCGATCAGGCTGGAGCCGCCCCCGAAACCTCCGGCTCGCTACTTCGCCGCGTGGCCGAGATGCCGGTTGGCCCACGCGATAAAGTTCTTCATGTTCGATCGCGATTCATGACCGCCATCGTGCTGCCGCCACGCGAGATGGCCATCGAGCAGGCCGGTGTTAACCGGCGGCATCTTCGCCTTCCGGTAATCTTCCTTCACGCCCAGATCGCGCGCGCCCAAAAGACGAAACACCTCGCCCGCCGCGACCGTCGCCATGTAACTGCCTTGCTGATCGAGCCAGTGCGCGTCGCCCCGCTCCGGAATTCCATAACTGATAAACGTCGGCCGCGGCGCGCACAACGCGATCAACTGATGCGAATCCACCGGAATATCATCCGCATCCCTGCGTCCAAACCGCGACTCCTCGGCGCCGTATTTCAAAAAATTTCCCGCCATCCAGTGATACGCCCCCGAACTGGTCAGATTCTCCACCGCTTCGCCGAAATCGCGTCGATGCGGCTTCACCCCGCCTTCACCCGATGAACCAACCAGCACGATCGCGAAGCGCGGCTCGAACGCCATCGTCACCAGCGCCGCTTTCCCATAACGCGAAACGCCTTCGATTCCGACGCGCTTCGCATCCACCGCCGAATCGGTTTCGAGAAAATCCAATCCCCGCGCCGCTCCCCACGCCCACGCGCGCAACGCCCCCCAGTCCTCCGGCTTTCGCCGCTCGCCTTTGTTCGCAAGCCCGATGATTCCGCTCGTCAATCCCGCCCCGTTGTCCGCCTGGATGCTGTGCGGGCTGATCGATACATAGCCCCAACCCGCCGCAACGAGTTGCTCTTGCGAGGGCGGATCCGACGGCTCCTGGCCCGCCCAACTCGGCCACCGCGGATCGACTCCGGGAAGATTGCCCGAACCAAACATCATCAACACCGGCACCGGCGTCGTCGCGCGGGCCGGCGTCACCACCGCCATGCGAATCTCCACCGAGATCTCCGGATGCGAGGAATTATCGACGCGGCCGATCACCTGTTTCGCGATCGCCGGAACGTCTCCGACCATCGCCTCCACCGTTTCGGTAACTTCCCAATGCACCGCCGGCACGTTCGCCGGCACACGTCCGACCACCTCGCGTTCGAACGCTTCCACGATCTCCGGCCGCCGCTTCTTCCACCATTCCTCAGCGGTGCTGATGCGCCCGCCATCGTTCGCCACAAGCAGCTCCGGGTAATCCGGAAACGGATTCGCGCGGCTCTCGTCGTAGTTGGCGGGATTGGGCGTGCCGGGCTCGGTGCTCGCATTGCGACCAGGCCGAAGCTTCGTGATTCCAAGCTGCGCCAGCATGTCGGCGTGATCTTCGGCATTCAGCTTCTGGATACGTTGGCGTTCCTCCGGGCTCATCTGCCACGGCGGCACCGGACGCGCCGGCGCCGCGGACGCCGCCGCCGCAGCGCAATCGCCGCTGACACCGACAATCAAAATCAAAGCCGGGACCGATCGCAGAAGAGAAGATGACATGGGGGATGGGGACGTGCGCTCGACGCGAACGCCATGGAAACGTTGCGCCACCAGTCCGCGCAAACCTACAACAACTCTCGAATTTCCTCGTTCGCCGCGCGCAATCGCTGGGACAGATTCTGGATCACCACCCGCTGCAACGCCTGAGCCAGCGCCGGCTCCGAGACCTCGAGCATCGAGAGCCGCTCGCGCGTCAGGCAAAGCGCCTCCGTTTCCTCTTCCACCACGATGTCCGCACTGCGCGTCTCACCCGTATAAAATCCCATTTCCCCCACGATCGATCCCGCGCCATAGGTCCGCAGTCGCTTCATCGATCCCCCACCCGGCGTCTCCGGCGGCAACATCACATGCACCCGCCCACGCTCGATGAAATACATCGCATCGCTCGCCTCGCCTTGCCGGATCAACAACTCCCCCGGCACCAGCCGCCGCCGCTCGCAGCATTTTTCGAGCAACGCACCTTCCTCGCTCGTCAGCGCGCCGCCCCAGGTCTGCGCCGCCAAGCCCGTGGGCGCTTCCCGCCGGCCGAGGATTTTCTCTTCGCACCACTCGAGTCCACGATCCAGATCCGCAAATCGGTGCACATGCCGCGCGCCAAAATCGAAACCGCCCCGCGCCATCCGCGCCTCGATCCAGTTCGACACGCCGGTCAACACCAACTCCGTCCCGAGTTCCCGGCACAAGCCGTGCACGCGCTTCAACACCACGATCGCCGACCCGTCGATTCCCTGCACCAACCGGAAATCCAGCAGCACCACTTTCGTTCGCTCCAGACTCCCGCGAATTTCCTCCAGCAACCGCGCCGCCGTTCCAAAGAACAAAACCCCATCCAACACGAATCCGCGCAACGCATCTCCTTCCGTCCGCAGGGTCGCGATCTCGTCCGCGGTCCGCTCCACATTCGACCGATGCGTCTGCGCCGTGAACGCATGCCGGACGTTGCGGCTCCGGCTCATCGCCACCGCAAAGCTCGCACACGCAATGAAGATTCCCAACACGACACCCGGCACGATTCCGACCGCCATCACCACGCCTAAAATCACCAACACCACCGCATAATCGATCGCGCCCATCGTGCGTCGCGACTCGATCGCCCACGCTGTCAGCAACGACACGCCCAAATACAAAATCAACCCGGCCAGCACCGGCCGCGGCAAAAACCCCATCGTTCCCGGCGCCGCAAACAACGCCACCACGATCACCCCCGCCGCCAGTCGGGTCGCCCAGGCCGACGTCGCCCCCGCTTTCACATTCAGCAGCGTTCGATTGAACGAATTGCTCGCAACCATTCCACCGAGCGCGCCCGCCAACAAATTCCCCACGCCGATCGCCCTCAGCTCGCGATCCGCATTTCCATCCTTCCCCGTCGCCACTTCGATGCTCGTCGTATTCATCAACGCCGTCACCACCACCACGGCCGTCATCGCCCCGATCTCCGTGACGCGCATCCACAACAAATCCCATCGCACCAGCGAAAAATCCAACGCTCGAAAACTCTCCCAACTCATCGCCGCCGGAATCGGCAACAAAAGCCCCTGCACCCGCGCCGTCTCCACATCGATCCCCACACACGCGCGCACCGCATGAAAAGCGAGGATCGCACCCACGATCACCCCCGGAATCACGAGATAATGCCGCACATACTTCACGCCCGCGAAGAGCGCCGCCGCCACCCCGATCGCCGTAATCCCCGCCATCGGCCCCACCGCCCACGCCCGCGTCAACGCGCCGAAACTCAAGGTCTCCCCCGTAACACTCCGAAACGCTCCCGCGACCAGCAAATATCCCGATCCCGCCAGAAATCCCGCCACCACCGGATACGGAATATATCGCACGCATCTCCCGCCCGCACTCGCGCCCACCAGCCACACCAGCCCTCCGCACGTCACCGCCGAGATCGCCACAAATGCCACCACCGTCGGCAGCATTTCTTCGGGCGCCGCAATCGCCCCCGCCATGCCGGACAACGATATCGCCAGCACCGCCGAGGGATTCGCATCCGGCCCGCCCACGCTGAACCGAAAAGCGCCCCGCATCGGCAACACCAGCAGCATCACGATCGTGCTGATCAACGCCGTGCGAACGCCGTATCCCAAATGTGGCGACAACGCTCCGCCAAACACCAACTGACCGAACGCGCCCGCAAAGGCCACCGCCACGATCGCACAAAGTCCGCCCGCCGCGATGTTACGCATGGCCATCCCGTCCGCTCTCTCGTCCACCCGCGCCCGCGCGCGCGGCCACTCCATCGTTGGCAGCACAAACCCTCGCGGCACGACTCGGCGAATCAAAGATAACATCGATGCTCATCGCCAGGAGGCGCGTCATCACGACACCCGCGACAGCGACAGCAGCGTTGCCCGCCCCGCGTTCGTGCCGCAATTCGTCTCCGGGGCAGATTTCCCGGATCGCCCCATCGGCTAATCCACGAACGCCGCCGTCTCTCCGCCGAATCGAAGCGCTCACCTTAAGGCACGCTCGCCGGCCCCGTTTCCGGCGCGCGCGGCTCGAACACAAAGCGCAACCCGCGCGTGTAACTCTCCAGCTGCATGCCCGCATGTCGCTCGTCGTCGATGATCCGAAACCGATACGCCAGCCCGTCGTGTTTCCGCGAAGCCACCCGCTGATTATAGCGCAGGATTCCGCCCACAAATCCCGGCGACTCGTTTCCACCGGCCGTCACGTAAAGCCGCGCTCTGAGCGGCTTCCCCGCCTTCGCGAACTCCTCCTCATACCCGAGCAGCCAATCGTTGCCCACCACCACCGCCGGCGTCGCCGCGATGTAGCCCTGAAACAATTCCGGCTTCGAATACATCGCATACAGGGTGAACAACCCGCCCAACGACGCGCCGCCCAACACCCGGTAAGACGAATCCACCCGATACTCCCGTTCGATAAACGGAATGATCTCCGTCTCGATCGTCTTCAAAAAATCCGCCGCCCGACCCGATTCCTCCGGACCGCCGCCGCCAAAGGGCACCGGCGACAGCTCCCATCGCCTCAGATTCCCATAGTTGAGATCTTCTCCCGCATACCCAAGGCCCACCCAGATAAACTCCGGAACCACTTTGTCGTAAACCAACGCGCCTTGGATCGCCCGGATCTTCTCGAAGTCCCAGTATCCATCCGTCACATACATGACCGGATAGCGCTTTCCGGCCTCCTTCTTGTAGCTGGCCGGCAACCCGACGTGGAGCTGGTAATGCCGCCCCGCCTCATTGCGCGGCAGCACGCGTAGCTCCGAGTTTTCGATCGTGTGCGGCGGAGGAGCCGACCCATTCTGCGTCGTCGCAGCGATCGTCGATCCGGCCGCCACCGACGCGAAAAGAACAGCAAGGAGGGGAATTCTCATGGGGTTGAGGGGAAGAGCAGAGACGAAAACCGCCCCAAAAAGTTCTCCGCGCAAGCCCTAACCCGAACGCCTCACGCCGCCTTCTCTGCCCCGCCCGTCGCTACGACGCCTTCACGCGCCGCCGCGTCTCGGGCGCCTTCTCTCCCGCCGCTTCCGCGGAACGCCGGCTCCGCTGACGACGCTGCACCAGCTTCTCCAACCAACCGCGCAACTCTCGCACTTCGTCGTCCGTGAGTTTGTGCGACAATCGCTTCACGCCGCCTGGCGCTTCGCCGCTGCTCAACTCAGCCACGCGTCGCACCACCGTCCGCCAATTCACCGATTGCATCGTTTCCCCCACCGTGCGCAACGCCACCCAGTCGAACACATTCGCCGGCTGCGCCGCCGTGTTCACCCGAAAGCGAACTCCACCCGGCACGTCTTCCGCCTGCATCTGCATCACGCCCGCGAGCGGATGTCCTTCAATCGTGACGAAGCTCGCGCGATGCCGCGTCCGTTCCTCCATCCGCACCTGCACGTTGCCCCGGCCTTTCAGCTCCAAGGTCAGCGTCTCGCCTTCTTCCGCACTCGTCGGCGCGTCCGGCTCCGCCGCGAAATCGATCGGCATCACTTCGGTGATATTTTCGCACACGTAATCCAACAACTCCGCCGCGCTCCGCGTGCCCCCGACAATCGTCGCCTCATAGCTCGTAAACTTCACCGCCCCCACCC
>JAFAAS010000099.1 GCA_023426435.1 Verrucomicrobiota bacterium | reverse complement strand
CGCCCCCGACGAATTCCCAAGAGAGCGGCGTGGTGGTGAAGTCGTTGGCGAGTTGGCGGCGGGTGGCGTCGTCGGGATTGAGGATGGATGCGGGGAAGGTGCCGTTGAAGAGCGGGTCGTTTTTGGCGATGAAGAAAGACGGGTCGGAGAGGATGTTGTTTTTCGCGAGGATTCCGGGCCAGCGATGCACGGGGCTGCCGCCCGAGATGAGGGCGGCGAGGGCGGTGGGATCGGGAAGGCGGTCGTTGTGATCGCCGGCGTAGATGAGCGCGGCTTTGTGGATCTCGCGGAGGTTGGAGGCGTCGACGGCCCGCTGGGCTTTTTCGCGGACGGCGCCGATGGTGGGAATGAAGATCGCGGCGAGGATGCCGATGATCGCGATCACAGTCAGCAGTTCGATGAGCGTGAAAGCCGCGCGCGTCGAACGACGAGGGGAGTTGCGCATGGGGGAAGCTGGGACGCGCGGACAGTCGAGGTTAAAAATGCAAGGCACAAGCAGAAACTCCCGGGTGGGAGCTGGACAAAACTTTCGGCGAGCAGCTACGTTGGCGGGAGCTATGAAGATTTACCTCGATGGCCAATTCGTCGACGCCGCCGACGCGAAGATTTCCGTGTTCGATCACGGACTCCTTTATGGCGACGGGGTTTTCGAGGGAATCCGGCTGTATGACGGGAACATCTTCCGGCTCGATGAGCATCTCGAGCGGCTCGAGTATTCGGCCAAGGCGATCCTGTTGAACCTACCGCTCACACGGGCGGAGCTGGCGGAGGCGACCTGCGAGACCTGCCGGCAGAATAATCTCAAGGATGCGTATATCCGACTTGTGGTGACGCGCGGGGTGGGCGATCTCGGGTTGGCGCCGTGGCTTTGTCCGAAGCCCTCGCTGTTCATCATCGCGAGCAAGATTTCACTGTATCCGCAGGAGCACTATGAAAAGGGATTGAGCATCGTGACGGTGCCGACGCGTCGCATCAATCCGGCGGCGCTGCCGCCGACGGTGAAGTCGTTGAATTATCTCAACAACATCCTCGGCAAGATCGAGGCGAAGCAGTTCGGCGCGCTCGAAGCGATCATGTTGAACGACCAGGGTTACGTGGCGGAGTGCACGGCCGACAACGTCTTCATCGTGCATAAAGGCGAGATCGTGACGCCGGCGGCATCGCAGGGGGCGTTGAAGGGTGTGACGCGCGGGACGATTTTCGACGTGGCGAAGGAACTCGAGATTCCGATTCGCGAGGCGAACATGACGCGTTACGACGTGTGGTGTGCGGACGAGTGTTTCCTCACCGGCACGGGCGCGGAGGTGATTCCGGTGGTGAAGCTCGATGGGCGCGAGATTGGCACGGGCAAGCCGGGGCCGATCACGCAGCGGGTGCTGGCGTCGTTTCGTCGGCGGGTGCTCACCGAGGGCACGCGGATCTAGACGCGACGACGTGGCGGAGAAGCGCGGTGAGGGCACCGCGTCTCCATTGATGGAGGGACGGTCGATGTGCCACGTGTGCGACTAAACGCGCACGTGGTGTGCAAGTGCGTCGCGCGGAAAAAAGGACGATCGAGAGTTCGCCCGGCACTTGCCAGCGACGGAGGGCATGGCATGGTTGGTGCAAGACAATTTCCGACTGAAAATGGCCAACCCACTCAAGTGCGATCTCTGTTCAAAGCCTGCGACGGTTCACCTCACGCAGATCGTGAACAACAAGGTTCACAAGGTGGACCTCTGCGAAGAATGCGCGCAGGCGAAAGGTGTGACCGACCCGAGCGGGTTCTCGCTGGCGGATCTGTTGTTGAAGGCGTCGCTCAATCCCGAGCCGACGACGCTCTCGGGCGTGCGTTGCGAGCAATGCGGTTTTGCTCCGGGCGACTTCAAGAAACATGGACGCTTCGGCTGCCCGGCTTGCTATGAGACGTTCACGAGCATGGTCGAGCCGATGCTCGACAGCATGCACAAAGGCACGTCGCACACGGGCAAAGTTCCGCAGAAGGCGCTCGCTCGCAAAACTCTCCACGAAAGACTTTCAAAACTCGAACTCGACCTCACCGCTGCGATCAAATCGGAGCGTTACGAGGATGCCGCGCGATGCCGCGATGAAATCAACCAAGTCAAACAGACCTTTGGGCAAAAGCCGTCGCGTTAAGCCCATGACGATCGCCTCTCTCATCGACTCGTCTTCCGAGCTGACCGATTCGGCCAGCAGCAAGACAGCCGTTGTGCTGATGACGCGGATACGTCTCGCGCGGAATCTCGCGGGCACCCCTTTCCCCGGTTGGGCGAAGGCGGGGAAGCGCGGCGAGATTCTGGGCACCTGCCGTGAGGCGGTGGTGACGACTTCGCCGATGAAGCGCGGATTGAGCGTCGCGGTGGACGAGTTGAGCGAGCTGGAGAAGCAGATCCTCGTTGAGCGGCATTTGATCAGTCGCGAATTGAGCGGCGCGAAGGGCGGCTCGGGCGTGGTGATCAGCAAGGACCAATGTTTTTCGGTGATGATCAACGAAGAGGATCATCTTCGGATCCAGGTGCTGCGCGCGGGCTTTCAGCTGAAGAAGGCGTGGAACTCGATCAACGAACTCGATTCGGCGATCGAGGATCAGCTCGATTACGCGTTCTCGCCGAAGCTGGGTTATTTGACGGCGTGCCCGACGAACCTTGGCACGGGAATGCGCGCTTCGGCGATGATGCACCTGCCGGCGCTCGTGATTGCCAATCAAATGGAGAAGGTGGTGCGCGCGGTGAATCAGCTGGGGATGGTGGTCCGCGGCTTGTTCGGCGAAGGCTCGGATGCGAGCGGAAGCATTTTCCAGATTTCCAATCAGACCACGCTCGGCGAGTCGGAGGACGAAATCATCAAGCGGCTGGGCAGTGTGCTGACCTCGATCATCGAGCATGAACTCAATGCGCGGCAGCGGCTGCTGGAGGCGGATCCGGGGAAGTTGTTCGACAAGATCGGACGCGCCTACGGCATCCTGCAAAACAGCCACGTTCTCAGTTCGAGCGAGGCGATGAACCTGCTTTCGTTGCTGCGGCTCGGCACGGACTTGAAGGTTTTCCCCGAGGAGAACCGAGCGAAGATCGATCGTCTTTTCATCGAAGCCCAACCCGGACACCTCCAACACGCTCAGAAAGGCGAGTTCGAGCCCGGACAACGCGACCTGTTGCGGGCGGGGCGGCTGCGCGCGGAGTTTGCGACTTTTCCGCAGCCCAACTTTACTTTCACCGCGGACGGGTCGAATTAACCCTTTAATAAACAACACATGTCCCAAGAACCCATGAACAACTTCACGCCTCGCGCGCAGCAAGTGCTCGCGCTGGCACGCAAGGAGGCGGACCGTTTTCACCACAATTATGTGGGCACGGAGCACATCCTGCTCGGGTTGATCAAACTCGGCCAGGGGGTGGCGGTCAGCGTCTTGCAGAAAATGGGTCTGGACCTCGAGACCGTCCGTTCTGCCGTCGAAAAGCAGGTCGGCACCGGGCAGGAAACCAAGACCCAGGGCAGTATTCCCTACACTCCGCGCGTGAAGAAAGTCCTCGCCCTCGCGGGCAAGGAAGCGAAGACGCTCAATCATTCTTATGTCGGCACCGAGCACATTCTGCTTGGCTTGCTGCGTGAAGGGGAAGGCGTGGCGGCGCGGGTGTTGAAGTCGCTCGACATCGACATCGAACGCACGCGCAACGAAATCCTTCGTGAACTCGATCCGCAGTTCTCCAGCAGCCAGAGCGGCGACGTTCCGGGCGAGGAGGCGACGGCGGGCACGCCGCAGCGCGGCGGTGGCACCGAGGACAAGAAGGAAGTGAAGACGCCGGCGCTGAAGGCGTTTGGACGCGACCTCACTGAACTCGCGCGCAAGGGCGAGATGGATCCGGTCGTGGGCCGGAAGAACGAGATCCGCCGCGTCATTCAAATCCTTTGCCGTCGCACAAAGAACAATCCCGTCCTCATTGGCGAAGCGGGCGTGGGTAAGACGGCGATCGTTGAAGGACTCGCACAGGAAATCGCGAGCGGTGCCGTTCCCGAGATTCTGCTCGAGAAGAAAGTCATCACGCTCGATCTCGCTTTGATGGTCGCGGGCACGAAATACCGCGGTCAGTTCGAAGAGCGCATCAAGGCGGTGATGGACGAGATCAAGCGCGCGAAGAACATCATCCTGTTCATCGACGAACTGCACACGATCGTCGGAGCCGGTGCTGCGGAAGGCGCGATGGATGCGTCGAATATCTTCAAGCCCGCGCTCTCGCGCGGTGAGCTGCAGTGCGTCGGCGCGACGACGTTGAACGAATACCGCAAGTATATCGAAAAGGATTCGGCGCTCGATCGTCGTTTCCAATCGGTGAAGGTCGAAGCGCCGTCGGTCGAGGACACCGTGCTGATCCTGAAAGGGATTCGCTCGAAGTATGAAGATCACCACAAGGCGGTCTTCACGGACAAGTCGATCGAGGCGGCGGCGAAGCTGTCGGATCGTTACATCACGGGACGTTTCCTGCCTGACAAGGCGATCGACGTGATGGACGAGGCGGGCTCGCGGGCGCGCATCGGTGCGTTGAGCCGTCCGCCGGATGTCGAAAACCTGACGAAGGAAATCGAGCGCGTCTGCGCGCTGAAGGAAAAAGCCATAAGCGAGCAGCACTTCGAAGAGGCCGCGCGTTATCGCGACCAGGAGAAGCAGCTGCGTGTGAAGCAGGACCAGATCACGGAAGAGTGGAAGAAGGCGCGCGAAGAGAAGCGCGTGACCATCGACGAGGACCTGATGATGCAGGTTGTCGCCGATTGGACCGGCATTCCGCTCAGCCGCATGGAGAAGAAGGACAGCGAGAAGCTGCTTTCGATGGAGAAGGAGCTGCAGAAGGCGGTCATCGGCCAGGATCAGGCCTCGGTGGCGATCGCTCGTGCGCTCCGGCGTTCGCGCGCGGACCTCAAGGATCCGCGTCGCCCGATCGGTTCGTTCATGTTTGTCGGTCCGACGGGCGTCGGCAAAACGATGCTGGCGAAGCAACTCGCGGCGCAGATGTTCGGCAATCAGGACGCGTTGATCCAAATCGACATGTCCGAATACATGGAGAAGTTCGCGGTCTCGCGCCTGGTCGGATCGCCTCCGGGCTACGTTGGCTACGACGAGGGTGGGCAACTCACCGAAGCGGTGCGTCGCCGGCCTTATTCGGTGGTGCTCTTCGACGAAGTTGAGAAAGCGCACCCGGATGTCGTGCAGATTCTTCTCCAGATTCTGGAGGACGGGCGTCTCACCGACTCGCTCGGTCGCACGGTCGATTTCCGCAATACGATCATCATCATGACCTCGAATGTGGGCGCGCAGTTGTTGCAGCGTCAGACCTCGATGGGCTTCGGTGCGATCGGGCAGGGCGCGGCGAACGATGCCGACAAGATGAAGGAAAAGGTGCTCGAGGAAGCGAAGCGCATCTTCAAGCCCGAGTTCCTGAATCGTATTTCGGACATCATCTTCTTCCGCCCGCTGGGGAAGGAAGATCTGGCCAAGATCGTCGAACTCGAAACGGCGAATTTCGCGAAGCGCCTCGCCGAGCGGAAAATCACGTTGGAGTTCACGCCGGCGTCGAAGCAACTGCTCATCGAGAAAGGCTACGACGAGAAGTATGGGGCGCGTCCGCTGCGTCGGGCCGTCGAGCACTACCTCGAGGATCCTTTGGCCGAAGCGCTCTTGCGCGGCGACGTGAAGGACGGCGAGCCGTGCATCGTCGATCGCGAAGGCGACAAGCTGGTATTTCAACAAAAGGCCCCCGCCGCGGATAGCGGCGTGGCGCCCTGATAAAACAACGGCGACCACCCGCCGCCAAAAAGAAACCCCGCCCCCCGAGAACAACGGGAGCGGGGTTTTCTGTTGTTGGAGCGGGAACTGGCGGGGAGAGAAAGCCCGCGGGGACGGCGGGCTCCACCAACGCAGAGATTACGGGACTTCGTAAACCTCGGCGAGGGCGACGCCGGAGCTGGTGCCGGCGCCGGAGACGACGACGGTGTAAACGCCGGGATCGAGAGAGACGAGAAGGGCGGCGTCTTTGGAATTGGCGGCGAAAGGTTGGGCACCGACCTGGGCGGCGAGGGAGGCGACTTCGTCGGCGTTGGAGGCGGAGCCCCAATCGTCGTTGGTGGCGATCGGTTCGGAGACGCCGGGGCGGTGAAGCGCGATGCGCGGATGGGCGAGGCGTGACGGGACGCTGGTGAGCACCGGACCGGCGCCGCGAACGAGGACGCGGGTGGAAGCTTGCGTGACGTCGAAGCCGGCGATGAGAACATCGTTGCCACCGCCGACGGTGGAGCGACCGGAGATGGCGAGCAGGCGCGGGGCGTCGGCGGCGTCGCTGCCGGCATACACCTCCACGAGCGCGATGCCGGTGGTGTTGTTCTTTCCGCTGACGACGGCGGTGTAGGGCCCGGCGGGAAGATGGGTGAGGTGGACAGCGGCGTCGGCGCTCGTGTTGGAGGCGAGCGGTTGGGCGCCGAGCGCGGCGGCGGCGGAGAGGACGCCGTCATCGCCGGCCCAATTATCGTTGGTGGCGGCAGCGGTCGACTGGCCGATGCGGATGACCGACAGTTGAGGATCCTGGAGCGTTTGGCTGGCGGGGACGCCGAGGTTAGCGAGCGTGGGGCCGACGCCGCGAATGAGGAGCGGGAGCGAGCCGTTGCCGCCGCCGGTGGCGAAACCGGCGATGAGGACGTCATCGCCCTGGCCGACGAATGCGCGGATCGAGATAGCCGAGAGCCGGCCGTAGCTGGAAGGCGTGAGCAGAGTGAGTGTGACGGAGTTGCTGGTGATCGTGCCTGCGGCGTTGGTGACGTCGACGGTGTAGGAGCCGGTGTGAGACGACTGGACATTGGTGAGCGTGAGCGTGGCGCTGGTTGCACCCGTGATCGCCTGACCGTTGCGCTTCCATTGATAGGTGATGTTGGTGCCGCTGGCGGTGACGGAGAACGTGACGCTCCCGCCGGATGCGACGGTTTGCGACTGAGGTTGCGCGGTGATGGAAGGGAGCGTCGGTTGCGGATCGGGGTCGTTCCCACCGCCGACGGCGGCGCTGTAGAGGACGAGTGCGCGGGCGTTGGGGCCGGTGGCGCTGTTGGTGCCGACGGCGACCATAATGTCGTTTCCTTGGGCGGCGTCGGTGAGGCCGAACGTGCTCATGGGCGCGGCGCCGAAGTTGGAAAACGTGAGTCCGTCGGTCGAAGCGAGGAATTGGACAGTCGGCGTGATGCCGCTAAAGACGAGCCGTTCGAAGAGAAACCGGCCGCCGAAGAACACGAGGTTGCGATTGACGCCGTTGTCGAGTGGAGCGGGCGAGATTTCGGTGAACGTCGTGCCGTCGGTGCTGCGGCGATAGGAGCCGACGTGGCGGATGAACATGCCGTTGCCTGCTTCGATGCGGGCGCCGCCGGTGCCGGCGGCGGTGGTTTCGGTCCAGTTGATGCCGTCGGTGCTGGTCCACCATTTGGGGGAGAGGCCCTCGCCGGTCATATACCAGCGGCCGTTCGAGTAAGCGTTGTCGCCCCAGCCGGCGTTGAATGTGCCACCGCCGGGGGCGGACGTTCCCGTCCAGGTGAGGCCGTGGTCGGTGGAAGTGGCCATCGACGTGCCGGCGGTGATGACGTAGGTGCCGTTGCCGCCGGAGAAGTGAATCGCGTTGATGGCGCCGGAGTTGTTGTTGACGGACCAAGTGGTGCCGTCGGTGCTCGTCGCGGTGTAGCCGCGCGGGAAACCGCCGAACCAGCCGGAGCCGAAGACGACGAAACGCTCGTTGATGAAACGGACCTTGCCGACGCCGAGCAGCGTGAAGCCGGTGAGCGTGACGGGGCGTTCGGTCCAGTTCGAGCCGTCGGTGCTGGTGTAAACGGAGATCGAGCCGTCGCTGGCGGCTTTGACGCCGGCGGCGACGAAGGTGCCGTTTCCGAATGCGACCGAGGGGACGAGGCCGCCGGAGCCGGTGAGGAATTGAGTTGTTGATTGGCTCCACGTTTGAGCGGAGAGCGGCGTGAGCGCCGCGAATGAGAGCAGTAGCAGCAGGACGCTGGAACGGAGGTGCATGCGCTGGGAGATTATCAGCAGACGACTTTCGGAAACATACGCATGCGTGCGTAGCGGTGGACGTGGGCGAGCGCGGTGGCGGGCGCCGTGGTTCTGGATTCAGGGAACGCGGCGGCGGGACGGCGGAGTCGGGGGACCCGCCTCTACATTTGAGGGTGGCCGGAGTTAACGCGGGCGGAGGAGATCGGCGGCGGCGAGGGCGGCGGCGGCGCGGGTTTCGCAGCCGAGTTTGCGGAAGATGTTTTCGACGTGTTTGTGCACGGTGCGGACACTGGCGCCGAGGATCGCGGCGATGTCGGGGTTGCCTTTGCCCTGGGCGATCCAGAACAACACCTCGGCTTCGCGCGGGGTGAGGCCGAGGGTGAGCAAGGTGGCGGGGCCGGGCGGTTCGCCTTTCTCTTCGAGGACGAACATCACGAGATCGTCGCGGCCGGGTTCGGAAAAACGGCGGGCGATGAGCGGGGAGGCTGGAGAGAAGAAATCGTCGGGGAGCATGCCGCCGGCGTAGGCGGGAAAATGTTTGTGGAGCAGGGCGTCCGCGAGGTGGGTGCTGAAGACGATGTGTTGCTCGCGATCGACGAGCACGACGGCGCGGTCGAGGGATTGTTTGAGCTGTTGCTCGGCCTCGATGCGCATCTCGAGCTCGTCGGCGAGGGAACGTTGCAGCGTGCGAATTTGAAGATGGGCGGCGACGCGGGCGAGGACCTCGGGAGGATAAACGGGCTTGGTGATGTAATCGACGGCGCCGCAGTTGAAGGCGCGGACCTTTTCCTCGGGTTCGTCGCGGGCGGTCATGATCAGCACGGGAATCTCGCGCCACTCGGGATGTTTTTTCAGGCGTTCGCAGGTGGCGAAGCCGTCGATTTCGGGCATGACGAGATCGAGCAGGATGAGATCGGGCGGGTTATGTTCGAGGAGCTGGAGGGCGCTGCGGCCGTTTTCGGCGACGAGGAGCTCGTAGCCGGCTTCGGTGAGCGCATCGAGCATGAGGGAGACGTTGGCGGGGGTGTCGTCGACCACGAGGACTTTGGCTGGATTCATGAACGGGGGGCGGCGTTGAGCATGAGCGAGAGCTGAGCGCGGATGCGCTCCATCTGGTAGCCGCGCGCGAGGGCTTCGAGATCGGCGAGCCGGTGGTCGTGGGGATGGCGTTGGCGCAGCGTGGCGAGCTGTTCGCGGAGGTGGCGAATTTCGCCGCGTTTGGCGGTTTCGAGGAGCGAGGAAAGTTCTTCCGCGGATGCGAGCGAGGGTGCGGCGGGCGGGAACGGGTGCGCGCTGTCGCCGTAGCGCCAGGAAAGTCCGAGGTGGAGCGCGAGTTTGGCGATGAGATCGGTTTCGCGAAATGGTTTGGGGAGGAAGTCGTCGCAGCCGGCTTCCAGAGCCTTGTCGCGGTTGAAGGACAGCACGGACGCGGACATCGCGATGAGGATGGGCGTGCGTTTGGCGGGCGAAGGGCGCAGACGCGTGGCGACCTCGAGGCCGCTCATGCCGGGCATCCGGAGATCGAGGAAAACGAGATCGGGGCGGAACTCGGCGACCATCGCGAGGGCGGCGGGGCCGCTGGCGGCTTCGCGGAGATCGAAGCCGAGCGGAGCCAGCAGTTCGACGAGGACGGAGCGATTGACGGGGACGTCGTCGACGACGAGAAGGCGGCGGCGTTCGCCGCGGTAGCCGATGGGAACGAGGCGGGTGGTTTCGGGGGCGGGGGTGTCGGAGGAGAGTTCTTCCAGCGGAATGCGGAATGAAAATGTGCTGCCGACCCCGGGCGCGCTTTCGACGGTGAGATGACCGCCCATGAGTTCGACGAGACGTTTGGCGATGGCGAGGCCGAGGCCGGTGCCGGGTTCGGGCGGGCGGCCGTCGACGGGTTGGTGGAAAGGTTGGAAGAGGGCGGCTTGATCTTTTTCGGAGATGCCGACGCCGGTGTCTTCGATGGAGAAGTTGAGAGTTGAGGGTTGAGAGTTGAGAGCGGGACAGCGGCTGACGCGGAGGGCGATGCGGCCGCGGGGGGTGAACTTGACGGCGTTGCTGAGGAGGTTGTCGAGGACCTGGCGGAGTTTCTGGGCGTCGCCGACGACCATGGACGGCAGGTCGGATTCGGCATCGAGCGCGAAGGAGAGTTCTTTTTGGGTGGCGCGTGCTTCGAAGGCGCTGGCGATGTCGTTGAGCAGTTGCGGGAGATGGAAAGGCGCGGGGCGGAGCTCGAGTTTGCCGGCCTCGATTTTGGAGAAGTCGAGGACCTCGTTGATCATGCGCAGAAGGTGTTCGCCGCTGCTTTGGACGATGCGGAGACGCTCGCGATCGCGGGCGACGATGTCGGGAGATTTTTGGAGGACTTGAGCGTAGCCGATGACGCCGTTGAGCGGCGTGCGGAGTTCGTGGCTCATGTTGGCGAGGAAGGTGCTTTTGGCGCGGTTGGCTTCGTCGGCGAGTTCTTTGGCGGTTTGGAGTTCGGCGGTGCGCTCGGCGACGACGCCCTCGAGGCGGTGGCGCTCGCGTTCGATCTTGCGGACGCGCCAGCGAACGAAGCCGGCGACGCCGCCGGCGAGAAGAACGGCGTAGGCTCCGTAAGCCCAAACGGTGCGGTGCCAGGGCGGAGCGACGCGGAAAGTGAACCGTGCGATCTCGCTGACGCTGCCCTCGACGTCGATGGCGCGGGCTTCGAGGGTGAACGGTCCGCCTTCGAGATTGGTGAAACTCACTTCGGCGAGGGAGGAAGGCTCGGACCATTTGTCGCTGAAGCCGAGGAGGCGGGATTGGAAAAGGATGTTATCGAGTGCGCCGTAGCGTGGGGCGGCGAGGCGGAAGGAGATGGGATCTTTGGAGAAACTGAATGCGATCGGACCGTCGTCGGGAGCTTCGACGGCCTGGCGTCCCTCGGTGCCGACCGAGCGCACGAGAGCGGCCCAGCGGGAAGGCGGTGGGAGCGGGCGTGAGAGATCGAGGCGGATCATGTTGTCGTAGCCGCGCGCCCAGAGGACTTCGCCGGAGGGGGCTTGCTCGAGGTGGGCGACGGCGACGCCGGCGAAACCGACTTCGCGGATGACGGAGGCGGGAGCGCCCTGCCAGACGGGGGTGCCGGCGGAATCGGGTGTGAAGCGACCGAACGGGTGGGCGGCGGCGATCATGGACTCGGCGTAAACGGTGGTCCAGGTGTCTCCGGTGGCTGTCGTGATTTCTGGATACATCGACACCGGCGGGCGGCCGCCGATGGTGAAACGCTCGTCGGGAACGAAGCGTTTTTCGTCGGGAAGGAACTGGCGATTGCCTGCGGGAGTGAAGAAGCGCGCGCCGGCGGGCGTGGGGTAAACGGTGGTCCACGCGTAGTGGGGCGGAAGACCGTGGGATTTGTGATAGTTTTCGTAGGTCGCGGACGCGGCGGACCAATTCTCGATTTTGTGGGCGGCGGGCAGGCGCCAGAAACCGCGCGAATACGTGCCGAGCCAGACGTCGCCGTTGGTGTCTTCAAGGCCCGTGTGGGCGTCGCCGAGATCGAGCCGTTCGTGGACGATTTTCCATTCGCCCGATTGTTTTTCGACGACGGTGAGCCCGACGTAGCCGCCGAGGTAGAGGCGATTGGGAACGAATTTGGAACGGACGACGCAGTAAACGCCGTTGACCGGAAGATGAAGCAGACGCGTGGACGTGTTGTCGGGATTTTGTCGATACACGCCATCGTGGCCGAAGATGAGGAGCTCGCCGTCCATCGATTCGATGCCGAAGACGCTGCGGATGGTGTTGTTGATTTGGACGAAGCGCGCGGATTGGGCGGTGGCGTCGTCGGCGGGTTCGAGCCGATACAAACCGTCGAAGGCGCCGGCATAAAGACGGCCCTCGTGGCGACCCCAGATATCGACGGTGCCCGGAGCGAGCCCGTTGGCGGCGTCGTAGATCGTGAGCGGCGAGTTGATTTCGAGGCGGGCGGCGCCGGAGTTGAAACCGAGCCAGAGTCCGCCCTCGCGATCGAGCATCATGCTGAGCACGGCGTTGTCGGCGAGACCGTGGGCGCGGGCGAAATGGCGGACGTGTTGGCCATCCTGGGAGAGCAGCACGGCGCCGCGGACGGACGTGCCGAGGACGAGCGTGCCGTCGGGCAGGGTGAGGCTGGAGTGGACGCGGGTGTTGCGGAGGAGCGCTTCGGCGGGCGACGAGAAGGGCGCCCACGTGTTGGTGCGCGGATCGAAGGTGAGCATGCCGGCGTTGCTCCAGCACCAAAGGACGCGTCCATCGCGCAGCGGCAGCGCGGTGACGGAAAGGGCTTCGGAGAGATCGAGGGGAGGAGCGGGGAGAGGCTCGAAGCCGTCGGCGGTGAGGCGACGGGGGAGTTGGGTGGGGGTGGCGGCGTAGAGCTCGCCGTGAAGCGAGAAGAGCAGTTCGCCCGAGCCGAAGGTGGGCCACGAGTCGAACGTGCCCTCGTGCCAGCGAAGAATGCCGGCGCCGGAGGAAAGATAAACGGCGCCGCGATGAACGACGAGGGCGCGCGTGCGGCCGAAGCGTTGGAATGATTCGGGCAGGGAGCGACCGAGCGAGTGATAGCGCCAGGTGGCGTCGGGGTTGATTTCGTAGTAGCCCAGTTCGTCGGCGCCGGCGGCCCAGAGCCGGCCGGTTTCGTCGCTCGCAAGGCGGAACACGACGGGCATGCTGGCGGGAAGGTGGCGCCAGCGGGTGCCGTCGAATTCGAGCGCGCCCTGTTCGGAGCCGAAGTAAACGAGGCCGTTGCGATGGAGAACGGCGGTGTGGACCTGGGGGTGGCCGCGGTATTCGGTCGGGCGGAAGTTGCGGAAGGCGGGGCGACCGGCTTCGGGGGAGAAATCGAAGGCGGTGGCTTCGGAGAGTGGAAGCAGGGCGGCGCCGAGGAGCGCGACGGTGCGGAGGAAGGCGGAGATGCGGTGCTTGGCGTAGAATACGCGAAGCGGGAGCGAAGCACCGGGGACCATGGCGCGAGAGAACAGGCGGCGCGAAGGCGTCAGTCAACGATGCGGCGTGTGACTACGTAGAGATGCGTAGGGCGAAAGTCGCAGGAGCGCGGGCACGTGGATTCTTCGCTTCGCTCAGAATGACAAGGTGACTTGGGAATCGAGGGGCAGTGCGGAGGACTAGAAGTGGGTGGAGAGTGTTTCGCGGAGGCGCTCCATTTGGTAGTTGCGGGCGAGGGATTCGAGTTCTTGCAGGCGGGTGTCGGAAGGATGGCGTTGGCGGAGGGAGGTGAGGTGTTCGCGGAGCGGGCGGATTTCGCCGCGGCGGGCGAGTTCGAGGAGCGTGCGGAGCTCGTCGGGCGAAGCGGTGGAGGTGGAGTGAGAAGAGGCGAACGGATGAGTGGTGTCGCCGTAGCGCCACGCGAGCCGGAGGTGCATGGCGAGTTTCGCGATGAGATCGGATTCGCGAAATGGTTTGGGGAGGAAGTCGTCGCAGCCGGCTTCCAGAGCCTTGTCGCGGTTGAAGGACAGCACGGACGCGGACATCGCGATGAGTTTTGGCGGATGACTGGAAAGGGTGGGAAGCGCGCGGAGGTGAGCGGCGAGTTCGAAGCCGTCCATGCCGGGCATGCGGAGATCGAGGAAGATGAGGTGCGGCGCGAAGGTCGGAACGACGGCGAGAGCTTCGGCGCCGCTGGCGGCTTCGCGGAGCTCGAAGCCGAGCGGGGCGAGAAGTTCGATGAGGACGGAACGATTGACGGGGACATCGTCGACGACGAGGAGACGGCGGCGTTCGCCGCGATAGCCGATTGGGGTGCGTGGAGCGGACTCGGCGGGAGGAGCGTCGGTGGGGACGATTTCGAGCGGGATCGAGAAGGAGAACGTGCTGCCGGAGCCGAGGGCGCTTTCGACCTCGAGCGTGCCGCCCATGAGCTCGACGAGACGTTTGGCGATGGCGAGACCGAGGCCGGTGCCGGGTTCGGGCGGGCGGCCGTCGACGGGTTGGTGGAAAGGTTGGAAGAGGGCGGCTTGATCTTTTTCGGAGATGCCGACGCCGGTGTCGTGAATGGAGAAGTGGAGCCGGGAGTTGAGCGTTGAAGATTGAGAGTTGAGCGCGGGACCGCGGGTGACGTGGAGGGCGATTTGGCCGGCGGGGGTGAACTTGACGGCGTTGCTGAGGAGGTTGTCGAGGACCTGGCGGAGTTTTTGGGCGTCGCCGATGAGGGTGGTGGGGAGGTCGGGGTCGGCGTTGAAGGTGAAAGAAAGATTTTTCTGTGCGGCGCGCGGTTCGAGGGCGCTGGCGATGTCGCGGAGGAGTTGCGGGAGGTGGAAAGGCGCGGGGCGGAGCTCGAGTTTGCCGGCCTCGATTTTGGAGAAATCGAGCACCTCGTTGATCATGCGGAGGAGGTGTTCGCCGCTGGTTTGGACGATGCGAAGACGCTCGCGATCGCGGGCGACGATGTCGGGAGATTTTTGGAGGACTTGCGCATAGCCGATGACGCCGTTGAGCGGCGTGCGGAGCTCGTGGCTCATGTTGGCGAGGAAAACGGATTTGGCGTTGTTGGCGGCCTCGAGTTGTTCGGTGCGTTTCGCGACGAGTTGTTCGAGGCGGTGTTGTTCGCGGACGGCGCGGGAAAGACGCCAGCGGACGAAACCGAAAACGGCGCCGACGGCGGCGAGTGCGTAGGTGACGAGCGCGGGCAAGCTGCGGTGGAGCGGTGGCGTGACGCTGAACGTCACGTGGGCGGGGGCGCTGGTGTTGCCCTCGGCGTCGGTGGCGCGGACTTCGAACGTGAACGGGCCGCCGCTGAGATTGGTGAACGTGGCTTCCTCGCGGGCGGAGGGTTCGGACCAATGGTCGTCGAAGCCGAGGAGGCGGGTTTGGTAGCGGAGGTCGGCGCCGTAGTCGAAACGTGGAGACGTGTAGGTAATGCGAATCGGATCGGGCGACCACGGGAGGCGCGGGAGGCGGGCGCCGTCGCCGATGGATTCGGAGCCGCCGTGGTGTTGCACGCTTTTGAGGAGAACCTGCCAGTCGGTCTTGCGCGAATTGAGTTGGGAGAGATCGAGCCGGAGCAGGCTGTCGATGCCTTTGACCCAGAGGATGCCGTCGGCGTCGTTGGATTCCCAATACAAGACCTGGGCGCCGCTCAGGCCGATGACGTCCCAGAGACGGCGAGGGGCGTCGCGCCACTCGTAGGTGCCGTCGGCGCGGGGGCGGAAGCGGCCGAGGGGACGTTGGGTGATGGAGAAGTCGTTCGTGGCTTGGGCCCAAAGATCGCCCTTGGCGGCGGGGAAGATGGGGCGGACAGAGCTGAAACGCTGGCCGTCGATGAGGAAACGGTTGTCGGGGAGGAAGGCGTCGGAGGTGTCGTCGAAGCGGAGAAGACCGAGATTCGAGGCGAAGAGCGGGCCGATGGGCGACGGGAAGACTTCGACCCAGCCGTGATTTTGGAGGCGGTTTTCCTGTTCGTTGTAGCTGGTGACGGTGGCGTCGGTCCATGGTGCGCCGGCGGGGCGGCGGACGCGATGGAAGCCGCGGTTGGGCGTGCCGAGCCAGAGGGTGCCGTCGGCGGTCTCGGCGATCGTGCGAACTTCGCCGAGGCCTTCGAAGCGCGCGACGATTTCGAAGCGGTGATCGCGCCATTCGGCGATGACGAGGCCGTTGCGGACGCCGAGGAGAAGGGTGTTGGGGGCGTGTTGCGACCAGACGGGATGGAGGGCGAGTTGATCGAGCGGGAGGACGAGCTCGGTGCGGTCGGAAGCGTCGAGACGGAGCAGACCGGACGGCGTGCCGACGAGGAGGCCGGTGGAGTGGCTGGCCATCTCGCGGGCGTTGCGCGGGACGCTTTCGACTTTTTCGAAGCGAGCGGCGCGGCCGGTTTCGGGATTCGCGGGCGTGAGACGGAGGAGCCCGTCGAGCGTGCTGACGTAGAGCCGGCCGTGGTGGCGCCAGATGCCGTTGATGATGGGTTGGCGGAGGCCGTTGTGGCGGTCGAAGATCGTGACGCCGTCGGCGGGGTCGAGGCGGGTGATGCCGCCGTCGGTGCCGATCCAAAGTGCGGCGTCGCGGTCGACGAAGACGGAGCGAACGGCGGGATCGATGACGCCCTGGTCGAGGGAGAATTGATCGAAGGATTGTCCGTCGGGGGAGAGCGTGATGACGCCGAGATCGAGAGTGCCGACGGCGAGGCGGCCGTCGGGGAGACGCGTGCCGCTGCTGATTTGAGTGCGTTGAAGAAGGGCGTCGGCGGCGGTGACGAAGCGAGTGAGGGTGTCATGTTGCCAACGCCAGAGGCCGGACGAACCGGCGCCGAGGATCAGGGAGTCGTGTAGTTGAAAAATGGCGACGGTGGTGGCGTCGCGGATGACGCTGTCGGAGATGAAAGGTTCGAATGCGGAACCGTTGAAACGGAGGAGACCGATGCCTGGGCGATGGAGGAAGAGGTCGGTGTCGGTGGAGAGAAGCTTCGAGCGGCCGCGGCCGGGCGGGAGATCGAGGATGTCGAAACGGTTGTCACGCCAGAGCAGGACATGGTTCTGGGTGGCGAAGAAGATGGTGTGGTCGCGAGCGGCGAGACCGTGCGATGCGCCGAAAGATTTGAGATTGTCGGGGAGATGTTCGAGCAGCGAGTGGTAGGTGAGCTGGGCGCGATCGTTGCGTTCGAAGTAGCCGAGCTGATCGTGGGCGCTGACGTAGAGACGATCGGTGTGGGGATCGCGGGCGACGGAGAGATCGAAGCCGGAAGGGATGCGGTGGTGAGACCACGTGCTGCCATCGAATTCGAGGAGCGTTTGCTGGCTGGCGAAGTAGAGGCGTCCGTCGGACGTTTGGGTGGCGCCGGTGATTTGTCCGGGTGCGGCGAAGTCGCGATGGCTGAAGTTGCGCGTGATGGAGCGGCCGAGTTCGCTGGCGGAAGAAAGGAGAGGGAGGAGAGCGAAAAGAAAGGCAGCGAAGAGGCGGGGCGGGGGCGGCCGGAGCATGGCGGCGGCGACTGGACGCGAAGCGACGGGGCGGGTCAATGCGGCGGCGGGAGGCTACGCAGGATTGCGTAGGTGGGAGGCCGGCTGCGCGGGCGGCATTGCGCGGTGGGGGCACCGCGCTTCCATCGGAGGCAGACGTGAGCTATTTTAAGCTGCGGAGGTAGTCGAAGCTGTAGAGGCCGGTGCGGTGGCCGTCGCTGAAATCGAAACGCAGCGCGTAGTTGCCGACCTGTTCCCAGCCGAGGACGCGGACGCCGGGGAAACGGCGCGGGCCGTCGCCGCCGTATTGGTTGCCGAGGATGTCGCGTTCGCCCTGGGTTTCGGCGGACGGCGAGGCGGCGCGGAGGCGTTCGAAGGTGAAGTAGGATTCGGCGCCGTCGTCCCAGACGATGGCGACCTCTTCGCCGATGAGTTGGATGTTGGTCGGGCGGTGCATGGAGCGCGAACGGTGGAAGATTTAACAGGAGGGAACGGAGGCAACGGAGGAAAGGGAAGTCACACTTATTCGCGGGGAAGGACGGAGAATGACGTGACGCGGGCGTTGCGAAATGGCGGATCGCGGGTCTGTTGCGCGACGATGGAGCCGAAAAAAACAGAGCGGTTGCCGCGGATTGTGGTGGTGGGCGCGGGATTCGCGGGGCTGACCTTTGCGCGGAAGTTTCCGAGCTCGCTGGCGATGGTGACGGTGGTGGATCGGCAGAATCACCATCTGTTTCAGCCGCTGTTGTATCAGGTCGCGACGGCGGGATTGTCGGCGGTGGATATTGCGCAGCCGGTGCGGACGATTGTGCGGCGGAAGAAGAATCTCGAAGTGTTGATGGCGGAAGTGGTGGGGATCGATTTGGCGGCGAGGAAAGTGCGCGTGCGCGGAGGAGTGAGCCGCTATGTGGTCGATGAAGAGTTGTCGTATGACTATTTGGTTTTAGCGGCGGGCGGGCGGACGAGTTATTTCGGGAACGATCATTGGGAGAAAGTGGCGCCGGGGTTGAAGACGCTGGATGATGCGTTGCGTATTCGGCGGCAGATTCTGCTGGCGTTTGAGCGGGCGGAGATCGAGCCGGACGAAAAGCGGCGTCAGGAGCTGATGACGATCGTGGTGGTGGGAGGCGGGCCGACGGGCGTGGAACTGGCGGGCACCTTTGCGGAGCTGGCGAGGACGGTGTTGGTGCGGGATTTCGACCGGATCGATCCGACGCGGGCGAAGGTGATTCTCGTGGAAGGAGGCGATCGGGTGTTGAAGAGTTTTCCGGAAGATTTGTCGGCGAGCGCGCAGCGGCAGTTGGAGAAGCTGGGCGTGGAAGTGCGGACGAATACGCGGGTGCAGGACATTCGTCCGGGCGAGGTGGAGTTGCCCGGAGGTGAAGTGCTGCGCGCGGCGAATGTGATTTGGGGCGCGGGCGTGGCGGCGACGCCGTTGACGGCGATGTTGGGCGTGGAGACGAATCGCGGAGGGCAGGTGAAAGTGCTGCCGGATTTGAGTCTGCCCGGGTATCCGGAGGTGTTTGCGCTCGGCGACATGGTGACGCTGGTAGATAAAAATGGCGTGGAGGTGCCGGGGGTGTCGCCGGCGGCGATTCAGATGGGCGAGCACGCGGTGAAGCTGATTGCGGGGGAGCTGCGCGAGAAACGGCGCGGATGGGCGGAGCGGGAGGCGTTTGCGTATTGGGATAAGGGATCGATGGCGACGATTGGGCGGTCGAAAGCGGTGGCGCAGTTGGGAAAGTGGCACTTCAGCGGGTATCCGGCGTGGCTGGCGTGGCTGTTTGTGCACCTCGTGTTTTTGGTGGGGTTTCGGAACCGGTTGTCGGTGTTTTTCCAGTGGGTGTATTCGTATCTCACATACAAACGCGGCGCGCGGATCATCACCGGGATGAGAGGGGCGG
>JAFAAS010000088.1 GCA_023426435.1 Verrucomicrobiota bacterium | reverse complement strand
CCGCGACGGAGCACGACAGTGCGTAGATGGTCGCACCGAAGGTGCGGCCCGGAGCGTAGCGGAGGGTGACTGACGCCGGGTGCCCTTCCGGGCGGCGGAAGGAGCAAGGGACGCGAAGGCGGTGGGACGGTGGGACCACGGACAACGGACCGCGGACAACGGGACGAAGTCTTCGAACTTTGAACGCGGAACTTTGAACGCGGAACTTTTGTGGGGCTACGGACGAACTCGGAATGCCGAACTCGGAAATCCTGGGAGGGAGTTAAACCGCGAAGGGCGCGAAGGGACGGGAAGGGCTGCAGGACACACGGAGGAGAGGCGAATTGAAGCCATCCGGCTTGGCCGGATTGACGCGCGGGATCGCGCGGGGCGAGTCGTCGCGCGCGGAGATTCGAGGCGCGTTACGTTCGGGTATCTGTGTCCATTCGTGTCCATCCGTGGTTAAATACCTGGATTGAACGGAAGAGAGCGAAGGGAGAGGGAGTAGCGGCGGACTTCGAACCTCGAACTTTGGTTTACCACGGATGGACACGGATAAACACGGATGGAGGTGGCTGCTGGGGCTTTTTTGCGCGTTCTGCGACTTTTTGCGGCTATATATCAATTATGTATAGTAAAATTATAGGAGCAGCCCGCGAAACATACGAACGAGCGCGAAGGCGGGAGGACTTATGCAGATGCGGAACCGCGAAGGGCACGAAGGGACGCGAAGGCGGTGGAGCGGTGAGGCGGCGGGGACTGCGGGACCACGGACAACGGACCACGGGGCTACGGACGAACTCGGAACTCGGAACGCGGTGAGCACGATCACGATTACGATCAGGAGCACGGGATGATGGGACACACGGGGCCCTCTGTTCTCTTCGTTGCCTCCTGTAAAATCGGGTTGGGAAGTTGGGTTGAACAGGAGGTAACGGAGGAAATGGAGGGTGAAAGTGAAAGGGAAAGGGAAAAGGAAAGTGAGGGTGAAAGTGAGAGTGAGAGTGACCGGGGGTTCGAACCGGAGGGAGCACGAGCACGATTACGATCAGGAGCACGGGGTGATTTGTTTGAACCGCGACGGAGCACGACAGTGCGTAGATGGTCGCGCCGAAGGTGCGGCCCGGAGCGTAGCGGAGGGTGACTGACGCCGGGTGCCCTTCCGGGCGGCGGAAGGAGCAAGGGGCGCGAAGGGGCGCGAAGGCGGTGGAAATGCGGGGTGAGGGAAAAGTTCATCCGATCGCGTTGGAGTGAACCACGAAGGCACGGAGACACGGAGAACGAGGAAAGCGCGGTGAGGGCACCGCGCCTCCATCAGGAGGTATTTAACCACGGAGGGACGGTGAGGCGGTGAGAGTGAGAGTGAAAGTGAGAGTGACCCGTTCTAACCGCAGGGAGCACGAGCACGGGGTGATTTGTTTGAACCGCGACGGAGCACGACAGTGCGTAGATGGTCGCCCCGAAGGTGCGGCCCGGAGCGTAGCGGAGGGTGACTGACGCCGGGTGCCCTTCCGGGCGGCGGAAGGAGCAAGGGGCGCGAAGGCGGTGGGGCGGAAGGAGGCAGACGCCAGATTTCTGGGCTGCAGCTTAGCGTTCACAGGGCGCTGCTGTCTTCGCGTTGGCGAAATTCTCAGTTTACAACCGGGTCCTCTCGCCTACGTTGACCGCCTCGTCGTCGCCCGGATGGCGGAATTGGCAGACGCAACGGACTCAAAATCCGTCGCCCTCTAAAGGCGTGTGGGTTCGAGACCCTCTCCGGGCACCAGCGAACGGCGGTGCGAAGGACGACGATGGGCGCGATGGATGTGGGTTTTGGGTTCGCGACGGATGGGAAGAGCTTAGAGCCTAAAGCTTGGCGCTTGGAGCTAAGGAGCTGGATTGGCTCGCAACTTGTGGGGCGTGGCGCGTGTCTTCAGGGCATGCTCGAAGTGGCGACGTGGTTTTTGACGGTGGTGTTGATGCTGGTGGGTTTTATCGGAGTCATCGTGCCGCTGTTGCCGGGAACGACGCTGATCATGATCGCGGCGGTGGTGCACAAGCTGATCCTGCCGGAGGATCTTTCGTGGACGGTCGTGGTGTGGATTGGGGTGTTCTGGTTGCTGTCGGTGATCGCGGATTTTGGCGGGGTGTTGTTGGGGACGCGGTTGTTTGGCGGAACGATGGGGGGGTGGCCGGGGGCGCGCGGCGGGGCGTTGGTGGGGATGTTTTTTTCGGTGCCGGCGTTGATTCTCGGGACGGTGTTTGGCGCGATGGCGGCGGAAAAATGGGTGGCGAAGAAGACGGGAAGAGAGACGTTGAAGGCGGGCGTGGGGGCGGCGACGGGGTTTGTGATTTCGACGGTGGCGCGGCTCGCGTGCGCGGCGGTGATGATCGGGTTGTTTGGGATTGCGGTGGCGACGACGGCGACAGTGGCGGTGGGGTGAGAGGGAAAGTGAGAGTGAAAGTGAAGGTGACGGGTCGAACCGGAGGGAGCACGAGCACGATTACGATCAGGAGCACGGGGTGATGGGACAACGGACCACGGACCACGGGACTACGGACGAACGCCGAACTCGGTAACGCCTGTGGGCCACGGGACTGATCGGAGGGGGTTAAAACGGCGAAGGGACGCGAAGGCGGCGGAAATGCGGGGTGGGGGAAAAGTTCATCCGATCGCGTTGGAGTGAACCACGAAGGCGCGGAGACGCGGAGAACGAACGAGGAAAGCGCGGTGAGGGCACCGCGCCTCCATCAGGCGGTGTTTAACCACGGAGGGACGGTGAAGCGGTGGGACGGACAATGGACCACGGGACGACGGACCACGGGACGACGGACCACGGGACCACGGGACCACGGGACAACGGTCTTCGAACTTTGAACGCGGAACTCGGAACGCGGAACTTCTGTGGGCTACGGACGGTGAGACGATGGGTGGTCTGCGGGACGGTTGTCTTCGGGTCCTTCTGTGAAAATGCGGCTCGACGGCGGTGGGGGTGGCGGGGAGGTTGGGGCGAACGATTTCCTTTTCTCTATGAACTCACAGACCCGACGTCAGTTTATCGCTACGACCGCATCGCTTGGAGTTGCTGCTGCCGCATCCGCGGCGGTGGGTGGTTCGTCAAGCGGAGGCATGAGCATGCCCAAACTCGCCCACCATGTTTTCTTTTGGCTGAAGAATCCGGATTCGAAGCAGGATCTGGAGACGTTGCTCGCGGGGATTCGCACGCTGGCGAAGATCGAGACGGTGCGCGCGATTCATGTCGGGGTGCCGGCGAGCACGGAGAAACGTGACGTGGTCGAGGCAAGCTATAGCGCGTCGGAATTGTTGATGTTCGACGATGTCGAAGGGCAGAACGCGTATCAGGTGCATCCGATTCACCAGAAGTTCGTGCAGGACTGCTCGCACCTGTGGAGCAAGGTGGTGGTTTACGATTCGGTGGCGGTGTGAGGGCAAAGAGGGTAACTAAAGTGTTTTCATAAAACCTATAGCCCTTCAGGTGAACCACAGAGGCACAGAGGCACGGAGAGATTCCGTGGCCTTCCTCTGTGTGCTCGGGCGGTCGGGTTGCACCGCGCGGGGCGGCTCACCGGGGACGGTTCGCCCTACCTGCTCGAGCGCTGGCTACGGAGTGTAGTCGAGGTAGGGGGAGAGCCAGCGTTCGGCTTCGGCGAGGGTTTGGCCTTTGCGGGCGGCGTAGTCGGTGACTTGGTCTTTGCCCAGTTTGCCGACGCCGAAGTATTTCGAATCGGGATGATTGAAATACCAGCCGCTGACGGAGGACGGAGGTGTCATCGCGCAACTTTCCGTGAGCGAGATTCCGGTGGCGGCCGTGGCGTGGAGGAGATCGAAGAGGATCGGTTTTTCGGTGTGATCGGGGCACGCGGGATAACCGGGAGCGGGACGGATGCCGCGGTAGCGCTCGCGGATGATGTCCTCCATCGAAAGGTTTTCGGTCTGGCCGAAGCCGCAGAAATCGCGGGCGCGTTTGTGCATGAATTCGGCGAGCGCTTCGGCGAGTCGATCGCTGAGGGCTTGCGCGATGATGGCGGAGTAGTCGTCGTTCGATTTTTTGAAATCGAGGACGAGTTGTTCGACGCCATGGCCGGCGGTGACGGCGAAACCGCCGAGGTAGTCGATGCGGCCGGAGTCGCGAGGTGCGATGTAGTCGGCGAGGCAGTGGTTGAACTGGTCGGCGGGTTTGTCGAGTTGCTGGCGGAGCTGGTGAAACGTCGTGAGGACGCGCGAGCGGGATTCGTCGGCGTAGATCTCGATGTCGTCGCCGACGGAGTTGGCGGGCCAGAAGCCGATGACGGCGCGGGCGGTGAAGAGATTTTCGGAGACGATGCGCGCGAGGAGCTTTTGGGCGTCGGCGAAGAGCTTCTTCGCTTCGTCGCCGACGACGGCGTCGTCCAGGATTTGTGGATACCGGCCGTGGAGTTCCCAGGCCGAGAAGAAGGGACCCCAGTCGATGAACTCCACGAGTTCATCGAGGTTGAGAGATGAGGGTTGAGAGTTGGAAGGGGTGTCGGAGAAGGATGGATTTGAAATTTCAGATTTGAAAGGGGCAGAGGAAAACGTCCGCGTGCCGAGGAAGGCGGGGCGGGGGATGTCGATTTGGGACCAGTCGAATCGGGGGGCGCGGGCGCGGGCTTGCTCGAGGCTGAGAAGCGGGCGGGCGCTGCGGCGGTTGCCGAACTCGGTGCGCTGGCGTTCCTGCGTGGCGCGGACTTCGGCGACGTAGGCGGATCTGTTGTCGGGATTGAGAAGTTTTGAAACGACGCCGATGACGCGCGAGGCGTCGAGCACGTGGATGACGGGCTCGCGGTAGTGCGGTGCGATTTTGACGGCGGTGTGGGCGGCGGACGTCGTGGCGCCGCCGATGAGGAGCGGAAGTTTTACGCCGGTGCGCTCCATCTCTTTTGCGACGTGGACCATTTCGTCGAGCGACGGCGTGATGAGGCCGGAGAGGCCGATGATGTCGGCGTTTTTCTCGCGGGCGGTGGCGAGGATTTTTTCGCACGGGACCATGACGCCGAGATCGATGACCTCGTAGTTGTTGCACGCGAGGACGACGCCGACGATGTTTTTGCCGATGTCGTGGACGTCGCCTTTGACCGTCGCCATCACGACGCGGCCCTGGGTGCGGGCGGTGCCGCCGGCGGCGATGGCTTCGGCTTTTTCCTGCTCCATGAACGGTTGCAGGTAGGCGACGGCTTTTTTCATCACGCGGGCGGATTTGACGACCTGCGGGAGAAACATTTTTCCGGCGCCGAAGAGATCGCCGACGACGCGCATGCCGTCCATCAGCGGGCCTTCGATGATCGAGAGCGGTTTGCCGTATTTTTGGCGGGCTTCCTCGGTGTCGGCGTCGATGAAGGTGTCGATGCCCTTCACGAGCGCGTGGGAGAGGCGCTCTTCGACCGACTGGCTGCGCCAGCCGGAATCTGAAATTTGAGATTTGGAATTTGAGATGCCGGAGCCGGCGCGCTCTTTGAGCGCGTCGGCGAAGGTGGTGAGGCGCTCGGTGGCGTCGGGGCGGCGGTTGAGGAGAACGTCTTCGACGAGTTCGAGGAGGTCTTTCGGAACTTCCTCATAAACTTCGAGCATGCCGGGATTGACGATGCCCATGTCGAGGCCGGCGCGGATCGCGTGGTAGAGGAACGCGGCGTGCATGGCTTCGCGCACGGGATTGTTACCGCGGAAGCTGAAGGAGATGTTGGAGACGCCGCCGCTGACCTTCGCGTGCGGGAGGTTTTGTTTAATCCAGCGGGTGGCCTCGATGAAATCGACGGCGTAGTTGTTGTGCTCCTCGATGCCGGTGCCGACGGTGAGGATGTTGGGATCGAAGATGATGTCTTCGGGCGGGAAATCGACGCGGTCGACGAGGAGGCGATAGGCGCGTTCGGCGATGCGGATTTTGTCGGCGAGCGTGGCGGCCTGGCCGTTTTCGTCGAAAGCCATGACGACGACGGCGGCGCCGTAGCGGCGGATGATGCGCGCCTGTTCGAGGAATTTTTCTTCGCCCTCCTTGAGGGAGATCGAGTTGACGATGCCTTTTCCCTGGAGGCATTTCAGGCCGGTTTCGATGACCTCCCATTTCGAGGAGTCGACCATGACGGGGACCTTCGCGACCTCGGGTTCGCTCGCGAGGAGTTGGAGGAAACGATGCATCGCAGCGACGCCGTCGATCATGCCTTCGTCCATGCAGACATCGATGACGTTGGCGCCGTTTTCGACCTGTTGGCGGGCGATGGCGACGGCGTCTTCGAATTTTCCGTCCTTGATGAGCTTCGCGAATTTCGGGGAGCCGGCGACGTTGGTGCGTTCGCCGATCATGATGAACGTGCCGGGCTGCGGCGTGAATGGCAGCGAACCGGAAAGCGCGAGCTCGGGTTTGACGATCGTGAGCGAGCGGGTGGGTTTCGGCGCGACGGCTTGGGCGATCGCGGCGATGTGTTCGGGCGTGTTGCCGCAGCAGCCGCCCGCGATGTTGCAAAGATGGCTGTCGGCGAATTCGCCCATCTGACGCGCCATGTCGGCGGGGCCGAGATCGAAGCCGGTGGGCGAAAGCGGATTCGGCAGGCCGGCGTTGGGATAGCAGGAGATAAACGTGTCGGCTTTGCCGGCGAGCTCGGCGAGGAACGGCCGCATGAGGTCGGGGCCGATGGAGCAGTTGAGACCGACGGCGAGCGGGCGCGTGTGGCGGACGGCGTTCCAGAATGCGCCGATCGTTTGAGCGGAGATCATCGTTTCGCCGCCGCGGCCGACGGCGGCAGAGATCATGAGCGGGCGGTGAACGTTGTCCTCGGCGAAGACCTCCTGGATGGCGACGAGCGCGGCTTTGGCGTTGAGGGAATCGAAGATCGTTTCGACGAGCAGGAGATCGACGCCGCCGGCGAGGAGGGAGCGGACCTGGCGGCGGTAATCGGCTTTCACCTGGTCGAACGTGATGACGCGGAAACCGGCGTCGTCGGCATCGGGTGAGACGGAGAGCGAAACGGTGAGCGGTCCGATCGCGCCGGCGACGTAGCGGCGGCGACCGGTGGCGTTGGCGATGCGATCGGCCCAGGCGCGGGCTTCGCGGGCGGAGTGGACGTTGATGTCGTGGGCGAGCTCCTGGAGGAATTTGTTTTCGAGGACCTGTTGGTAGAACGCGGGATCTTTGCGTCCGCCTTTCTCGCGCGGATCTTCGATGAAGAATTCGCTCTGGCCGATGGCGGTGGCGGAGAATGTATTCGTTTCGATGATATCGGCGCCGGCCTCGAGGAAGCGGCGATGGATGTCGCCGATCTCGGCGGGGCGGGTGAGCGAGTAGATGTCGCCGTTGTTCTTCAGATCTTTCGGTGCGGATTTGAAGCGGTCGCCGCGGACCTGCTCTTCGGTGAGATTGTAGCCGCGGAGCGTGGTGCCCATGGCGCCGTCGATGATGGCGACGCGTTCGGCGAGCGTCCGGCGGAGAGCGAGTTCGGCTTCGGTGAAGAGGGAGTCGGAGGAAATGTCGAAGGATTCGCCGGGCATGGAGGCGGAACGTGGGCAGGTTGCGGGCACGTGGCAAGCGACATATCTGGAAATTAAGATATGAAGATTTGACAGGAAGTGCGCAGTCGTGGTCAACAGGTGACCAAGGAATCGAGTTGCGGGCGGCGAAAGCGGTCACTGCTCTCTTCCGCGTTCTTTCCGATCACACGTCAGTCAACGGGAAAGGCCGTGAGAATCGGCCACAGTTGCGCTGCGGTAACGCATCACATCCAAATCCACGCCGTGCGGTGACGCGCGGGAAAGCCAGTTGGCGACTTCGGTCGCGAGTGAAGGCGAGGGGAGGAGGAAGCCGGCGAGACGATCGCCGGCGAGACATGCGGAGTCCGAACATCCGTCCTGAAGTGCTCACGCGTCCGGTGCGATTGCGCGCATCGGTCGCGAAAACTTCATCGCAAAAATGAAGCGTGAGAGTGGCGACTTCGCTCCGGAAACGGCGGCGGGTTCTGCTCTTGCCTTGTTGGATATCAAGCAGACCTCCGTGAAATACACCTCTATTGCGACGCGTTACGCGCGTTTAGTTCTCTTGGTCGCGGCCTCGTGCGGCGGCTTCATCGCCGGTGCGCCGGCCCAGAATTCCGCCGCGGCGGAGGCGGGCGAAACGATCGCGCTCGAGCGCTACACCGTATCCGCAACGCGGACACCGCAGGAGCTGCGTTCCACGCCGAGCGCGGTGAGCGTGGTGTCGTTGCCGACGCTGGAGAGCGAGCAGATCGTCGATCTGCGGACGGCGCTGGCGCATGAGCCTGGCGTGGCGATTTCCGGGACGGGGCCGGTGGGAAGTTTGACGGGCGTTTCGTTGCGCGGCGCGAATTCGGATCAGACCCTGTTCATGGTCGATGGCGTGCGGATGAGCGATCGTTCGGCGACGTATAATAATTTTCTCGGCGCAGCGGATCTCGTGGGTTTTGAGCGCATCGAAGTGCTGCGCGGGCCGCAGAGCACGCTTTATGGCAGCTCGGCGATGGGCGGTGTCATCTTGATGGAAACGGCGCGCGGCGACGGAGCGCCCTCGGGAGTGGTGTCGGCGCTGGCGGGCAGCTTCGATACGCTCGGTGGCGCGGTGGCGGTGGAAGGGGGTGAAGGCCTGTTGAGCTATAGTGCGTCGGTCGCGCATTTCACGACGGACAATGACGAACCGATGAACGGCTTCGACAACTGGAGCTATTCGGCGCGGCTCGAGGTGGCGGCAACGCGGCGGTTGACGCTTGGCGGAACGTTTCGCGGGCAGAACAGCGAGTTTGAGCAGATGGGCTCGCGGTTCTTCGTGTCGCCCGGTGTCGCGGCGACGGACAATTACCTCGGCACGGTTTACGCGGAGGCGAAGGTGACGGAGGAGTTCAAGTCGCGGTTGACGGCGGGCCTGCACCGGCGCGCGTATGATTGGACGGATCTTTCGGGCAGTCCGTGGGGGACGAATTCGGCGCTGCGCAACAAGCGGGAGATTCTCGATTGGCAGAACACGTGGACGGCGAGTTCGCAGGCGGAGATCGTGGCGGGCGCGACCTTTGAGGATTCGCGTTATGCGGTCGATGGAGTGACTTCGACGGACGACGTGTCGTCGGGTTATGTGTCGGGAACGTTTCGGCCGACGGACGTCATCACGCTGAACGGCGGTATTCGCTACGACGATTTCGAGTCGGTCGGTGACACGACAACGTGGCGGATGGGCGCGGCGTGGCGCGTGGCGGAAAACACGAAATTACGCGCGACGTATGGCACGGGTTTCGGCGCGCCGGGTTCGGACGATCGTTATGGCGTGCCGGCGTGGGGGCAGTTGCCGAATCCGAATCTCAAGCCCGAGGAATCGAAAGGCTGGGACGTGGGCATCGATCACACGCTGGCGAATGGCAAAGCGACGCTGAGCGCGACGTATTTCCATAACAAGTTCGAGAACCTGTTTCAGTGGACGACGGTGGATTTCACGACTTTTCAAGGGCGCGTAGAAAACGTGGCGAGTGCGACGACGGAAGGTGTGGAACTGGCGGCGGACGTGCGCCTCGGCGGACTCGCCGGCGTGCGCGCGAGCTACACGTATCTCGAGGCGCATAACGACACGACGGGCGTGCGGCTGATTCGCCGTCCGCGTCACAGCGGCACGGTCGAGGTGCGGGTCGAGCCGGTGAAAGGCTGGCTGGTGGGCGCGGGCTTCCGCGGCGTGGGAGATCGCACGGAGTCGGTCGGCGGCTTCGAGGACTACACGACGGTGCGCGTGTTCACGAGTTATGAGTTTGCGAACGGCCTGCGCGTGCAGGGGCGCGTCGAGAATGCGCTCGACGAGAAGTATGACGACGTGCGCGGCTACGCGGCCTTGCCGGTGGGGGCGTTCGCGGGTATCGAGTGGCGGTTCTGAAGCCATGATACGACGCGCGCTGCTTTTCGTTCTGCTCTGGATCGGCGCGGTCTGCGCGCCGGCGGCGGAGAAAGTGCGCGTCGTGTCGCAGTTTGTCGGTGGGGACGAATTGCTGCTCGCGCTGGCGGAGCCGGAGCAGATTGGGGCGCTGAGTCATTTGGCGCGCGAGCCGGCGTTTTCGGCGGTGGCGGCGGAGGCGAAGCGGTTTCCGCGGGTGGAGCGCGGCGATGCGGAAGGGATTTTGAAGTTCGAACCGACGCTGGTGTTGTTCGCGGACTATAGCCGCGGCGAGCTGGCGGAGCAGATTCGGCGGTCGGGGGTGAAGACGATCATGTTCGACCGGTATTCGAGCCTGGAGGACGCGTTTGCGAATCTGCGGCTGCTGGCGAAGGAACTCGGACCGAAAGCGGAGGAGAAGGCGGAGGCGATTGTGGCGGATTGTCAGGCGCGGGTGCGCGTGCTGCGCGAGACGTTGAAGGATGTTAAGCCGGTGCGCGTGATCGCGCCGTCGACGTATGGCGTGGTGGGCGGGGCGGAGACGACGTTTCAGGACATGTGCGATCATGCGGGGGCGATCAATCTGGCGGCGACACTGGGGGGATTGCGCGGGCATGAGCCGCCGCCGAATGAAAAGATGCTCACGTGGCCGATCGACAAAGTCGTGGTCGCGGGCGATTCGATCGAGGAGGCCCTCGCGCCGTTTTTGGTGCTGCCGCCGTATAAGTTCATGGCGGCGGTGAAGGAGCGGCGGGCGGCGTTGATCGTGCCGTATATGTTGAGCAGCGTGACGCATCATCGCGTCGAAGCCTACGAGCGGCTCGCGCGCGAGTTGCATCCGGACGTATTCAAGTGAGCATGACAGCGGGTGTCGCAGCGAAAGGCGGACGCCGCGGGGCGGGGGCGGCGGTGCCGCTGGCGCTGGTCGCGCTCGCGGGATTGATGCTGGCGTCGCTCGCGGTGGGCGATCTGCCGCTGTCGCCGTCGCGGATTTGGGAAGGACTTTGGCATCGCGACGAACTGGCGGCGACGGTGCTGTGGAACATTCGCGTGCCGCGGCTGCTGGTGGGAATGGCGATTGGCGCAGCGCTGTCGGCGAGCGGACTCGTGATGCAGGCGTATTTTCGCAACAGCCTCGCGAGTCCGGGATTGTTGGGGGTGAGCAGTGGCGGCGCAGCGGGCGCGGTGCTGGCGATCGGATTTGGATTTGCGGCGGGGAGCGGAGCGCTGTTTGTGACGCCGCTGTTTGCGATCGCGGGGGCGTTTGTGGCGACGAGTGCGGTGGTGATGCTGGCGCAGCGCGGCACGGGGACGGAGCGGTTGCTGCTGGCGGGGGTGGCGCTGAATGCGTTTCTGAGCTCGGTGACGAGTTACGTGCTGTCGAATTTCACGCTCACGTATGAGCGGAATGCACAGATTATTTTCTGGTTGCTCGGCGGGTTGGAGGATCGCTCGTGGGAGCACGTGTGGATGGTGTCGCCGGTGGTGCTGGCGGCGGCGCTGTTGTGGCCGCGCGGGCGGGCGATGGATTTGTTGAGCCTCGGTGCGCCGGAGGCGCAGAGCCTGGGCGTCGATGTGAAGAGTCTGCGGCGGTGGCTGCTGGGACTTTCGACGGTGATGACGGCGCTGGCGACGGCGGTGGCGGGGACGATTGGGTTTGTGGGGCTGATCGTGCCGCATGTGTTGCGACTGATGGTGGGGCCGGATCACCGGCGGCTCGTGCCGCTGTCGTTGATCGGCGGAGCGGCGTTTGTGATCGGGTGCGATTTGCTCGGGCGCGCGGCGGGATTGCGCGTGGGGATCGTGACCTCGGTGATCGGCGGGCCGTTTTTCCTGTGGCTGTTGAGGAGGGCGCGATGAGTGCGGCGCTGGAAATTTTCGAGGCGAGGGTGCCGGGGCGCTTGCAGGAAACGACGCTACGGCTGGAGCGGGGAAAACTCGTGGCGCTGGTGGGGCCGAATGGTTCGGGCAAATCGACGCTGCTGCAGTTCGCGGCGGGCGTGCTGCCGGGAGCGGGCGAGGTGAAGTGGGCGGGGAGAAACGTGAAGGAGATTTCGGTGCTGGAGCGCGGGCGGTGTGCGGCGTGGGTGCCGCAGGAGGCGCATTTCGAATTTGGTTTCACGGTCCGGGCGGTGGTGACGCAGGGGCGTTTCGCGCATGGCGATGACGAACGCGGCGTGGACGAGGCGCTCGAGCGATTCGATTTGGTGGGGTTGGCGGAGCGGCCGGTGACGCGGTTGTCGGGCGGGGAGCGTCAACGCGTGCTGCTCGCGCGCGCGCTGGTGACGGAGGCGCCGCTGCAGCTGTGGGACGAGCCGCTGGCGGCGCTGGATGTGCGGCATGCGTTGGAGACCTTGCGGCTGGCGTCGGAGCTGGCGCGCGCGGGGAAGACGCTGTTGTTGTCGATGCACGATTTGCGCGTCGCGCACTGTTTCGATGCGGTCGCGGTGATGCGCGCGGGGCGATTGGTGGCGTTGGGGAAACCGGACGACGTGCTCACGCCGGAGCGGGTGAGTGAGGTGTTCGGCGTGCGGGCGCGGACGGGGCTGGGGATGATTTTGGAATTACCATGAGCGATTCACGAAGGACGGCGACGGACGAAGAACATCGCGACGCGATGCAGGCCTTGCAGGCCGAGATGGATGCGAAGATCGACGCGGCGAAGGAGAAGCGCGGGCTGATCATCGTGCACACCGGAGACGGGAAAGGGAAGAGCACGGCGGCGTTTGGGATGTTGACGCGGATGGTCGCGCACAAGCGGCGGTGTGCGGTGATCCAGTTTATCAAGAGCGGCGCGGATGCGGTGGAGCGGGCGTTGCGCGGACCGTGGCTCGAATGGCACAGCGTCGGTGGCGGGTTTACGTGGAATACGCAGGATCGGGCGGGCGATATCGCGATGTGCCGCGAAGGGTGGGAGAAGGCGAAAGGGTTTTTCGCGAATCCGGAGATCGATTTCGTGTTGCTCGACGAACTGAACGTGGTGCTCGCGTATGACTATTTGCCGAAGGAGGAAGTGATCGCGGGATTGAAGGCGAAGCAGCCGATGCAGCATGTGGTGATCACGGGACGCGGGGCGTTGCCGGAGTTGATCGAAGCGGCGGATCTCGTGACGGAGATGCGGGAGATCAAGCATCCGTTTCAGGCGGGAGTGAAGGCGCAGGTGGGGATCGAATTCTGAACGTGCTCGTGAGCGTGATCTTGATCGTGATCGAGGTGGGGAGCCGTGTGGCGGAGCGCGATCATGAGTAGGAGCACGAGCAGGAGCACGATCACGATTACGAGCACGAGCACGATGACGAGCAGGAGGAGGATCTGATGAAAGCGCTCTCCGTTCTCGGGACATCGTCGAATGTGGGGAAGACGTGGATGACCACGGCGATTTGCGCGTGGTTGCGGCGGGAGGGAGTGCGGGTGGCGCCGTTCAAGGCGCAGAACATGTCGAACAACGCGTGGGTGACGCTCGAGGGCGGCGAGATGGCGCGGGCGCAGGCGGTGCAGGCGGAGGCGTGCGAGCTGCGGCCGATCGTCGAGATGAATCCGATTTTGCTGAAGCCGAGCACGCAGCGGGCGTCGCAACTGGTCGTATTGGGAAAGGCACGACAGCATCTCGAAGGCCGCGATTACTTCGGGACCTTCGACGCGATGTGGAAGATCGTGGCGGAGACGCTCGATGGGTGGAAAGCGCGATGCGATGTGCTGGTGATGGAAGGTGCGGGGAGCCCGGTGGAGTTGAACTTGATGGAGCGCGATCTGGTGAACCTCCGGCCGGTGCGGCATCTGGACGGACGGTGGGTGCTGGTGGGCGATATCGATCGAGGCGGGATTTATGCGCAGCTGGCGGGAACGTGGGCGCTGCTGTCGCGGGAGGATCGGGCACGAGGATTGGGAGCGATCGTGAACCGGTTTCGCGGAGATTTGAGTTTGTTTCCGAACCCGCAGCAGTGGCTGGCGCCGCATGCGCCGGGGTTGGGGGTGTTGGGCACGGTGCCGTTTCGCCCGGATTTGCAGCCGGAGGAGGAGGACGGGTTGACGGCGCATGACGAGGATCGAGGTGAGGGCGAGACGATCGCGTGGGTGCGTTATCCGCACGCGGCGAATCTGACGGATTGCCAGCCGTGGTGGGACGATGCGGGTGTGCGCGTGCGATGGACGGACGATGCGGGCGTGATCGCAAACGCCCGTGCGATCGTCTTGCCGGGGACGAAGAACACGATGGCGGATCGGCGGTGGATGCGGGCGCGGGGGCTGGACGAAGTCGTGAAGGCGGCGGCGAAGCGAGGTGTGTTGGTGGTCGGGGTGTGCGGAGGGTTTCAGATGCTCGGAGAGAAGCTGAGCGATGTGAAAGGCGTGGCGGGTGATGCGGGGGAGGAACGCGGGTTGGGATTGTTGCCGATCAAGACCGAGTTTCTGGACTCGAAAGTGGTGCGGCAGGTGGCGGCGGAATGCGACGGGGAGCGGTGGAACGCGTATGAAATCCACATGGGTCGCAGCCGGGTCGCCGGCCCGGTCGACGCGTTGCAGACCGTGTGGGATGACGGCGAGCCGCGCGCGGAAGGTGTGAAAGTGGGAAACGTGTGGGGCACGTATCTGCATGGATGGTTCGAGTCGCCGAAGCTGCGCGCGCGTGTGGCGGCGGCGGCGGGCATCGCTGCACACCGAGCGGATCCGATGGCTTGGGCGGAGAAACGGCAGGCAGTGTATGCGGAGATGGCGGTGCACCTGGTGGAGCATGTGAATCTCGACCCCGTGCGCCGGTATCTGGATATATGATACGAAGGAAGCACGGATGGACACGGATGAAGAAGGGTTGAGGCACGGACAATGTTGCACGGACATGGAGACGATGCGTATCGGCACGGCGGAGACGTGCGGGTGAATTTCAGCAGCAACGTGCCGCCGTGGGGTTGGGCGGCGGGACTGCGGGAGTGTCTGAACGCCGAGTTGGGGCGGGTGGAGACGTATCCGGAGGTGGCGGCGGAGAGTTTGACGGCGGCGATCGCGCGGAAGGGTGGAGTGGCGGAGGGAAATGTGTTGGTGACGGCGGGGGCGACGGCGGGGATTTATCTGATCGCGCAGGCGTTTCGCGGAGCGCGATCGTGCGTGGTGGTGCCGACGTTCGCGGAATACGAAGACGCATGCGTCGTGAACGATCACACGATGAGTTTCGTAGCGTGGGGGGAGTTTGTGGCGAGGCGGGCGCCAGAGGGTATCGAGAACGTCTGGGTGTGTAATCCGAACAATCCGACGGGAGCGGTGCTGACGCGGGAGTTTTTGTTGGAGCGGGTTCGGCAGAGGCGGGACGTGCGGTTTGTGGTGGATGTGGCGTATGCGGAGTTGTGCGAGGTGCCGGCGCTGACGGTGCGCGACAGTGCGATGCATCCAAATTTGCTGGTCGTGCATTCGCTGACGAAGCGGTTTGCGATTCCGGGGCTGCGGCTCGGGTTTGTGTCGGGGGCGGAGGAAACGCTGCGACGAGTGCGGCGATTTCGACAGCCTTGGGCGGTGAACTCGCTGGCGCTGGCGGCGGGGGAATACTTGCTGCGGACGGAGGCGGAGGACGATGGGTGGCGGGCAGCTTATCTGGCGGAGGCGCGGGAGCTGTTTCGCGGACTTGGGGCGATCGATGGGGTGTGCGTAGAGGCGTCGGCGTCGGGTTTTGCGCTGGTGCGGCTAGGACGCGGCACGGGTGCGGAGCTGAAAGCGTGGTTGTTGCGCGAATACGGATTTCTCGTGCGCGACGCGGGAAACTTTCGTGGCTTGGATGAGCGATGCGTGCGGGTGTCGGCGCAGCGCCCGGAGGAAAACCGCGCGCTGGTGGCGGCGATCGAACGATGGACGCGATTGCATTGACGGTCGTGCCGGTGGCGGCGGGCTATGTGCTGGATCTGCTGTTGGGCGATCCGCCGTGGCTGCCGCATCCGATTGTCGGATTTGGGCGGGCAATTGCGAGAGGCGAGCGGCGGTGGAATCGCGGTCGGGCGAGATTCGCGAAGGGATTCATTCTCGCGAGCGGTTTGGTGGTGGCGGTGTTTGCGGCGACCTGGGCCGCGCAGGAGGTGGCGGCGATGCTGGGGACGTGGATCGAGGCGGCGTTGGTGGCGGCGGGCGTCTTTTTCGGGTTGGCGAATCGGACGTTGATCGACGAAGGACGCGCGGTGTTTCGGGCGCTGGAGGAGAGTTTGACGGCGGGGAGGTTGAGGTTGTCGCGTATTGTCGGACGCGATACGGCGGGGCTGGACGAGCAGCAAGTGCGGACGGCGGTGTTCGAGACGTTGGCGGAGAACCTGAGCGACGGCGTGGTGGCGCCGTTGTTTTATTTCGCGATCGGCGGGCTGCCAGCGATGATGGCTTACAAGATGGTGAACACGCTCGACTCGATGATCGGGCATCGCGACGAGCGGTTCGAGCAGTTCGGAAAGGCGGCGGCGCGGATCGACGATGTCGCGAATTTTCTGCCGGCGAGGCTCACGGCGTTTTTGATGGTTGCGGTGACGGCGAGCGGGCGCGGGTGGCGGTTTGTGCGGCGATACGGGCGGGCGCATGCGAGTCCGAACGCGGGTTATCCCGAGGCGGCGCTGGCGGGGATTCTCGATGTGCGATTCGGCGGGCCGTTACGCTACGATGGGGAAATCGTGGAGAAGCCGTGGATTGGCGAGAATCCACGGGCGATCGGGCGGGAGGAGATTCGGCGCGTGGCGGGTATCAATCAGGCGGTATGTGCGGTGATGGTTCTTGCGACCATGGCGGTCGTTGCGCTGCGATGGGAGGTTTCATGGGCAAGTTGATTTATCTCACGGGTCCGGTGCGAAGCGGGAAGAGCCGGCGCGCCGTGGAACTGGCGCGCGCGTGGGGCGACGGCGTGGTGTTTGTCGCCACGTATCGGGAGAGTGGAGACGATGCGGAGATGATGGAGCGCGTGCGGCGGCATCGGGCGGAGCGGCCGGGGTGGCGGACGTGGGAGGCGCCGCGGGATGTGGCGGGCGAGTTGGCGAACGTGGAGCCGCCGCCGAGCGGGGTGGTGTTGGATTGTTTGACGTTGTGGGCGGGCGATCGGTTCGAGGCTTCGGATGAGGCGATCGTAACGGAGTGGGCGGCGCAGTTGGACGCGTTTCGCGCCGCGGCGTGGCCGACGATCGTGGTGGGTAACGAGGTGGGGTGGAGTGTGGTGCCGGAGAGTGCGGAGGTGAGGCGGTTTCGCGATCTGGCGGGCACGCTGGGGCAGCGAACGGCAGCGGTGGCGGACGAGGCGTGGTTGATGGTGGCGGGCTGCGGTGTGCGGTTGAAGTGAGCGTTTTATTCGGATGGGCTGAAGTGACTATGAGCGATGCATGGAAATGCCCTGAGATTCCGCGGTTGATGGCGGAGCTCGAGCCGGCGTTGCGCACGCGGATCGAGCGGAAGACGAAGCCGCCGGGGTCCTTGGGAAAACTTGAGGAACTCGCGGTGCGTTGGGGGATGATGCAAGGCACGACGTCGCCGCGGCTGCGCGCGCCGACGGTGCTCGTGTTTGCCGGAGATCACGGACTGACGGAGGAAGGAGTGAGTCCGTATCCGTCGGCGGTGACGGTGCAGATGGTGCGCAATTTTCTAGCGGGCGGAGCGGCGATCAATGTCTTCGCGCGACAAGAGGGGCTGGCGCTGCGGGTGGTGGATGCCGGCGTGGCGCGGGAGTTGCCGCCGCATCCGGAGCTGATGGCGCGAAACGTGCGGAGAGGGACGCGCAATGCGTTGCGCGAGCGGGCGCTGACGGACGAGGAAGTCGGGCAATGCCTCGCTCACGGCGAGCGGATCGCGGCGGAATTCGAGGCGACGGGGACGAATGCGCTGTTGTTTGGCGACATGGGGATCGGCAACACGTCGGCCGCGTCGCTGATCGCGAGCGCGTTGTTGGACGTGCCGTTGGACGAGTGCGTGGGGCGCGGCACGGGGCACGATGAGGCGGGTCTGGTTCGGAAACGCGCGGTGCTCGCGCGGGTGAAGGAGCGACACGCGGAAGCGCGGGAGCCGCGCGACGTGCTGGCGGCGTTTGGCGGTTGCGAGATCGCGATGATGGCGGGTGCGATGCTGGGTGCGGCGGCGCGGCGGATGCTGATCGTGAACGATGGGTTCATCTCGACGGCGGCGCTGTTGGTCGCGGCCCGGCTCGCGCCGGGCGTGCTGGATTACACGGTGTTTGCGCACCGTTCGGCGGAGAAGGGGCATGCGCGGGTGTTGGCGGAGTTGCGGGCGGAGCCGTTGCTCGAATTGGGATTGCGGCTCGGTGAAGGCACGGGTGCGGCGCTGGCGTGGCCGGTGATCGCGGCGGCGGCGAATTTCCTCCATGATATGGCGACCTTCGAGTCGGCCGGCGTGAGCGAGCGGAAGTGGAAATGACCGCGGTGCGAAGAGAGCTGCACGCGCTCGCGGCGGCGGTGATGTTTTTCACGCGCGTGCGGGTGCCATCGGGATGGGGCACGACGCGAGAGGACCTGCAGCGGGCGAGTGCGTGGTTTCCGCTGGTCGGCGCGCTGGTGGGCGGAGTCGCGGCGCTGGTGTGGTGGCTGGCGGCGATGGCGTGGGGGCCGGCGATTGCGAGCGGATTGAGCTTGGGAGCGACGCTCCTGCTGACGGGGGCGTTTCACGAAGATGGATTCGCGGATGTATGCGATGGATTTGGCGGGGGTTATACGAAGGAACGCGTGCTGGAGATCATGCGCGATTCGCGGGTGGGGGCGTTTGGCGCGATCGGCGTGGTGGTGATGCTGGGATTGAAGTGGAATGCGGTGGCGGCGTTGCCGGCCGGGGCGGCGGCGGGCGCGTTGGTGGCGGCGCATGTGTTGAGTCGGGCGGCGGCGATTTCGCTGATGGCGACGCTGCCGTATGTGCGTGAAGAAGCGGCGAAGGCGAAGCCGCTGGCGACGGAGTTGAGCGGCGGGCGTTGGGCGGTGGCGATGCTGACGGGGGCGGCGGCGGTTCTGTTGCTGCCGATGCGGACCTGGTGGGTCGTGGCGGTGTTGATCGTGTTGCGCGCGGTGCTGGCGAACTGGTTTCGGAGACGAATCGGCGGCTTTACCGGCGATTGCCTGGGAGCGGCGCAGCAGGTGAACGAACTTGCGGTTTATCTGACGGTATTGGCGTTGTTATGAACCTTGTATTGATCAGGCACACGCGGGTGGTCGCGGCCGGAGTGTGCTACGGCTGGTGCGACGTGCCGCTGGCGGAAACCTTCGAAGCGGAGGCGGCGACGGTGCGCGCGGCGCTGCCGTGGACGCCGGACGAAACATGGACGAGCCCGGCGGCGCGCTGTCTCCAATTAGCGAATACGCTGGGTGGCCCGATCGTGGTGGAGCCGCGATTGCGGGAGTTGCACATGGGCGTTTGGGAAGGGAGGCGCTGGGAGGAGTTTCGCGGAGAGGAGAGCGAGGCTTGGGCGCTCGATCCCTGGCGCCGGCGAGCGCCCGGCGGCGAGACGGCGGAGGAGTTCTGGGCGCGCGTGGCGCAGGTGCGCGCGGAGTTGTTGGCGCGGGCAAAAGAGAAACGAATCGCGGTGGTGACGCACGGAGGCGTGATTCGCGCGTGGCGCGGGCTGGCGGAAGGGCGGAGCTTTGAAGCGATGATGCGCGAAGTCGTGCCGTTTGGGTCGGTAACGAGCGCGGGGTGAAAAGCGGCGGGGCTGCGACTCGCGTTACCGTTTCAGTCCGTAATCGGCGGGGCGCATGCCGCGTTGGTAGCCGTGGATGGTGGAGCCGAAGTAGCGCGCTTTGAACGGGTCAACGTAGGCGACATCGGCGCGCTCGGGAATGGGGAGGTCGAGAGCCCAGTAAACGCCGTTCACAATGAGGCGGCGGAGATCCTCGCTTTCGAAATCGACCGAGGCGCCGATGGTGCTGACGACGATTTTGTTTTCGCGGCCGGCGTCGTTGCGGTGGAGGCGGGTCCAGACGAGCGGCATCATGGGGTCGTTGACGGGTTGTTCGACGCCGTCGCTGCGGCGTTTCTTCGCGTGCGTGGCGGGAGGAGAGTCGGGCTGCATGCCGGCGAGGACCTGGCCGCGAAGGAGGATGCGGGCATCGCTGGGCGGATAGACTTCGTAAACGTCGGTGGGGCCGAAGATGTTGCGCACGCCGTTGAGCAGCGGCTCGTTTTCGGCGCCGGGCTCGATCACGGCGCGGGTGGCTTCGTGGTTGTGATGGCCCCAGTGGTCGACCCATTCCTCGCCGAGGACGTTTTCGCCGAACTTCGCGAATTCGATATAGCGGCCCTCGGAGTTTTTGAAGGCGTGGGTGGAGGTGCGTAGTGCTATGATGGGGACGCCGCGGCGGTAGGCGTCGACGAAGTGTTTCATCTCATCGTCCGGATAGTCGCGCCAGCGCAGGGCCATGATGATGACGTCGGCGGTGTCGAGCGCCTCGGCGCCGGCGAGCGAGCGGATGTTGTCGGGGTTGATGATGCCGTCGGGATCTAGGGCGAAGAGGACGGTGCAGTGGAAGCCGTGGCGCTGGCTGAGGATCTTCGCGAGCATCGGCAGAGATTCCTCGCTGCGGTATTCCTCGTCGCCGGAGAGGAGGACGACGTGTTTGTTCTTCGGTTGGCCGGCCGGTTCGAGGACGAGGGAGCGGGCGTCGGCTGCGAACGAGGCGAAGGGGAGGGCGAGGGCAAGCGCCAGGGCGGAGGCGAGCTTCATGGGTGTCGGAATAAAGGATACGCCGAACGACGCGGCACAAACGCAATTTAGCTGAACAATTCAATTGCTCGGTAGATGCGTTTGGGCATCAACGTCCGCCGGCGTCCATCGGGCGTCGCTTCGCCGATCCAGCCGGCCGGGATGTCTTCTTTACCCAAGCTCTCCTCGTCATTGATTCGCCTGTGCGGCCGTTCGGCGGCGCGCGGGTGCGGCCCCACGGCGTTGGAGCGCATCATCCGGATTCACGAGCGCTTGGGCAACGAGCAGCGAATCACGGCTGAGTCGATCGCGCGGGAGTTCGGGGTTACCGGGCGCACGATCAAACGCGATATCGCCTTCATGCGGGACCGGCTCGGTGTCTCGATCGAGTGGGATGCGGAGGGCGGGAGCTACTATTGCACGCATCATCATCCGCTGCTGCCGCTGCTGCGCATCGACGCGGACGAAGCGCTGGCGTTGGCCGTGGCGGGCCGGACGTTTGCGGCGTGGCGCGGGTCTCCGCTCGGGCAGGCGCTCGCGGCGGCGTTGGAGAAGATCGCGCCGGTGATCGGCGGTGCGGTTTCGCTGCCCGTCGACGCGTTGAACGATGTGTTGTTCGCTCCCGACGATCCGTCGGCGGAGGCGGAGCACCGATTTTTCGCGACGTTGCTTGAAGCGATTCACCGCGGGCGGGAGATGCGACTCGTTTATCAAAAGCCGAAAGCAAACGCGCCGGCGGAGACTCGCATCGTTCGTCCGCTGCATCTCGCTTTTATCGATCATCGTTGGATGCTCGTGGCGCACGATCTCGGCAAAAACGCGCGACGGAATTTCCTGCTCGCCCGGATCCAGGAACTACGCGCGACGGGCGGAGGGTTCACGCCGCCAGCGCGGGAGGAACTCGCGCGTTCGCTCGCGGGAGCGTTGGGGCGTTTCGTCGGCGAGAAGGAGCACGAAGTGCGGCTGCTCGTGGACCGGGAAATTGCGCCGTATTTTCGCGAGCGCCCCTGGCACCCGTCGCAACACATCCATGAGCGAGCCGACGGCAGCATCACGGTGAGTTTTCGGCTGAATCATTTGATCGACGTCGAACGCAAGATCCTCGCCTGCGGCGGACACATCGAGGTCCTCGCCCCGTCTGAGCTCCGCCGCCGTATCCGCGCCGCCGCTACGGCGATGCTTGCGCGCTACCGGGAATAACCTGTGAACAACTCGTGCGCACTCCGGGACACGTGGTGTCACCACTTGCCTGATACGGTCGCACCTGTCTTTCGCCCAGCATGCCGCGAGTGCTTTTCCTTTGCCCGCTTCAACCAGGTCATGGCCGGTGCGGCGTTTTCGTTTCGGTGACCAACCAGCCGCCTTTCTCCGCTTCGTCACCATCGTCCGATGGAAGTGACGGGGCGAAGCCGTGAATCGCCCGCCTCCTCGTTCGTCCAAGATCAAATCGCCGCTACTCCGCCATGAACCCCAATCTCGTTGAAATCGCGTTTGTCCTCGATCGCTCCGGCTCGATGAGCTCGCTGCGCGAGCAGGCCATCGCCGGCTTCAATCGTTTCCTCGCCGACCAAGCCCGACAGCCGGGCGAGGCACGCCTCACGCTCGTCCTTTTCGATGACGAATACCTGGTGCTCTGCGACGCGACGCCACTTCGTGAAGTCGCGTCCCTGAATGCTGCGACGTATGTGCCACGCAACTCGACCGCGCTGCTCGACGCCATTGGGCGCACGATCGATCAGCTCGGGCGCCGCCTGGCGAGCACGCCCGAATCCGAGCGTCCGGGGCAGGTGATCGTCGCGATTCTCACCGACGGACTGGAAAACGCGTCCACGCACTATTCGTGGCCGGACATCGCGGCGCGCATCCGTCATCAACAGGAGAAATATCACTGGCGCTTTCTCTTCCTCGGCGCGAACCAGGACGCGATCGCGACGGCGGCGCGGATGAACATCGCCGCGGCGGACGCGGCGACGTTTCGAGCATGCGACAAAGGGGTCGACGCGAGCACGCGCGCGGTGACGCGCCGGATCACCGCGTTACGGCAAGCGGCGCGAGGTGGCATCGTCGGTGCGGACCTCGCCAAGCCCATGCAGACGATCGTCGATTGCGAGGTTCATAACTCGACGCGAGCGGAAGCGCGCTGATCGAAGGCATGACGCCATGTTTCGTCGCATCGAACCGATTCACGACAATGCCCGATTGCACGGGCAGTTTGCGACGTAACGACCAGACGACGATCGCTGATGACGAAATTTTCTTCCAGATCGCGGCGCGGGTTTCGAACTGCCGATCGCGAGGCGACCGTCAACCACATCGCCGCGAGACACCGGGTGCTCTTCTTCCGTCATCTCGCAGAATTTGTCGCATTCCTGCTCCGAAACGCGGTGGTCGTTCTGCTGTTCTTGCCCGCGCTCGTGGGTGCTGTAGCTGCGCTCATCTGGAACGCACTGCCGTTGTTCGCGAGAAGCGCACGACGCCATGCCTCCGTTAACCTGGCCATGATCTTAGGGCTCCTGGGTGGGCTGGTCCTGGGCTGCGTGTGTCGCTGATCGCTCGAGAAATTCGCCATATCGATGAAGTTCGACTCGATCCATCCGACCACCGTCCGCCTCGTCGCGGCACGCTCTGGCCCTACGGCGCGGCGTGTGTGTGGGAACCTCGCGGATGAGCTATTCGAACGTCGCAGGGCTCAAGGCCTGCGCGGCAGCGCATCGAGGCCGCGAGTTCCGCAATGGACCATGCCCTCGGATCATGAATCCGGCATGGTTGCACGTCACCCCTGTGGGCGTGGGAAAGGGGCCGCGCACTTTCGAGCGCGGAGAAGGCAGCTCTTCGCTGCGAGAAACTCCTTCCAAAATGTTTCGACGGCACCGCGAGTGCGCAGGAGCGGAAACATACAGCTCACTTTTTCGGGCGGAGTCTTGTGTTCAGCGTGGGATAACATCATGCAAACGGCTGGCCTCCAGCCTTCGATGACCTCGCTTCCGCCTGCACCCCTCGGCCCGGAAGAGATCGCACTGCGCATCGTCGTTCTGCGTGGGCAGCGCGTGTTGATCGATGCCGACCTCGCGCGGATCTACGCGGTTGAGACGCGGAGGTTGAACGAGCAGGTGAAGCGTAACAGCCGTCGCTTCCCGGAAGATTTCGTTTTTCAGCTCACCGCCGAGGAGAAGGCGAAGGTGGTCGCAGATTGCGACCACCTCAGAAACCTGCGATTCGCGAAGAGCCTGCCGTATGCATTCACTGAATACGGTGCGATCCAAGCGGCGAACGTGTTGAACAGCGATGCCGCAGTCGAAATGGGCGTGCACGTGGTGCGAGCGTTCGTGCGGTTACGCCAATGGCTGAGCACGCAAAAAGCGTTCGCGAAGAAATGGGACGACGGAGTGCGTAGTCACGAAGATGGCGTAGGTCCGCGAAGCGGACCAGCCCGCGGTCCGAGGCCGCGGGCGGCGGTCGTCGGGCGCTCTATGGGCGGACGGACGCCGCAACTCGAATCGCGCGTCGGCCAGCAGGACGAACAACTCGCCGCGATCGTCGAAGCGCTCCGTCAACTCACCGTCGCGCCCGAGCCCCATCACGGACGCAGGATGGGATTTCATCAAGGTAACCGCTGACCAATTTCATGACGTTCGAAAAGTTCTTCCTCTCCGCCACCGGCAACGCCCCCTACGCCTACCAGCGCCGCGTCGCCGGCGACACCGCCGGCCGTCCGTGCGAATCCCAGCTCATCAACATCCCCACCGGCCTCGGCAAAACCGCCGCCGTCGTCCTCGCCTGGCTCTGGAACCGCGTCGCCCATCCCGACGCCGCTCACCGCGACACTTGGCCGCGCCGCCTCGTGATCTGCCTGCCCATGCGGACGCTCGTCGAGCAGACCTACGGCGAAGCCGAAAAATGGCTCAAGGCGCATAACCTTCTCTGGGACGAGCAAACCGACGCTTCCCACACCGGAAAGGTCGGCCTTCATCTTCTCATGGGCGGCGCCGATTCCGGCGAATGGGACATCCATCCCGAAGCCGATGCGATTCTCATCGGCACGCAGGACATGCTCCTCAGCCGCGCCCTCAACCGCGGTTACGGCATGGCCCGCGCCCGCTGGCCGATGCACTTCGGCCTGCTCAACAACGACTGCCTGTGGGCGATAGACGAAACCCAGCTCATGGGCGTCGGCGTGCGCACCTCCGCCCAACTCGAAGGACTCCGCCGCAAGATTGGCACCGCGCTCGGCTGCGCCACTTGGTGGGCGAGCGCCACTCTGGATTCGCGTCTTCTCCGCACCCCCGATCACCCCGAGCTGCCACCTGCCATCACGCTCGATGATACTGATCGCGCCACTCCCGAGGTCGCCGCCCGCATCGAGTCAATCAAACGCCTCGCTCCGCTCGACCTCACCCTCACCGCCGACTCCTCCAAAGTCCTCGATCCTTACATCGAAGCCCTCGCCGCCGTCGTCTTCGAAAAGCACCAACCGACCACCACGACGCTCATCATCCTAAACCGGGTGGACCGCGCCAAGGATCTCTGCGCCGCACTCGATAAACTCGCCAAAAAACAAACCCTTCCCGACCGCGTCCTCGTCCACTCGCGCTTCCGTCCGATGGAGCGCGAACCGCTCTCGCTTCGCATCAAAGAGCCCGGCGAAAAGATCATCATCGCCACCCAAGCGATCGAGGCCGGCGTGGACATCTCTGCCCGCACGCTCATCACCGAACTCGCACTATGGTCCTCCCTCGTCCAGCGCTTCGGCCGTTGTAACCGCAAAGGCGAATTCAACCAAACCGGTGGCGCCGACATTTTCTGGATCAACCTGGAAGCCGACGATCCCAAGAACGCCGCCGGCCTCGCGTTTCCCTACACGTCCGAACAACTCGCCACCGCCCGCGATCTTCTCCGCCAAGCTGAGCCCACCGGCGTTTCACCGGTCGCGCTTGAGGCCCTCCACGCCGAAGAGCCTCTTCCGGAAACGCACCTACTCCGCCGCAAAGACCTCGTCGATCTCTTCGACACCACGCCCGATCTCTCGGGCCTCGACCTCGATATCGCTCGTTACATTCGCGACGACGACGAGCGCGATGTGCAGGTCTTTTGGCGCGACATTCCGAAAGGCGAGAAAGCTCCCGCCGACACCATCATTCCCGATCGACGCGAACTTGTTCGCGTGGCCACCCACGCCTTCAAAAAATTCGCCGAGAAAAACAAAGGCTCCATCTGGCGCCGCGATCCACTCGACGGCGTCTGGGAGGAATTTCGCAACACCTACCACGTCTCGCCCGGCCAGATCTTCCTCGTGGATACCGCCGTGGGAGGTTACTCGCCCACGCTCGGCTGGACCGGCGAAAAATCCAAGGAGGCTTTCCCCGTCCTGACCGACGACAGCATCAAACCCGAAGCTCCGCGCGACGGCCAAGGCAACGACGACGAAAGTCAAAACCGCGACCGATTCCAAACCCTGGCCGAACATACCTCCCATGTTGTCACGGCCTGCACGCGCAAACTCGACGCGCTGCCTGCCGTCACCGCCGAAGCCTGGCGCGCCGCTCTGCTCACCGCCGCTCGCTGGCACGACGTCGGAAAAGCCCACCCCGTCTTCCAACGTTTTCTCACCGAGCAACGCGACATCCCTGAGGCCTATCGCACCAGCCTCCTCGCCAAATCCACCTGGCGCCCCGGCGTCCGCTTCGAGCGCCCGCACTTTCGCCACGAACTCGCGTCCGCTCTCGCCTGGCTCCAAGCCGGCGAGGCCGGTGACGAACGCCAACGCAACCTCGTCGCTTACCTCATCGCCACCCACCACGGCAAAGTGCGGCTCTCTCTCCGCGCGATGCCGGAAGAAAAGGTCCCTCACGATACTGAGGGCAACCCCCAGTCCGACCGCCTGTTTGCCCGCGGTGTCTGGCAGGGCGATCGAATCCCGGGCGGAAACACCCCTGCGCTCGAGTTGGACGGCGTGCCGGCCCCGCTCCCTCCGCTCGACCTCTCGCCGATGCGGCTCGGCGAGACGAACGGCGCGCCCTCTTGGACCGCCCGCGTGTTGTCGCTCCGCGATGCCGCCGATCTCGGCCTGTTCCGCCTCGCTTGGCTCGAAATCCTCCTCCGCGCCGCCGACGCGGAGGGATCGAAGCAATAACATCACCACGCACGCCATGCACACGATCCCTCTCCCCGGCTGCACGCCCACGCCCCTCGCCGCCTACTTAAAGGCGCTTGGCCTCTTTCGCATCCTCTCGCAGCAACGGCCCGACACGTGTCCGCGTGCCTACTGGCAAGGCAACGAGTTCATCCTCGTCTCATCGCTGAGCCGCGACGAACTGCGCGATTTCCTGATCCACCACTACGCGCCCTCTCCGCTCGTTGCTCCGTGGAATGGCGGCAGCGGGTTTTATGCGAAAGACAACAAATCCGCGGCCGAAGCCATCGCCGCTTCCGCAGCGCCACGCTTCGCCACTTATCGGGAGACGCTCACCGCCGCGCGGGCAGCCATCGACGCGCTCTCTTTGACCGAAAAACCCGACACCGAGCGCAAGGAGCGACTGTTGCTGCGCTGCCGCAACACCTTCTCCGAAACTGCGCTCGAATGGCTCGACAGCGCCTTTGTCCTCACCGAGGGCGGCGCCAAATATCCGCCGCTCCTTGGCACCGGTGGCAACGACGGACGCCTCGAATTTACCAACAACTTCATGCAGCGGCTCTGCGAACTTTTCGATCTCACCGATCCTGCCGCACTCGCCACATCCGAAGCGATTTCCCTTCTGGACAACGCGCTCTTCGCCACGCCGACGCGCGGCCTCGCCGACAAACCGATCGGCCAATTTAGCCCGGTGGTGGGAGGAGGCGCCAACGCGTCCACCGGCTTCGACGCCAAGAGCACGCTTAACCCGTGGGATTTCGTTCTCGCGCTCGAAGGCGCGCTTCTCTTCGCCGCCGCCACCATCAAACGGCTCGAAGGCACCGAGCCTGGCCAACTTGTCTATCCCTTCTGCGTTCAGTCCTCGGGCTCCGGTTATGGCAGTTCGTCGTCCGCTGACGAAAACGACGCGCGTTGCGAGATCTGGATGCCGCTCTGGCAATCCTCGGTCAGCCTTGTCGAACTCCAAACATTGCTCGCCGAGGGCCGCGCCCAAGTCGGCAAACGCCCCGCCAAAAACGGTGTCGATTTCGCGCGCGCGGTCGCCTCGCTCGGCGTGGACCGCGGCATCGGCGAGTTCCAGCGTTACGGCTTCCACGTTCGCAATGGGCTCGCCTATTTCGCCACGCCACTGCAGCGCCTGCGCGTCCAGCGCGACAGCGTTACCGCTGATCTGCTCGCCGCCTGCGACGGATGGATTCAGCGCTTTTTCTCCAAGGCCAAATCCGCCAACGCCCCCGGTTCGATCGCCCGCGCCGCCCGACGCCTTGAGGCCGCGATTCTAGCCCAATGCGCCGCCGCTCAAACCGACCACCGTCCCACAACGCAGGAGTTGCTCGCATCTCTCGGCGACTGTGAACGCGCCCTCGCCACCAGCACAAAATGGACGGCGGAGAATTACCTTAAACCGCTCCCGCCGCTTTCCGCCGCATGGATCGAGGCCGCCGGCACCGCCGATCCAGAATACCGCCTCGCCGCTTCGCTCGCTTCGATCGGGCTGTGGGTGAACAAACAATTCTTCCCGATCCGCCGTCATCTCGAACCAGTCAAAATCGTCCCCGGTGACTCCGGCTGGGCCGATTGGGACAACGAAGCGGCCGACGTCGTTTCTTCCGACAGTGACGCTACCGCACTGCTTTGCGCCATCATGCGCCGCCGCCTGCTGCTCGCGCCCAAAGCAAGCACCGACGGCACTTGGCCCGAATTTGCCAAACTCACTGCTTGGCCCGCCGACATAGCCGCCTTCATCGAGGGTCGCTTCGACGACGAGCGTTTCATCCGCCTGCTCTGGGGTCTCTGCCTCGTGACGTTCCAGGACAAGGACCGCACGCCGCAAATTCCGCGTCCGGCGCACGACGAAGCCCTGCCGCCGTCCTTCTACGGCCAGCTCAAGCTTTGCTTCGCCTCCCGCCTGCCGGAGGACCGCAAGGTGCTCGTCACCCCGTCGATCTTTCATCTCGCCGCCTCGGGAGACGGCGCGCGGGCATCTGAACAAGCCCTACGTCGCCTCCACGCCTCAAGCATCCCCGTCGCGCATGTTCACATCGCTTTATCCGGACGCGCGGCCGAGCGCACTGCGGCCTCTCTGCTTTTCCCGCTCTGGGATTCACAACTGGCCGAAGCCTGCGAACCCGTCGCCCGCCATCTCTTTTCCGAACCCACCCACGTCTGACTTCAACTCAACCTCATCACATCAACATGGACCTCAACGCCCTCAAATCCGCCCCGCGCCTCCTCATCACCGCCTCGCTCCAGCCCTTGCTCGGCACGCGCTTCCAGCCCACCGGGTTCCCCGATCTCGGTGCGGCCAAATACTCCACCGCCGATGGGAAGGACATGCTCCTCGTCGAGTCTGCTCAAAGCATGGCGAACCGTCTCGAAACCGTCGCGTGGGATTCGGTCGCCAACACTTGGGTTGGCCCCTTGGCCGGTCTGCCCTTCGTCGCCGTCACCGACAAGGCCGGCACGCCTATCACCAACTCGCTCTTGGAAGCGCACCGCCTCAACAGCCCCTATATTCTCGAAGGCAAAGACAAGACCTTCTTCGATGCACTCCGTAAAGAGCTCGGTGCCGATGAGGAAGGTCGCGTCGATCTCCAAAAGCTCGCCGCAGTCCTTCTCAAATACGACATCAACTCCCTCCTCCACGGCGTCTTCATCGCCAAAAAGGAAATCTCCGGAGGCCGCATGCGTCTGCCTCGTGCGCTCACCGCTTTTATCGAAGCTTCCGAGGTCAAAGTGGCCGCAAGCGGCGGCGTGAAAAACGACTCCGTTAATCCGGCCGGCGACGCCAAAAAAGGCTTCGGCAACGTGCCCTTCCACCGCGACGAATTCACGGGAAACATCACGGCGTTCTTCAACCTCGATCTGTCACAGATCCGTGGATACGGCCTCGGCGAGGCCGTGGAAAACCTGCTGATCGCGATCGCACTCTACAAAATCCGCGCCTTGCTCGACTCGCCCTTCCGCCCGCGCACCGCCTGCGACCTCGACGTCACGGGCGTTACGGTCAAACGACCAGACGGCTACACGCTGCCGACACTCGCCGAGATCAACGCCGCATTGCCCGGTCTCATCAAAGCCGCCTCCGACCGCTTCGCCTCGCCCGCCGTCACGACCGTCGTCTTCGAATGATCGCGATCAAAATCACGTTCCCCACGGGACGCTGGCACGCCACCGCTTGGGGAACCCACGTCAATGAAGGCGTGCCCGAGTGGCCGCCGTGCCCGTGGCGACTTCTCCGCGCGCTCCTCGCCGCGTGGTTCTGGAAAGACCGTCGCGACGGAGCCACTCTCCGTGCCCTATTGGAGAAACTAGCCGCCGTCGCTCCCAACTACCTCCTTCCCGAGGCAACCACCGCGCACACCCGCCACTACATGCCGGTGGTCGAAGGGAAAAAGGAGACCAAGACCAAGATCTTCGACACGTTCGTCCACGTCACCGAGGACCAAGCGCTCTGGATACGATGGAACGTCGAGCTGACCGACGACGAGCAATCACTCCTCGCCCGATTGCTCGCCTCGTTCTCCTACCTCGGTCGCGCCGAAAGCCTCGTCGAAGCCGCGCTCGTATCATCCAAGGACCTACCCGTTCGCCGCATTACCGATTGGACCCGTCCGGCCGAATCGACCTTGCTCGACGATGGCGAACCCATTCGCCTCCTCGCCCCGCAGTCGCCCGAGATGTATGCATCGTGGCTGACCTCCCAAAACGAACCCACCGCGAACGGCAAAAAGCCGAAGACCAAAAAGAAAGCTGCGCTTCCAGCGACCCTGCACGACGCGCTTCAACTCGACACGGCCGATTGGAAAAAGGACGGCTGGAATCTCCCGCCCGGATCACGCTGGCTCGACTACATTCGACCGCGCGACGCGTTCAAAATCGCCCCCACCTCGCGTCCACGTGTTACGCGAACGACCACGGTGCCTACGGTCGCACGCTTCGCGCTCACCGCAAAAGTTCCGCCTGGCATCACGCAGTCGCTGAGCCTGGCCGAACGTTTCCATCAATCGCTCTGCAAACTCCTCGACGGCTATTCCAGCCCTGCGCTCACCGGCGTGGACGCAAACGGTCAACCGCTCGCAGGCAATGCGCATGCCTACTTCTTACCCGAGTGCGATCACCACGGCTACATTACGCACGTCACTGTTCACGCGCCTTGCGGTTTCTCGCCCGAAGACTCACGCGCACTCTCCCGATTGCGCAAAGTCTGGTCCATCGAAGGCAAGGGCGCGGAGATCGACGTTATCCTCCTCGCCACTGGCCAGATGGGTGACTTCGACCCCGCTTCGCCTTACTTCCGCAAATCGAGAATATGGCGTTCACTCACGCCCTTCGTCCCCGTGCGCCATGCCAAGGCCACCCGCACCGGAGTCCCGAAGGTCGATCCGGCCAACGGCCTTCAAATCGGTTCACCTGAACACGACTGCCTTCGACTGCTCTCGCTCATCGATCCTGATCTCCTCCCGGCCCGCGTGAAGCATCTCGGCGCTCGTCTCTGTGTCGGCACGCGAAGCATCCCGGCGCTCGATTACCAACGCCAACGCCGCAACGGCGGCGGCACTCGAGGAGACCACCGCGGCTACGCGCTGGAAATAGAGTTTGAAAAGCCAACAGCGCTCCCCTTCGGCCTCGGCTATGCCGCCCACTTCGGCCTCGGGCTTTTCCAACCGGCATAACCGAGGCTCCTCGGCGGCTGCGCCGTATTTCAAATCTCCAATTTGAGATCTCAAATTTCCTCCCGCCATGGCGACATATCAACGTTTCGAGGACCTACCCGTATGGCAGGAGGCGATCCGGCTCGCGGAAGGGTGTGAAGATTTCATCGAGGCGGCCGACAAACGAATCACGTGGTCCAAACGCGACCAGCTCGACCGCGCGTCGCTCTCGGTCTCGAACAACATCGCGGAGGGGTTTGAGCGCGGAACGACGAATGAGCTCCTCGCGTTCATCTACATCGCACGCGGCTCCGCCGGCGAGGTGCGCTCGATGCTTTGTTTCTTCGAACGCCGGTTGAAGCTGCGTGATTTCAAATCTCAAATCTCAAATTTGAAATCCATCGCCGAGAGCTGCTCGCGCCAGCTTCGCGCGTGGGCGGATTCTCTCCAAAACTCCGACATCGCAGGACCGCGTCACCTCAACGATCAGTCACGCGCGAACTATCAGAAGCGAAAAGCACGCGAATCGGGCGCGGCCGGTTTCCAGAAACTCCTCGCGCAACATCTCCCGCCGGATCACCCGCTCCGGGCGGGGAAATCCGGGATCTGAAATCTCAAATTTCAGATTTGAAATTCGCGCAGCCCATGTCCGAGCACCAATCCGATCTCCCGCTCGACGCACCGTTCAGCGCTGAACCTATCGCCCCGCCCGAGTTGCGCGAAGAAATCGCCCGCGCTTGGGGCTTGCCGCTCAGCGAGCGCGTCGAGGTTTCGTTTCGCGACGCGCAACTCGACTCGCTCACCGGCGTGCTCGAACTCGCCGCGGCTCCCGACTTTCCTTGGAAACCGCGCCAGCCACTTCAATTGCGCATCGCCGGATTCATCTTCGCCAGCCGCGACATCGAGCATTGGACGAAAATTTGACGCCCGTCTGCAGGCCGGCAGCGCCTCCGTGCTTTCCTTCGCCCATCGGGTGCTTATTCCTGCGAGAGCGATGGCTGCCACGATCTCCTTGAATTTCCTTCCTTCGACGCCTCGCCCCGCGGCGCGCGCCCAGCGTGCCGATACTGGTGAAGAAACGTAGCCGAAGAATTCCCGTCCGCGATGCCGTCCGTTTCCGCCGAATTCTCCGTTTTCGCGCATCTCAATGCGGAAAAAGCTCCGCTCTATCGTGCGATTCTCGCGGTGTTCTCGGCGGAGCGCGCACGTTTCACCATTGCACTTCGCCCACCCGAGATCGTCGCCGGGCTCGCGGCGCGTCGCGCCAACGATCCCGAGTCGCCTCCTCCACCCAACGACGAAGAGCTCGCCGCCGCGCTTCAACAACTGGTCGCCTGGAACAACCTCCTCGCCACGCGCGACACCGCGGACGTCGCGACCGTCGAGGAATTCTACCGCTCGCGTTATCTCTACCAATTCAGCGCCGAGGGTGAAGCGGCCGAACACGCCATCGGCGCTTTCCTCACGCACCTCCGCCGCCCCGGCGAACTTCAGGTCACGACCTTGCGCGAATTGCTCACGTTGCTCGAGCACCTCGAGGTCGAACTCGCCGTAGAAACTCCCGACCGCGACCGGTTGCATCTCGCGTTTCAGGCGCTCGTCACGCGCTTCGAAGAGCTGACGTCGCGAGCGCAGACGTTCATGCGCAGCCTGCAGAGCACCGTCGAACTGCACGACATCGAACTCGACGCCTTTCTCGCCTACAAGGACGCGCTCATCGACCACCTCGATCGCTTCCTCGGCGAGCTCGTCCTATCGACTGCCCGCGTCGCCGCCGCGCTGCAGGATCTCGCTGCGCGCGATCTCGACCGCGCGTTCCGCCTTCTTGCCGAACGCGATCTCGCCGATGCCGTGCAGCCAACGGACGACGACTTCGCCACCGCGGCCGCGAGTTGGCGGGCGCGTTGGGAAGGACTGCGCCGTTGGTTCGATCGCACTGACGGCGCGTCCCAGGCCGAACTGCTCCGCTCGCGCGCCCGCGCCGCGATCCCGGCGCTGTTGACCGCAATCGCGCAGATCAACGAGCGCCGTCATCAACGCGCCGATCGCGCCGCCGATTTTATCGCGCTCGCGCGCTGGTTCGCCGAAACGTCGTCGGACGCCGACGCGCATCGACTGTGGCGCGCCGCATTCGCGCTCACGCCAGCGCGACACCTGCGCGTCGACGAAGCGACACTGACCGCGCGAGAGTCGGCCGGTGAGACCGCGCGCACAAGCTGGCTCGCAGCGACGCCGCTGCGCATCGCGCCGCGCTTGCGCCGAACGGGATTTTTCACAGCCCGCGGCGGCCCGCGCGCGGTGATCGACCGCGCTCAGGAAAAGGCTTTGCTCGCCGCGCTCACGCGCGAAGAAGCGGCGCAGATCGAGCGAGCGCGTCACCAACTCGTGCGCAACGAACCGCTCCGGCTCGCGCAACTCGGCTGCCTCGATCGCGCGGCGTTCGGCTTGTTTCTCGATTTGCTCGGCGAAGCGTTGAGTCGCAAGCCACACGCCGATGCTTCGGTCGAAGCGTTTTCCTCCGACGGACAACTGCGGGTCGTGCTCGAGCCGGTCGCCGGAGCGCCGCGCGCGACGCTCGTCACCACGCTTGGCACGTTCACCGGTCCGGATCACACGGTCGCCATCACGCGCGCGGTCGCTCAAGACGCCACGCTCGTCGCGTCGCAGTCCGCATGAGCACGTCCGCCACCATCCCTGCCCGTGCGCTCACTCGCCGACCCGGCGCGGTGCTGCGGCTCGAAGTGGCGGATGCGATGCAGCACGAACGCCGTCGCGCGATTCGCGGGCTGCTCGTAACGCCGCTCGTGACACCCGATGGCGCGGGCGCCGCGCTCTTCGCACTCGCGCGTCGTCACGCGACGTATCTCGAGGAGTGGTTTGCTCATCATGCCGGATGGAGCCTCACCGTGCGTCCCGATTTGGTGCGCCTGCACAAAACGCCCGCGAATCTGGACGATGCGACGCGTCCGGCGGTCGATCCGCTTTCGCAACAACCGTTCGACCGGCGCCGCTATGTGCTGCTTTGTCTTGCGCTCGCGGCCCTCGAACGAAGCGAACGTCAGACCGCGCTCGGCCGTCTGGCCGGGCAGATCGCGGCACTCGCCGCCGGCGATCCCGCGCTCGCCGCCGCCGGCGTGTCGTTCACCTTGGAGTCTTCTGACGACCGCCGCGCGCTCGTTCATGTGCTGCGCTGGCTGCTGCGGATCGGCGTGCTGCGGCGGGTCGAAGGCGACGAGGAACGCTTTCTGCGCGATCGCACCGATGTGCTCTATAGCATCGTGCGTCCGGTGCTGGCGCAATTGCTGGCTGCGCGTCGCAGTCCTTCCTTGTTCGCCGGCGCGGAATTTTCCGCGCGACTCGCAGCACTCGCGAGTGAACCGCCCGCGGCCACACCGGAAGCGCGCAATCGCCAGATCAAGGTGCATCTCGGTCGCCGCCTGCTCGACGATCCGGTCGTTTACCACGAGCAGCTTGCCGATGACGAACGCGCGTATCTTGAGCGCCAGCGCGGCCACCTGCTGCCGGACTTGCAACGCGCCACGGGGCTAGAGCCGGAAGTTCGCGCCGAAGGTCTCGCGCTCGCCGACACCGAAGGCGACGCGACGGATATTGGTTTGCCCGAGGAAGGCACGGACGGGCACCTCACGCTTCTCCTCGCGACCTTCCTCGGCGAGCGGCTGCGCGCCGATGCGGCGTTCGTGACGACAACCGACGATCTGGTTCGGCGCACGCGCGCGCTCATCCGTGAACATCAGACGCATTGGCGCAAGGAAGTGACTCAGCCCGGCGCCGATCGCGTGTTTACGGAGCGTGTGCTCGCCCGCCTCGTCGGGCTTGGTCTTGTGGTGCGCGAAGACGAAGATCGGGTGCGACCGCTTCCGGCGATCGGACGTTACGCGATGGCCGCGCCGGTGATTTTAAATCGCAATGGATAACGCGCTCGAACTCTCGTCCGAGATCTTGAATCCCGAATCCACCTCCGGTGCGGAAAACACTCCGCTGCCGGTGCCGGTGAAGGAACGCTGGCACCCGTTGCGCAGCGGGCTGTTCAATCTCTATCGCTACGACGACGAGGAGTTTGTCTTCGAACAGGGCCGGCTGCTGCTGCGCGGCAACAATGGCACGGGAAAATCCCGCGTATTGGCGCTCCAACTACCGTTTCTGCTCGATGGCGAAACCGCGCCTCACCGCATCGAGCCCGACGGCGATATCGCGAAGCGCATCGAGTGGAATCTCCTGCTCGGCAAATACCCCGACCGGCTTGGCTACACCTGGATCGAGTTCGGTCGCCGCGAACCCGACGGCACAGAACACTATCTCACGCTCGGCTGCGGGCTGCGCGCGGCGGAGGGTCGGACGGGCGTCGATCGCTGGTTCTTCATCACGTCGCTGCGGCCTCGCCGCGATTTCTCGCTGCAAACCGAGCAGCGCCAGCCGCTGTCTTTCGAACGTCTGAGCGACGTGCTCGCGGGGCGAGGCGAGCTGTTTCGCGAAGCGTCGCGCTATCGGCACGCCGTGGATCGCGCGCTGTTCGGACTCGGCGAGCGCTACGAAGCCTTGATCGAACTGTTGCTGCGGCTGCGGCAGCCGCAGCTTGCGCGCAAACTCGACGAGAAGCTTCTGTCGGCGGCCTTGGGCGAAGCGCTCATGCCGCTGCGCGGCGAATTGCTCGACACGATGGCGGAAAGTTTTCGCGGGCTCGATTCCGACCGCGCCGATCTCGCGGCGCAGCAGGAAATCGCGCGCGCCGTCGACGTGTTTCTCGCCGACTACCGTCGTTATCTCCGCATCGCGGTGCGTCGGCGGGCGGCGACGGTTCGTTCGGCCCATGCCGCCTACGAGGAAGCGCAGCGTTCGTTGCGCGCGGCGGAGCGCACTCGCGAGGAGAGCACGGCGAGCCGCGCGATGACTCAGGAGAAACTTGCTCAAGCGAAAGGCGAACACGCGGCGGCGGAAGGTGCTTTGCGAGCCTTTCAGGAGAGTCCCGAGATGCGCGGCTTGCAGGCGCTGCAGCGCACTCGCGAGGAAACAGAGGAGAAGGCGAAGCGTCTGCGCGAAGGTGAACAGGATCTCGCGGCCGCGGAACACGCGGCCGGGGTTGCGTCCGAACAGGAGCGGCGCGCCGCGAGCGAGGCGGAAGCGGCCGAATCGACCGCGCGCGGCGCGGCCGAGAATGCCGAGCATGCGGCGACCGCTGCGGCGCTCGGAGACGAGCATCGTGAAGCCATCGCCGATCCGTCGAAGCTCGCGATCGCTCGCGAAGCAACGACGGCCTCGCTTCACAAACGCCGCGAGGCGATCGCGCATCTCCGGCGTCTGCAGAAAGCCGTCACCGATACCGCGAATGCGCATCAACAGGCTTTGCAGCGCTTCCACGATCGGGAGTCGGGGCTGCGCGCGGCGGAAGCCGCGGAGCAGGAGGCGCGCGCGGCGCTGCTGCGCGAAGCGGATGCTTTGCTGGAACGCTATCGCGTGTGGGCGGGCGCGTGCCGTGAGTTGACGCCTCTGGCCGCGGTCGAAGTCGGAGAGGCGTTTGGCGCCTGGGTGGAGTTGCGCGACGGCGCAAGCCCGCTCGAGCGAGCGTCGCAAGCGGCGCGCTCCCACGCGGCTGAACGGTTTGCGAGGTCGAAAGCGCAAATCGATGCCCGTCGTGAAATCCTGAATACGGATATCGCGGCGCTTTCCGAAGAGAAGAGCCGGTTGGAAAGCGGGCTGCACGTGCCTCCGGAAGCGCCGCCGCTGCGGACGGCTGATCGCACGGCCCGGCCGGGAGCGCCATTGTGGCGGGCGTGCGATTTCCGCGCCGAGCTGGACGAAATCGCGCGGGCGGGAATCGAAGCGGCGCTCGAGGCTTCGGGTTTGCTCGACGCGTGGATCCTGCCTGATGGGACGCTGCTCGATGCGATCTCGGGAGACAGTTTTCTGTTGCCGGAGGACGGCGGAGAGAATCGCGGTGAAACGCTTGCGCGCTGGTTGGTGCCCGACGTGCAACCGCATCCTGCGTCACCTGCACCACCGACGATCGAGGTGGTGACACGCGTGCTGGATGCGATTGGCGCAGGCGCGGACGCGGGCGAGCACTGGGTCGATATCGACGGCCGCTGGCGGCTGGGACCGCTTTCCGGCCGCGCCCGCAAGGATCGCGCGGAGCACATCGGCGAGGCCTCGCGCGAAGCCGCGCGATTGAAGCGAATCGAGGAGTTGCAGGCGCGGCTGGTTGAACTCGAAACCGATTTGGCTAATCTTGACCGGGAAGCGAACGAACTCGCGCGTCGAAGAGAAGCGGCCGAAGCGGAGGTCGCGGCATTTCCTGACCACGAGGGCATTCGCACGGCGGGTGCGGAGGTCGGGCAGTGCGTGTCGGCGGTGGCGCGTGCAGCCGAGGAAGTGCAGCGGATGCGCGTGGCGGAAGCGGACGCGCGACGCGAGCACGACGCTGCGCGGCAGCGTCGCGATGCAGACGCAGGTGACTTGGGACTGCTCGCATGGGTGGACCGGCTCGAGGCGCTCGCCGAGAGCATGCACGCCTATGAGCTCGCTCTCGCGAACCTGTGGCCGGCGCTGGAATCGGCGGCGCGTCTCGCGAACGACGCGCTGCGCAGTCGCGAACACGCCGCGCAAGCACGTCTGCGTCGGGACGAGTGGCAGGGACGCGTTGCGAGTCTCCGCGAAACTCACGAGCTAGCGCGAGGCCGGCTGGCCGCGCTGCTCGAAACGATCGGAGCCGACGAGCAGCAACTGCTCGAACGCGAGACCCGGCAGCGCAAAGAAGTCGCGCGATTGTCCGACGAAGTGAAGCGACTCGATGACGACGTGCGGCACTTGGAAGCGGTGCTTGTTCGGGCCGACGCGGACATCGAACGTTTCACAGTGGAACGCACGGAACGCGACCGGTTGCGGCAGGAGACGTTTGTGCGCCTGCAGCATCTCGTGGAGTCGGGCCTGATCGCGGAAGCGGAGCCGACACTCACGGACGATTTTCCCGATTGGTCTGCATCGCGGCTGGTTGAACTTGCGCGCGATCTTGAGGAGCGGCTGCAGGACGCGCCGCGCGACGAGTCGGCGTGGAACGATGCGCAGTCGCAGATTTATCATCGCGTCAACGCGCTCGACGACGCGCTCGTTCCGCACGGGGTGCGTCCCGACACGAGTGCGATCGACGATGGCCTCGTCGTTGTGCAGTGCCCGTTTCAAGGCCGCATGTGCCGGCCGGGGCAATACGCCCAAGCGCTCGCAGAAGATCTGGCGCACCGTGAACGGTTGTTGAACCAACGGGAGCGCGAGGTGATCGAGAACCATTTGTTGGGCGACGTGGCGGTGGAATTGCAGGGTTTGCTGCGCCGTGCGGAGGAGTGGGTCGATGAAACGAACACGGAGTTGCTCGCGCGTCCGACGAGCACGGGAATGCAGTTGAAGTTCGCGTGGGAGCCCGATCCCGACGGGCCGCCCGGGCTCGAAGCGGCGCGGAAATGTTTGCGGCGGAAAAATGCGTTGTGGACGCCCGAGGACCGCGCGGGCCTGGCGACGTTTCTTCAACAGCGGATCGAGGCGGAGCGCACGGCGGCGCCCGACCGCACCTGGCGCGACCAGCTCGCAGCCGCACTCGATTATCGGCGCTGGCATCGCTTCTCAGTGCTGCGTCAGCAAGACGGGCAATGGGTGCGTCTGACGCGTCGCACTTACGGCACGGGGTCGGGCGGCGAGAAGGCGCTGGCGCTCACCGTGCCGCAATTCGCGGCAGCGGCGGCGCATTATCGCAGTGCGTCGCCGCACGCGCCGCGATTGATCCTGCTCGACGAAGTTTTTGTCGGGATCGACAGCGATATGCGCGCGAAATGCGTGGGACTGCTGGCGACGTTCGACTTGGATTTCGTGATGACGAGCGAGCGCGAGTGGGGTTGTTATCCGACTCTGCCGGGCCTGGCGATCTGCCAGCTCACCGCACGCGCCGGCGTCGACGCGGTGCTCGTGACGCGCTGGGTGTGGAACGGCCGCGAATTGCAGGAGGCGTCCCGTTGAGCGAGCCGGTGGATCTGGCGCGACTGCGAACCACGTTGGGCGATCCGCGATTGGCGCGGTTGCTGGCCGGGTTGCGTCGGCGATTGGAACTCGGTGAATCGCTGGCCGGGAATTTTACGCTCACGCGGGTCGGTGCGGACGAACGCATGGCGGCGGACGAGTTGTTGGGACGCGCGCCGAGTCGAGGCGCCACGTTGACGGTGAATCTCGATCGACTCGCGGTCGCATTGCGCGACGCGGGTGTGTGCGACGATCTGCGGAGCGGCGTTGAAGCGCTGACCGGCCCGGTGGAGAATCGTCGAGCGGCGGAGCAGCAGCGGGAATCCGAGTGGATGGAGGTGTGGGGCGAAACCAACGACACGCTCGGCCAGCGGGCGGAGCTGCGCGAGTGGCTCAACGAGCTCGCACGAAGCGGCGCGGTGAAACGGTTGTGCGGCGATGATCCGCGGGCGGGGCGCGAGTTGTTGCGGGCGGCGACGCAGTTAGTCGCTGCGCTGCCGGCGCAAGCGGAGCCGTTGCCTTCGCTGGCGGCGCGGCTGTTTGGCGACGCGCACGCGCTCGATCCGGGCGAGCCGCGGGCGACGCTGGCGGTGCGGGCTGCGGCGCGACTCGGTGGGATCGAATTCGAGGATGATGCGGAAGGACGGCGCGCGGCGTGGGCGAGTGTCGGTGTGATGTGCGACGAACTCAGCACGCCGGTGCTGGTGTTGAACCTGGCGGTCGCCGGCGAGACGCCGCTCGCGCGCGTGTTGCGCGAAGCTGCTGCGAGTGGGGAACCGTTGCACCTTTCGCTGAGGCTTTTGCTGCGTTCGCCGCTTGGCGCGGCTTCGGGTCTCGCGGGCCGCGACGTGTTTGCATGCGAGAATCCGACGATCGTCGCGCTGGCAGCGGGGCGCCTTGGGCGGCAGTGCGCTCCGCTGGTGTGCGTCAACGGGCAGTTCGCGACGCCTGCGTTGGTGTTGTTGCGGCAGCTTCGCGATGCGGGCGCGCGGCTGCATTATCACGGCGACTTCGATCCGGCGGGGCTCGTGATTGCGCGGCGTGTTTTTCGGGAGAGCGGAGCGAGGCCGTGGCGCTATGGCGAAGCGGACTATCGCGTGGCGCCGAAAGGAAAAACCTTCGTTGGAAAAGTGGGGGTTACGCCGTGGTCGGTGGAGCTGGAAGCGGAAATGCAGCGCGATGGCCGGGTGGTGCACGAGGAGGCGGTGTTTGATCGGTTGGCGCAGGATCTCCGTGAGGGCGCAGCGGGTGCGGGTTAGTCGTTGCGATTGCGGCTCAAACCGTTTCCGAACGCGACCAGACATAAAGGTGCTGGTCGTGACGCCGCCGCCGATAGGCTCGCGCAATATTGAGACTCGCTCATCGGCTATATCATCTCAATCTCGCGGGCGTCCTCCGCTTCGCTTATGAGTTCATCTGAGTTGCCTCGGGCGCCCAACCCCGATCCGCCGGAGCCGCTGCCGGTGCGGATGTTGAACGAGTTCGTGTATTGTCCGCGGCTGTTTTATTACGAGCACGTCGAGGGTGTTTTTCAGCACAACGCCGACACGAAACGCGGCGCGGCGTTGCACAAGCGCGTCGATGCGGGAAAGGGCGCGCTTCCGCCCGCTGCGCCGGCGGAAGCAGGTGAATCTCAAATCTCAAACTTGAGATCTGAGATCCCGGTGGCGCCGCCGCCGCCGGAGCCGGAGGTGATTCATTCGCGGTCGGTTTCGCTTTCGTCGGACCGGCTCGGCGTGACGGCGAAAATGGATTTGGTGGAGGTGCGCCGGGAACGAGAGGGCGATTTACTTTCGTCGCTGGTCGTGTGCCCGGTTGATTATAAAATCGGAGCGCCGCGCGAAGGAGACAACGGTCCGGAGATTTGGGATGCCGATCGCATGCAGCTCGGCCTGCAATGCCTGATCCTGCGCGACAACGGTTACACGTGCGACGAGGGGATCATTTACTATCGGGCAACGAAGCAGCGGGTGTCGCTGGCGATCACGCCGGAGCTGGAGCGGTGGATCGATGTGCAGATCGCCGCGGCGCGGCGCGCAATGGAAGGGCCGATTCCGCCGCCGTTGGTGGATTCGCCGAAGTGCGTGCGTTGCTCGCTCGTGACGATCTGCCTGCCGGATGAGACGAGGTTGCTCCGCGACGCGCCGGTGCGTCCGGACGACGAGGATACGATCCCGCATCAAGGCACGTTTGGGTTCGATCGCGAATTTGGGGCTGTGCATGAACTGCCCGGGACGTATGCGGCGGAAACAGTGCGAAAGCCGGCGCCGATGCGACGGTTGATCGCGGCGCGCGACGACACGCGTCCGCTTTATATTGCGACGGCCGGAGTGAGCGTGGGGAAGAAGTCGGAACTCGTGCAGGTGCGCGAGAAGGGCGAGGTGGTCGCCGAAGTGCGCATGAGCGATCTGAGCCATGTCGCGGTTTTCGGCGCGGCCACGATTTCGACGGCGTTGCTCCAGACGCTGTGCGAGAAAGATATTCCGGTGAGCTATTTTTCGAGCGGCGGATTTTTCTACGGGCTCACGCGCGGCCAGAGTCTAAAGAACGTGTTCACGCGGATTACGCAGTTTCGCGCGGCGGCTGATCCCAAGGAATCGCTGCGAATCGCGCGATTGTGCGTGCACGGGAAAATCAAGAATCAGCGCAAGCTGCTCATGCGTAATCATGTTTCGGCGCCGGGGCTTGTGCTGACGCGCATGAAGCACGCCGCGCAGGGCGCGCTCCACGCGGCAAATGCTGGGGAATTGCTGGGGATCGAAGGCGCGGCGGCGTTAGTCTATTTCGAGAACTTCACCGGGATGATCAAAGTTGGGGAGAACGCGCCGCCCGACGACGAAGCGTTCCTCGCGGAGACGGATAGCGAAGGGGAACGGGTGACAACGATCTCGGCAGCGTCACGGAGAAGAAGGAAGGAAGACGCGGCCGGGCAGCAGTTTTTCACCTTCGATTTCACGCGGCGCAACCGGCGCCCGCCGCGTGACGCGGTGAATGCGTTGTTGTCGCTTGGATACAGCTTGCTGGCGCGGGATTGCACGGTCGCCGCGCATGCCGTCGGCTTCGATCCGTATGTAGGATTTTATCATCAGCCGCGTTTCGGGCGGCCGGCGCTGGCGTTGGATTTGATGGAGGAGTTTCGGCCGTTGATCGCGGATTCCGTCGTGCTGACGGCCATCAACACGCGGGTCATCGGGCCGGACGATTTCGTGCGGGCAGGGGAGGCGGTGAACCTGAGCGCGGACGGACGGAAGCGGTTTTTCAACGCGTATGAACAGCGGTTGAACTCAACGATCGTGCATCCAGTTTTGATTACCAAGTGAGTTATCGGCGGGCGCTCGAATTGCAGGCGCGGTTGTTGGCGAAGGCGTTGACGGGGGAGATCGAGCAATATGCGCCCTTCATGACGCGGTAGCGTGGGGGCGATTACTTCCGGAGTGACAAGAGAGCTGTTCGCCGCAAGCTCGCGCAAACCTCCAGCTCATGCGTCACACCTATATCGTGAGCTATGATATCGCGGATCCGAAGCGGCTGCGGAAAGTGTTCCGCGTGTGTCAGGACTATGGGAATCATCTGCAGTATTCGGTTTTCGAATGCGATTTGAGCGCGACGGAGCGCGTGGAGTTGGAGGGCAAGTTGAAGGCGGTGATTCATCACGAGGCCGATCAAGTGCTGTTCATCGAACTCGGGCCGGCGGAAAGTCGCGGGGACCGGCAGATCACCGCGCTGGGGCAGGCTTACCACCATTTTGATCAGCCGTGCTATGTGGTGTGACGCGCACCCGAGGGAAGCGGGCGAGAGGATTTTTTTGCGTGCCGCGGCGCGAGCGGCGACATGCTCGAACAACGCGCCGGGGCGCTCGCGTGTTGGAGGTCCGAGATTTACGGAAAAAAATGAAGGTAAGGGAGCGAACGCTTGAGAGGAAACTCGTGCCGCTCGCGAATGCGCTTGCCCGTAACTGTTCTGCCGGCACTTACGAAGGTGCTATCTCCGCGCTCGAAAGAGCGCGGCTCCGTTGAAG
>JAFAAS010000036.1 GCA_023426435.1 Verrucomicrobiota bacterium | reverse complement strand
GGAGACCCCGCCCCACAGAGAGGGTGTGACGCGGAAAGTCGGCGCGGGGAGTGGATTTTTGCCGGGCGACGCTCATGGTGGGCGCATGAACCGTCGCGAATTTGTTGTTCGTTCGTCGTTATTGGTTTCTGCGGGGCTGTTGGCCCCATCGAGAGTGTGGGGGGCGGCGGGAGCGGGGCCGGTGACGGAGTTTCGGGCGCTGCGGAGGAATGTCGGGGTGTTTACCGGCCGCGGCGGATCGATCGGGTGGCTGTCGAATGCCGACGGGTTGGCGGTGGTGGATACCCAATTTCCGGATACGGCGGCGGTGTGCCTGGATGGATTACCGGAGCGGGGCGATCGGATGATCGATGTGGTGATCAACTCCCACCATCACGGAGATCACACGGCGGGGAACGCGGTGTTCAAACCGGCGGCGAAGACGATCGTGGCGCATGCGAATGTGCCGAAGCTGCAGATGGCGGCGGCGGAGCGGGCGGGGACGGTGGAGCGTCAGGTGTTTGCGGATACGACCTTTGTCGAGGCGTGGCGCAAGGACATCGGCGACGAGACGGTGACGGCGCAGTATTTCGGGCCGGCGCACACGAGCGGGGACATCATTGTGCATTTCGAGCGAGCGAATGTGGTGCACATGGGGGATCTGATGTTCAACCGGCTGTATCCGGTGATCGATCGTCCGAGCGGGGCGAGTATCCGTCATTGGATTACGGTGTTGGAGGAGGCGGCGAAGACGTTTGGCGGGGATGCGATTTATATTTTTGGCCATGGGAACGCGAAGTTCGGCGTGACGGGCGGGCCGGAGGACATCGCGGCATTCCGGGATTATTTGAGCGGATTGCTGGAGCATGTGCAGAAGGAGATCGCGGCGGGGAAATCGAAGAGCGAAATCGTGGCGTTGGAGAACCTGCCGGGGTTCGAGGCGTTTCATGCGCCGTTGCCGAATCGGCTGGGGTCGAATCTCGGCGTGGCTTTCGACGAGCTGACGGAGAAGGCGGGTTAGTTCCGAGGGAGCGGAAGTGCGGGGGCTGGATGAGGGAGCAGGAGGGAGGCCCCGCGGTGAGCTACGCAATTACCCGTATGTCGGTGGCGCGTGTTCGGGGGTATGTTCGAGTGTAACACCGACCACCCATGAGACTCACACCAGTTGGCCGACGCGCGGGTTTTTCCGTTTTCGAGGAGATGAGAGGATGGTGGCGGGAGGTGAGCAGGGCGTATTGTGAGCGCGTGGTGCGGCGATCGCTGGCGGCGGCGCCGTTGGGCGGGCATGACTGGTTTTTGGAAGAGCGAGTGACGCGTTGAAGGACGGGCGAGCGGGGCGGAGCGTTCTTGCCACGGCGCGCTCGCTTTGGGCGGGGATTTCCGCTCACGCTGCGGGGGCATGAGCTTCCAGGCTGTGATCAAGTCGGTGGGGTTTCTCGCGTTGTTGTTCGTGATGCTCTACATGGGGCTGAACAACCCGCAGCGGGCGGAGTTTCGTTTTCCGATCGCTGGATTGACGGCGAAGAATCCGATTCATGCGCGGCGGCGGTGATTTATTTCGGCGTATTTGCGGTGGGCGTGCTGGCGGGCACGCTCTTGCATACCTCGAAGGGCGGGAAACGCGGGGGTGCGGCGAAGGAGAAGTGAGCGATTTTCGCAGCGTGAACTCCGTCACTTGGGGGAGAGGGTGCGGAGGAGCCACGCGATGCGGTCGGCGGCGGCATCGGCGTCCTGCATATCATGGCGGGCGTTGTAGGTGGCGGTTTGTTTGCGCGGGCGCGCGGCGGCGTAGAGTTGGGCGGCGGCTTCGGGGGTGACGTAGTCGTCGTTGGCGGCGAACTGGAAGAAGACGGGCGCGGGGGCGAGCTGGCCGACGAAGTGGATCGGATCGAGCGGCGCGAGTTGGGCGCGGTAGGCGTCGGGATTGGCGGGTTGGCGAGCGAAGAGGAACCAGTCGATGAAGTGCGGGGTGCCGGCGATCAGCACGTAGCTTGAAGGGCGTTGGTCGATGGCGCCCATGACGGCGCCATACATCGCGCCGAAATCGTGGCCGACGAAAGCGATGCGGTTGGGATCGATGCCGGGCTCGGCGAGGAGGAGATCGAGGGCGCGGCGCAGGGTTATGATTTGGGAGATGCTGTGGTCGAAGTCCTCTTCGGGTATGCGGTTTTGATACCACTGCGGTTGGGCCCACATCGCGTCGATCAGGACCGAGACGATGCCGCGGTCGGCGAGTGCGACGGCTTCGTGGAGGAATTCGGTGCGGTTGGTGGTGGACGGATTGCCAAGCCAGTGAACGTAGAGGATGCCGGCGAGATTGTCGGTGGTGGGGGCGGCGGGGCGGACGACGTAAGCTTTTACGGGGTTGCCGCGGCTGTCGGCGAAGGTGATGTCGCGAAGAGCAGCACCGTCGCGGGTAACGGTGTCGAGCGTGTGAACCTCGAGCGGAGCGTCACGATCGTAGTGAAAAAGCGAAGGATCGAGGCGCGGAGGATCGGTCGGAGTGCTGGCGAAGCCGGAGGAACTGGCGACCAGCCAGAGAAGAAGCGCGTAGATTCCGGGAGATCTCATGCCCCAACGAAGTCGGTTCCGGGGCGGAGTCGAACGTGCGGAAGTGTCATACATTATATGACACTTTGCGAGACGTTGGACGGGTGTGTTTAGCGGGAGCCGGGGGCGGGGAAGTTTTTGGAGGCGTCGTCGAGGACGAGGATCCAATCGAGTGTTTCGCCGGGGTCGGGCGGGGTGAAGCGGTGTGTGTTCCTTTTTTCGATACGGCCGGCGGAGACGCTTTCGCCGGTGCGCGGGTTGAACCACCAGACGTTGAGCGACTTGCCGCTGAGGGCGGCGGTGCGGACGGTGAACGGCCGGCCGACGGGCGCGTAGATGGCGGCCCAGGAGCCGGATTCGTCGCGCGTGGCGACGAAGCGGTAGCGGCCGGCGCCGGGGACGGAGGTGGGGGCTTTTTCGGGGACGATGAGTGTGTCGTCGGGGATGCGCGTGAAGAACGGACGCGATTCGAGGAGGTGGCGCGCGTGTTGCATCTGAGCGGCGCCGGGTTGGTCGATGGCCTCGCGCCAGGGGAGGGGCGGCATGTTTACGGTTTCGCGCTCGGGCGAGGCGAATTGCCAGACGGAGTGATGGCCGTAGGTGTGGCCGAAAGCGCCGCTGAAAAGATCCCAATAGGCGGCGCGGCGGACGTCGGCGGAGAGGGAGTGGCCGTGTTCCGGCGCGGCGAAGGAGATGGGGTGGTCTTCGTAAACGGGTTCGCCGTCGAGGACGGGTTTCACGGGAGTGAGATCGTAATCGGCGCGGATCCTGGCGTAGCGCGGGAAGTTCACCTCGTGGCCGTTTTGGCGCATGTTGAAGTCGAGCCAGTCGGCGGCGTGGAACCACGTGGAAGAACCCTGGCCGCCTGGCGGGTGGAACGTGATGAGATGCGCGCCGCCGTCGCCGCGGCGAAGGCCGCGCGCCATGGCGTCGATGATCGCGCGGTGGGTATCATTTTCGATGGGACGGTCGCCGCCGACGATCCAGATGATGGGTTTGTCCTTGTAGCGGCGGCCGAGCCATTCGCCGTAGAGGCCGGCGTTTTCCGGAGTGAAGATGACGGGGCCCTTGCCCCAGCGGGCGAGGTTCCATTTGTCGCCCCAGGTGGGGAGCAGGCCGATGAAGAGGCCGCGTTTTTCGGCTTCGTCGATGATGGCGTCGACGTGGTCCCAATAGTCGTTGTTGGGGCCGGGTTTTTCGTCGGGCTGCGTGGGGTCGTCGTTGAGCAGCGGCGTGTGGCCGTAGGCGTTGGGCGTGTGGAGGCCGTCGAATTCGGCGAGTGCAACGGCTTGGATGACGGTGAAGTTTTTGGCGGCGCGATTGTCGAGGTAGTGGCGAGCTTCCTCAAGGGTGAGCCGGTGAAACAACTCCCACGCGGTGTCGCCGAGGTAGAAGAACGGGCGGCCGTCGTCGTAAGTGAGGAAGCGTTGCGATTCGTGGTGAACCTGAAGCCGCGGCGCGGCGGCGAGCGGAGGGATGGAAGCGGCGAGCAGGAAGGCGAAGGTGAGGAGAGCGACGGGCGGGGCGATTTTCACGGAGGGAAAAGTGAGGAAGGGAAAGGAAAAGGCCATTGCGAGGAGGCGAGCGGTTAACGGGATCAATGACTCTCGCGGTGGAACGGAGGCCGGATGCGTTTCCGTGAAGAAAATTGGCGTGCGGGGCGGGTTTGATGTAATACGGTGCAGCAGTTCCGATTCAAAGATCGGGACTCTTCAAGATATCGAAAACCACCCCGAAGTTGAGGCGTCGTGCTCTTGCGCGTTCCTTGGTTTCAAACTCCGCTTTTATGTCTACGCCCACCGTTCTGAATCGTCGCGATTTCATCAAGTTCTCGGCGCTTGTGGCCGCGATGCTGAATTTTCCCGGCTGCACGACGTTGCAGCAGAATCCGAAGAAGCCGCGGGCGATCGCGCCAGGCGCGAAGATCCGCATCGCGCAGATCGGCTGTGGGGGAAAAGGCTGGAGCGATGTGCTCGCGGTGAAGGATGAGGACGTCGTGGCGTTGTGCGACGTGGATTGGGACAGTCCGGTGAGTCCGCCGCGCTGGTCGGGCGACAATCCCGAGGCGAAGCTCTCGAAGCGCGTGCGGTTGCAGAAGGAATTTCCCAACGCGAAGCTTTATACGGATTTCCGGAAGATGCTGCTGGAGATGGACGACCAGATCGACGCGGTCGCGATCTCGACCCCGGACCACATGCATTTCCTGCCGGCGTATATGGCGATCATGCTCGGCAAGCACGTGTATGTGCAGAAGCCGCTGACGCAGACGGTGGGGGAGGCGCGGGAGCTGTTGCGACTGGCGCGGTTGAATGGGGTGGTGACGCAGATGGGCAATCAAGGCCACGCGGGCGAAGGTGTGCGGCTCGTGACGGAGTGGCACGATGCCGGCGTGATTGGCGACGTGCGCGAAGTGAATATCTGGACGAATCGTCCGGTGTGGCCGCAGGGAATGACGGAATGGCCCGCGTCGCAACCGGTGCCGGAAGGCTTGAATTGGGACGGCTTCCTTGGCCGCGCGCCGGAGCGGGGCTACAGTCCGGACATTCATCCGTTCAACTGGCGTGGGTATCAGGATTACGGATGCGGCGCGTTGGGCGACATGGCGTGTCACTTGATGGACGCGGCGTTCACGGTGTTGCGGTTGGGCGCGCCGTCGTCGGTCGAGCTGAAGCAGATCAACGGGCAGAGCCCGATCGCGTTTCCCAAGTCGGCGGTCGTCGAGTATCGCTTCCCGGCGCGCGGCAATCTGCCGCCGGTGAAACTGATGTGGTATGAAGGCGGGTTGAAACCGGAGAAGCCGGCGGACATGGAAGAGAATCGTCAACTCGCGCAAGGCGGCCAGTTGATCGTGGGCAGCAAGGCGACGGTTTACGACGGCAACGATTACTGCAACAGCCCGCGGGTGATCCCGGAGGCGAAGCATCGCGAACTCGCGCCGACGTTCCCGCCGCGGACGCTTCCGCGCGTGCCGGGCAACAATCCGCACACGGAGTGGACGGCGGCGATTCGCGCGGGCGATCCGCGCGGCGCGGGCTCGAACTTCGAATATTCCGGCCCGTTTACGGAGGCGGTGAATCTCGGCACGCTGGCGATTCTGGTCGGCGGAAAACTCGAGTGGGATGCGGAGAACATGACCACGGGCCGGCCCGAAGCGGACAAGCTGTTGTATCCGACGTATCGCCGCGGGTGGGAGCCGGCGGATATGATGTAAGCGTATTTCCCGAGAGAACAGCCGCCGGGTCGTGAGGCCCGGCGGTTTTTTGTTTCAGGAGAGCCCAGGGGGCGAAGGTTCGCCGGAGCTTTGTAGTTATTGCTTCAAGCGATCGGGCGGGAGGAAGCGGGAGAGTAGCGGAAAGGCTCTGCGGAGGTCGGCCTCGGTGAGTTGTGACTCGGACCGTGCGAAACCGCTGCCGTCCGCGGACGTATGGGATCGCCGGACTTCGTAGATCGGTCTGCCGTCCGCCATTTGGCTTTGTGAGACGAGATTGATCTCGTATGTGACGGGATCGAGTCCGAAGCCGCCGAATGCCGCGTCGAGATGGGATCCGGCGAGCGTTTGGAACTGAGCGGAGCGTTCTGGCCCCAGCGCTGCGTCGAAGGCTTGAAGCATTTCGTTGTAGAGGGCGCGGCTTTCGACAGGGAGCGATGGGATCTGCACGATCAGACGGGATCCATCCGGCGATAACTCTGCCTGGGCGTTTGCGATCGTGAGTGTTTCGACCTTGGAGCGAACGTCGCTGAACACGCGGTTGAGCAGGTTCACCTCGGCGGGTTGGAGGTCGAAAAGCTTCACGAACGCGGGACTGAGTTGACCGCCTTCCATGAAGCTTACGACGTGCAGCAGCCCGTGCTGGTGAAGCCACATCGCGGCATCGAGGCGTGATTGCGCGGTGGACGTGCTTGGCTGGTCGGCTGGTGGCGAAGAATCGGCGCTGGCGACCTGTGTCGGCGGTTGCGACGTGGGCAGCGCGACGTTTCGCGGGTCGAGTGCAGCGGAGAAGGCTTCAGTGCTCGCTGTGTGGCGAACGGGAGCGGTGAGCCGGCCGGCGAGGAAACCGATCGAAAGAAAAGCGAACGCGACGCCCGCGCTTAGGAAGAAGGAGCGGGGTGTCATGGTGTTCGGGGCGCGGTTACGAGGCGAGGCAGGCTTTGGCGGCCTCGGTGAGGGCGGCGCGGTCGAGGTTTTTGCCGATGAAGACGAGCGTGTTTTGGCGGGGATCGCTGCCCCACTCGCGGTCGAATTTGGCGTCGAAGAGCATGTGGACGCCTTGGAAGACGAGGCGCTTGTTCGAGCCTTTGATCGCGAGGACGCCTTTCGAGCGGTAGATATCGCCGCCCTTGGTGCGGAGGAGTTCGCCGATCCAGCTGTTGAGCTTTTGGCCGTCGAGGTCGCCGGAGAAGCTGATGCCGACGGAGCCGACGGATTCGTTGTGGGAGTGCTCGTGGCGGAACGTGCGGTCCCAGCCGTAGCGGACGATCTTTTTGTCGCGGTCGTAGAGATGCGTCGGGACGTCGTGGCCGGTGAAAAGGAGGTAGCGGCCGGGGGTGGCGATCGGGAGGCGGAAGGCGCCGTATTCGTTTTTCAACTTCAGGCGGTGGAGCGTGGCGCCGGGGGTGATTTCCTCGCCGGGTTGCACGATTTTTTCCCAGTCGGAGAACGTGAGGACGGCGGCGTTGATCGCGGCGTCGAGATCGGCGGGCTCGGTGGATTTTATCGGCATCACGACGACGTCGAGCTCGTTGTGATTGTGGCCGCAATCGGGGCCGCACTCGTGATCGTGTTCGTGGTGGTGGTGATCGTGGCCCTCGCGAGCGTGTTGGTCGTCGGGCGCGTGGCCGATGGTGAGCTCGTAGTCACCGGCGGGGAGTTCGTAGGCGCCGGCCCATTCGAAGGGGTATTCGGTTTCGAGGAATTGCGGATCGAGCTCGGTGGCGCGGGAGAGATTGAAGCCGCCGACGTTGAGCACGCGATCGAGGGGAAGGTCGCAGTTTTTGGTGCGGTGGATTTTCGCGACGGCGTTGATGCGATGGATGCGTTGTTCGAGTGCGTCGAGCTCGGCGGGGGTGACGAGGTCGGTCTTGTTGAGGAGGATGACGTCGGCGAAGGCGACCTGCTTTTGCGCTTCGTCTTCGGCGTCCAGGTGTTGGAGGACGTGCTTGGCGTCGACGACGGTGACGATGGCGTCGAGGCGGAAGTTGGCCTTCATCTCGTCGTCGGTGAAGAACGTCTGCGCGACGGGCGCGGGGTTGGCCATGCCTGTAGTTTCAATAAGGATACCGTCGAGCTTGTCCTTGCGCTTCATGAGCCGGCCGAGGATGCGGATGAGGTCGCCGCGGACGGTGCAGCAGAGGCAGCCGTTGTTCATCTCGAACAGTTCCTCCTCGCTGGAGATGACGAGCTGGTTGTCGACGCCGACTTCGCCGAATTCGTTTTCGATGACCGCAAGCTTCTTGCCGTGTTGTTCGGTGAGGATGCGGTTGAGGAGGGTGGTCTTGCCGGCGCCGAGGAAGCCGGTGAGGACGGTGACGGGGATGGCGGACATGGTTTTCGAAAATCGAATAGACGGAGAAGGCGCAAGCGTGGCGGCGGGTGGGGGAAACGCAAACGGGGCACGTCTCCTGCTGACAGAGGCGGGAGAAGCGGTGGTGAAATGGGCGCCGAGCGGGACGGAGATTTCGCGGAACGTTCGCGTTTGGCGCGCAACGCGCGACCGCATTGTTACATGCAGGCAAAATGGAGCGGATGAACCCATTCCCACGGGACCGAAGCCTTGACGCGATTGGGCTGGGGCGGCAGGTGAGGAACTGCCTGACGAGTCACGGATCGTGGCGAACTGGGGCGACTAACACTGATACACAAATGACCACCAAATACATACTGCGGATCTTCGCGGCGGGCTTGTTTGCCTTGCTGGCTTGGAGCTCGACCGCGACAGCACAAATTGTTGCGTCGGGATTGACGGGCACCGTCACCGACGCGTCGGGGAATCCGCTCGGCGGGGCGACGGTGACTTTGCTGCACGTGCCTACGAACACGACGGTGACGAGCACGGCGGGCACGAATGGCCGGTTCTCGTTCCGCGGGTTGCGGCCGGGCGGCCCTTACACGATTTCGGCGGCGCGGGATGGCTATACCTTCGAAATGATCGAAGGTGTGCAGACGACCCTGGGAGAGGACGTTGAAGTGCGTTTGGCGGCGCAGCCGGATGTCGAAGTGTTGGAGCGCATGGTGGTGCAGGCGGAAATGGATGCGCTGGATCCGAATTCGACGGGTGCGAGCAGTGTGCTGAATGCGCAGCGGATTGAATTCCAGCCGACGACGAACCGGTCGTTTGCGGACATCATCAAGACCAACCCCTTCGTGACGATCCGTTCGGGCGAGTCGCTGGTGGCGCTCGGTCAGAACAATCGTTTCAACAGCATCTCGGTCGACGGTGCGCGCATCAATGACCAGTTCGGTTTGAACGCCTCGGGTTTGCAGTCGTTCAACAATCCTTTCCCGCTCGATGCTTTGGAGCAGTTCAGCGTTTCGCTTGCTCCTTATGATGTGCGTCGCAGCGGTTTCACGGGCGCTTCGGTCAACGCGGTCACGAAGAGCGGCACGAATACTTTCCGCGGTTCGGCTTACTATTACTACACCGATCAGGATCTTGCCGGTAAGGACATCATCGGTTCGACGGCGGGGACGCGTCCGATCAGCGAAGAGAAAACCTTTGGCTTCACGCTGGGCGGTCCGATTCTGCGCGATCGGTTGTTCTTCTTCGCGGCTTACGAGAAGTTCGAGCGTTCCGCGGCGGCGACGAATCCGGGCTTCACGCCGGACGCGGCGGCGATGACGCAGATCAACACGCGACTCGATCAGATCAAGAGTGCGGTGAGCAAGGTCGCCGACACCGATTTCGGCACGCATGGCGGACCGGCGGCGAATGTGACGGATGACGAGAAGCGTCTCCTCAAGCTCGATTGGAATATCTCGAACGACCACCGCCTGACGGTGCGTTATAGCGATACGGTCGGCACGCAGCCCAGCTTCGGTGCGTATAATTCGACGAGCTTCTCGGGCGGCGCGCCGCTTTCGGGTGCTCCGAGCATCGGTCGGGCAACGGCGTTGTCGTCGAATTTCTTCGATGTCGAGCGCACGGAAGAAGTGTGGGCGGGTCAGCTGTTCAGCAACTGGACGCCGGATTTCCGCACGGAAATCGCCTACTCGAACACGAGCTTCGCGCAGAAATCGGCCCCGCGCTCGATTTTCCCGGAAGTGCGCATCTACAACCTCTCGGGCATCGACAACACGGGCCGCGCGATCACGAACGGCGTGCTGGCCTTCGGCACGGAGAATGCGCGGCAGGGCAACGAGCTCGACGTGCAAACGGAGATCTACAGCGGCATCGCGGAATACACGTGGCGGAACTGGACGTTCAGCGGCGGCGTGGACATCGAGATGAGCGATTACTACAACCTGTTCCGGCAGTCGTCCTACGGCATCATCGGCTACTCGAATCTGGCGGCTTTCCTGGCGGACACGCCCTTCGCTTCGTTCCGCTCGGTGGTGCAGCAAGGCACGCCTCCGGCGGACATCAGCGAATTCAAGCAGACGGGCATCTTTGGCCAGGCGCGCCTCGATGTGAATTCGCGCCTCTCGCTGACGGCGGGCTTGCGCGTGGACATGATCGACAGCGGCATCGCTCCGGCGGAGAACGCCGCGTTCCGCAATGCGTTTGGCGTGACGAATTCGGGCACGCCTGACGGCACGAGCAACGTGGCGCCGCGGGTGAGCTTCAACTATGCGGTGGACGAAGAGCGCAACACGCAGATCCGCGGTGGCGTGGGCGTTTTCCTTGGCCGTGCTCCGTGGGTGTTCTTCTCGAACTCTTTCGGCGCGACGGGTGTGGGCCGCTTCACGCAGGCTAGCACGACGACCTCCAATCCGGCGGTGCCTTCGCTCGTCGATTATCTCACGAACCAATTCGATCCGGCGGATCCGATCGGAAGCGTTACGACGGCCGGCAGCACCTCGACGATCAATCTCGTCAAGCCGGGCATCAAGCTGCCGACCATCATGCGCACCAACTTCGCAGTGGATCGTCGGTTGCCGGCGCTCGATGCGACCCTGACGGCGGAGTTCGTTTACACGGAAAGCTACTCCTCGCTGTTCATCGACAACATGAACTTGAAGCCCACGACGAAGGGGGCGGACGGCCGCCAGCGTTTCGCGGGCGCCGCTTCGGGCAACAACGCGATCGTGCCGGCCTTCGGCAACGTGCTGCGCATGCGCAACGTCGATGAAGGCACGTCGGAGTATTTTTCGTTGAGCATCGATCGTCCGTTCAAGAACGGCTGGGCTTACAATGCGGCTTATACTCATGGACGCGCGTTCGAGGCGCAGGCGCTCGGCAGCTCGACGGCCAGTTCGCAGTGGCAGTTCAACGCGGTCTTCAACCAAAACCAAGTTGAGGTCGCGCGTTCGGACTTCGAGATCCGCCATCGCTTGCAGGCGACGGTGGCGAAGGAGTTCAACTACTGGCGCAACCTCGCGACGACGGTGTCGCTCTACTACGAAGGCCGCACGGGCAGCCCGTATAGCTGGGTTTATACGTCCGACCTCAACACGGATGGTTTCCAACGGAACGACCTCGTGGCGGTGCCGGTGGGAATCAACGATCCGCGTTTCGACTTCTCGGGTCTGACGCAGGCGCAGATCGAAACCTATTTCGGCGCGCTCGAAGCGACGGGCTTGTCGAATTACGCGGGTGGCTACGCTCCGCGCAACTCGTTCTTCCAGCCCTGGCAGAACCGTCTTGATCTTCGCCTCGCGCAGGAGATTCCGATTGCGGGTCCGGCCAAGCTCGAGCTGACGCTCGACTTCGTGAATTTCGGCAGCTGGCTGTCGAAGGATCTGTTCAACTACGTCGAAACGCTGCCGGTCCCGGGCAATACGGGTTTGGTGCGTGAGTTCGGCAGTGCGCAATACACGGCGGACGGTCGGATTCGTCCGACGAACCTGACGGCGACCTCGGGATCCCAGATTGCGATCAACAACGGCGTGAGCCGCTGGCGTATTCTGGTGGGCGCGCGGTTGAGCTTCTAAGCTCGGACGACAGGTCTCACGTTCTCGAAGGCGGCCTTGAAAAAGGGCCGCCTTTTTTATCGGGGCGTTTTCAGAAAAACGATAGCCCTTTCAGGTGAAGCACAGAGGCATAGAGGCACGGAGAGATCCCGTGGCCTTCCTCTGTATGCTCCGTGCCTTTGTGGTTCAAATCGGGTTTTCCGATTCGGCCAACGGCGATGACCAATTTAATATGCTATAGGGAGCTGAGCGCGGTCAGGTTGACCGTGCTACGGCGTGGGGGGCGAACGGCGGCGGAGCGCTGTGCTCCAAGTCGGTCACATCACGGTGCGGAAAGTCAGCGCGGGGCGACGAGGGCGCGGATGTCTTGGAAAGCCATGCCGCGGACGGTGAGCGAGGGAATTGCGAGCTCGATGGTTTGAGGGGAGCTCAGCCAATCGGCGGTGGCGGTGAATTGGGACGTGTCGCCGACGGTTTCTCCGGTGGCTTGGTTGGCGACGGCGTTGAGCGTGAGCGGGGTGGGCTGGCCGTGGCGTTGCACGATCGCTTCGATGGAGCGATCGGGGAGGCGGATGAAGTTTTCGGCGTGACCGTCGAGCACGTAGAGCGAGAGCGATTGGGCGGCGGGATCGTGGACGAACTCGATCGAGTATTGGTGATCGCCGAGTTCGACGAGCGTGCCGTTGTGCGGACCCTGGTGCACGTGGTGGTCGCGGCTTTGGTCGAGCTGGTGCGGATGATCGTGGCTGTTTTTGGAGCAGCCGACGAACGCGGCGAGGAGGGCGACGGAGAGGAGAACGGGGAGAGTTTTCATGGGATTTCGTGAAGGTTTGCGCGGTGGGGGCACCGCGCCTCCATGGGAAGGAACGAATCAGGACGCGTTTTCCAAGCGGTCGATGCGGACGCGGCGGATGCGGTCGGTGGTGACATCCAGGGCGGTGACGCGGTAGTCGCCGATCAGGGTGTTTTCGTCGCGGCGCGGGATGCGGGCGAGTGCTTTGGTGAACCACTGGGCGACGGTTTCGCGTGGCTGCCATTCGAGCGGCCAGCCGGTTTCGGCCTGGAGCTCGCGAAGCGTGAGCGAGCCGCTGACGACGATGCTGCGTTCGGAGCGGTCGAAGACGGGGCCGCTGCCGATATCGAATTCGTCGCGGACGTCTCCGACGATTTCCTCGATGACGTCTTCGAAGGTGACGATGCCGGCGAGTTTTTTGTCGGGGTCGACGACGATGGCGAGATGGCTGCGCGCGAGCCGGAAGCGTTCGAGCATGACGGGCAGCGGCGTTTTCAGATCGAAAGTGAGCACGTCGCGCAGGAGCGGCTCGAACGGGGCGTCGGGTCCGAGGGCCTGGATTTGCCAGAGCCATTCGCGCACGAGGAGGATGCCCTCGACGTTGTCGAGCGAGCCGCGGCAGACGGGGTAGCGGCTGTAGCCGGAGGTTTGGGCGGTGCGGAGATTTTCGGCGAGGGGTTTTTCGAGCCAGAGGGCGGTGACCTGGTCGCGCGGCAGCATGATTTGTTGCGCGAAGGTTTCGCGAACGCGCAGCGACTGAAGCATGAGCTTGTTGACGAGCGCGTCGCCCGGGTGCGTGTGGCGTGCGTGGCTGAAAACGTATTCGAGCTCGGCGGCGCTGAACTCGTGGTCGCCCTCTTTGGCGGGGCCGAGGCCGGCCCATTTGAGGAATTTGTTGGCGGTGCCGTTGAGGACGTAGATGGCGGGGAAGAAAAGGTAGTAGAATCCCATCAACGGCGCGGCGACCCAGAGCGAGACGTCCTTGGCGCGCTGGATGGCGAGGGATTTCGGCGCGAGTTCGCCGAAAATGATGTGGAGAAAAGTGATGACGGTGAAAGCGAACGCGAAGGCGATGGAGTGGATCGCGGTGGGGTCGGTGATGCCCCAATCGGCGAGGAGCGGTTCGAGGCGCTTGGCGAGGAAAGGTTCGCCGACCCAGCCGAGACCGAGGCTGGCGAGCGTGATGCCGAGCTGCGTGGCGGACAGGGCGGCGTCGAGGTGCTTGGTGGCGCGAAGGGCGAATTTAACGCGCGTGCCGCCGGTTTTTTCGAGCGGGCGAAGCTGGCTGGCGCGGACCTTGACGAGGGCGAATTCGGCGGCGACGAAGAAGCCGTTGGCGGCGACGAGCAGGAGGATGACGAGGACTTCGACGGTGATCCCAAGGAAGGTCGACATTGAGGCTGGCGAACGTGGGGAAGTTTGCGGCGATTAGCGAATGTTTAGTCCGCGCCGGCGATTGGAAGCCCGGCGGGACGCCGGGCTCCACCCAGCTAGTGGCCTACGCACGTGCAGGCGTATTCAGATTTGTCGCACTCGGCGCAGACAGTGAGATTCAGATCGATGCGGAAGTTGACGGGTTTGGCGTCGGGGGTCGGGCGGATTTGGAGGACGATGCGATACGGTTCGGCGCTTTCGGGGAGAGGATCGCGGGAGATGAAACCGGTGGACGTTTTCTCGAGGGCGATCGGGAGGCGTTTGCCTTGAGGCTCGGCGGTGAGGGCGACCGTTTGGGTGGTGGGCGCGACGGGCTTCTGGTCGGAGTAGAAGTTGATCTCGGCTTTGCGCTCCGGCGTGACGAAGAACTCGGCTTGGAGCGGTGCGACCTGGAGGAGACGTCCGCCTTTGGGGCCGGCGAGGATTTGATCGGCGGCGGAGGCAGTGAGCGTGGAGAGAAGCAGCGTGAGAAGGAGCCAGGGTTTCATAAAGGAAGGTGTTAATTGGTGTGGCGGAGACGGCGGGTTTCGAGCCAGTCGTAGAGAACAGGCAGAAGGATGAGAGTAAGGAACGTGGAGGTGATCACGCCCCCGATGACGACGGTCGCGAGCGGACGCTGGACCTCGGCGCCGGGGCTGGTGGATAACGCCATGGGGACGAAGCCGAGCGAAGCGACGAGCGCGGTGAGGAGTTTGGGGCGAAGGCGGGTGAGCGTGCCCTCGATGCATGCGTCGCGCACGCCGAGGCCGCGAGCGCGCAGCTGATTCACGAAGGCGATCAGCATGAGACCGTTGAGGACGGCGATGCCGGAAAGGGCGATGAACCCGATGCCGGCGGAAATGGTGAAAGGCATGTCGCGTAGCCACAAAGCGAATACGCCGCCGCTGGTGGCGAGGGGCACGCAGAGGAAGACGAGCGCGGTTTGACGCACGCTGCCGAGGCTTGCGTAGATGAAGACGAGAATGAGCGCGAGGGCGGCGGGCACGACGAGGGAGAGGCGGGCGCGGGCGGCCTGCAGGTGTTCGAACTGGCCGCCGAACTCGAAATAGTAGCCATCGGGAAGATCGAGCTGTTGGGCGAGCCGCGACTGGGCGTCGTGGACGAAACCCGCGGTGTCGCGCCCGCGGACATTGATGAGGATGGCGACGCGGCGCTGCCCGTGTTCCCGCGTGATGGTGCCGACGCGGTCGACGACCTGGATTTCGGCGATGCGCGAGAGCGGCACCTGGGCGTGCGCGGTGGTGACGGGCAAGTCGTGCAGCGCGGCGAGATCGAGGCGTTTTGTTTCGGGGAGGCGAACGACGATGTCGGTGCGGCGGTTGCCCTCGGCGATCGTGCCGGCGATTTCCCCGGCGAGTGCGGTGGAGACGAGGCGGTTGATTTCGTCGGGGTGGAGATTGAGGCGTTGGAGCGCGTCGCGTTTTGGGGTGATTTCGAGCGTGGGCAGGCGGCCGAGGGATTCGAACTCGACGTCGCCCCCGCCCGGAATGGCGCGGAGGATTTCGCGTGCCTCGGCGGCGAGGCGTTCGAGTTCGGTGAAATCTTCGCCGTGGATTTTGAGCGAAAGGTCGGCGCGGGCGCCGGCCATGATTTCGTTGAAGCGAAGCTGGATGGGTTGAGTGAAGAGGTAGGTTTGGCCCGGGATGGTGGCGGTGAGCTCGCGGCGCATGAGCTCGATGAGCTCGGCCTTGGTGGCGGTGCGGCCATCGATTTTGCGCCACTGCGCGCGAGGGTGGAAGAACACGTAGGTGTCGGCGACGTTGGGCCCCATCGGGTCGGTTGCGATCTCGGCGGTCCCGATGCGGGAGAATGTGTGGCTGATTTCGGGGAAGCGCTCGAGGAGGAGTTTTTCGGAGCGGCGCTGGAGCTCGATCGAATCGGTGAGCGCGACGCTGTTGCCGCGGATCATTTGGATGGAGAGCGAACCCTCGTCGAGTTGCGGGATGAACTCGGCGCCGAGGCGGCCGAAAAGCCAGACGGAAACGGCGAAGGCGAGCGCGGCGCTGCCGATGACGAGCCAGCGAAGACGGAAAGCCCAGGTGAGGAGAGGAGTGTAGGTGGCTTTGGCGGCGCGCGTGAGGAGGGTGTTGTCCTCGTGATTTCGCGCCCGGTGAGACGACGGGGTGGGGAGGCCGCGCCCGGCAAGCCAGGTGGCGAGGGCGGGCATCAATGTGAGCGCGAGCAGGAGCGAGCCGGTGAGCGCGAGGATGACGGCGATGGCCATCGGGCGAAACATTTTCCCCTCGATGCCGCCGAGGGCGAGGATGGGAACGTAAACGAGCGTGATGATGAGGACGCCGAAGAACATCGGGCGGACGACCTCGTGCGAGGCGTCGCGGATGGTGGTGAAACGTTCGTCGCGGGTGAGCGGGCGTTGGAGGGTGGATTGTCGGGCGGTGAGATGGCGAAGGATGTTTTCGACCATGACGATCGCGCCGTCGACGATCAGCCCGAAGTCGAGCGCGCCGAGGCTCATCAAGTTCGCCGACAGCTTCGACTGCGCCATGCCGGTGAGCATGAACAGAAACGAAAGTGGGATCGCGAGGGTGACGATGAGCGCGGCGCGCCAGTTGCCGAGGAAGGCGAGCAGGACGGCGGCGACGAGGATCGCGCCCTCGACGAGGTTTTTTTCGACGGTGCGAATGGTGGCGTTGACGAGATCGGAGCGATCGTAAACGACGCGGATTTCGACGCCGTCCGGGAGCTTGGGTTGAATTTCGGCGAGCCGGGCGGCGGCGGCTTGGGCGACGCGGCGGCCGTTTTCGTCGGCGCGCATGATGGCGGCGCCGGTGACGGTTTCCTCGCCGTCTTCGGTGGCGGCGCCGGTGCGGACGGCGGAGCCGATGGAGATCGTGGCGAGATCGCCGACGGTGAGCGGCGAGGCGGCGCCGGCGAATTTGACCGGGAGCGTGGCGATCTCGGCGGGAGTTTTGACGCGGGTATCGGCGCGGATGACGACGGCCTCGCCGCCGATTTCGAGAATGCCACCGCCGGCGTTCTCGGTGCTGGCGCGAATCACGGCGACGAGATCGTCGAAGGAGATACCTGCGGCGGAGAGGCGGGCGGGATCGGGTTCGACGACGAATTGGCGCTCGTAGCCGCCGATGGCGTTGACCTCGGCGAGACCGGGAGTTGAGCGGAGGAGCGGTTTGACGGTGTAGTCGTGAATCCGGCGGAGCTCGCGCAGTTGGGTGTCGCGATCGGCGGGCTTGTTGGGGGCGTCGTCGCGATAGCGCAGCGTGTAGTAGAGAATCTCGCCGAGACCGGTGCTGATGGGAGCGAGAGAAGGAGAGACGTGAGCGGGAAGTTGATCGCGGGCCTCGGTGAGGCGCTCGGTGACGAGTTGGCGGAGGAGATAGATGTCCGCGTCGTCTTCGAACGTCATCGTGACTTGGGAGAGGCCGAACTTGGAGAGCGAGCGAAGTTCGGTCAGGCCCGGGAGCCCGGCCATGGCGGATTCGATGGGCCACGTGACGGCGGACTCGATTTCTTCGGGCGCGAGAGCGGCGACGGCGGTGTTGATTTGAACCTGCGGGCTCGTGATGTCGGGCACGGCATCGATGGGGATGCGCGTGGCGGACCAGAGTCCGGCGGCGACGAGGACGAGCGCGGCGAAGACGACGAACGCGCGCCGGCGAAGGGAGAACTCGACGATTCGCTCGAGCATCAATGGCCGTCGGCGCAGCCGACGCCTCCGTTCACGGCCTGGAGTTCGGCGAGCCAGAGTGTCCGAACTCCGGATACAACAACGCGGTCGCCCTCGTAGAGATGATCGGCGGGCGTGCGGAGGAACCAGCCGTCGTTTTCGACGAAGACGAAGTCGCCGCGAACGGTGCGGAGGAGCGCGGAGGCGGGCAGCTCACCGGTGAAGTCGGCGACTTCGATGCCGGCGAACTTCGCGGCGGCGGCGGTGAGCTGGAGGCCGCGGCCCTCTTTGTAAGCGCAGGCGGTGTGGGCATGGTGGGATTCGGCGTGTTCGTCGGTGGCGTGGGTTTCGGAGCAGCCGGCGAAGAAGAAGACCGCGAAAGTGGAGACGGTGAGAGCGAGGAAGGTTTTCATGGCGAGAGGGAGACGAGGTTCAGGTCGAGGCCGGTGAGAAGTTGGAGGCGGAGCGCGGCGTCGAGGGCTTCGAGCTGGGTGTCGAGGAGTGCATCGACGGCGTCGAGGTAGGCGGTTTGAAGCTCGACGTAGGTAGAGAGCGGGACGGCGCCGAGACGGTAGTGGCGATCGGCGAGCTCGGCGGCTTCGCGGAATTTTTCGACGGAGTGGGGCGACCAGCGCTGGATTTCGGCGAGTTTGGTGGAGAACTCCTGTGCGGCGGCGAGGACCTCGCGTTCGGCGTCGCGGGTGGCGACGAGCAAGGCGGCTTCGGCCTGGCGGCGGCGGGATTCGGCGGCGTCGATTTCGGCGCGGTTGCGCGAGGAGAAAGGGAGGGGGACGGAGATGCCGAGGCCGATGGTGGTTTCGCGCTCGGCGGCGGACTCGCGTTCGAAGAAAGGGCCGACGCTGAAGGACGGGCGTTGTTGGTGGCGAGCGAGGCGGACGACGAAACCCTGTTGTTCGAGCTCGAGTTGTTTGGCGCGGAGCTCGAAGTGGTTTTCGCGGGCGGCGGCGAGGAGTTCGTCGAGCGGTGGAGAGGCGGTGAAGGCGAGATGGGCGGGAGCGGGATCGAGGGTGGCGAGTGGGGCGGCGCCGCGGAGCTGGTTGAGCTCGACGAGGGCGGATTGGGCGGCGAGTGCGGCGTCGGTGGCGCGGCGCTGGAGGGCGAGCTCCTGCGCTTCGATGACGCGGGTTTCGAGCAGCGGCGTGAGTCCGGCGGGATCGCGCGAGAGGAACGTTTCTTTCAGGGCGCGAAAGCGATCGGCGACCTCGTGGCCGGCTTCGGATTTTTCGCGCGAGGCGGCGAGCCCGAAGGCGAGTGTGCGGGCGCGAGAGAGAAGGGCGGCGCGGAAGCGATCGAGGCCGAGCTCGGCGAGCGCGACGTCGCGGTTGGCGATGGCCTTGCGGAGGGCGAGGCGGCCGGGCCAGTCGAAGGTTTGGGTGAGAGAGACGGACCAGGCGGTGCCCTCGCCGGCGAGGAGGCCGGCGGAGTCGCGCACGCGTTTACGACCGGCGGCGACGGCCAGCTCGGGATTTTCGCGCGAGGCGGCGGCGCGGGAAGACGCGCGGGCGAGATCGAGCTCGGCTTCGTAGAAGCGGAGCTCGGGGTTGGTGGAGGCGATTTCGCGGACGAGCGACTCGATCGAGGCGGGCGTTTCGCCGGCGGACAGAGTGGCGGAGAGAAGAAGAAAGGAAGCGAAGCGTGCGTTCATAACGGGTGACAACGAATGCAGCGGGACGGCTGCGAGTTGAGCGGCGGCGACACGCGAGTGTCGGCCAAGACCGCGAGCATCCACGCAGCGAGGCGACCTGCGCTGCGGATGGAACCGTTAAGACGCGAACGAAGGCGCGCGGGCAGGAAGTGCCGCGCGGAAGATAAACTGCCAGGTGCGGACCAACTCGGGTGGTGCGGCCCCGTGCTCGTTGAGCGAAGGCGGCGCGACATCGCGCGAAGAAAGTGAAAGGGGCGTGCCGGCGCAGATCAGGCAGATGCAGGTGGCCGTCGGAATCGTGAGATCGATCTCGGACGGGGCGCGCTTGATCCAGCCGCTCTCGACCACTTCACACGTATCGGACGACTTGGCGTCGGCGGAAGGTGTGTGGTGATCGGTCGAGCAGTGAAAGATCTCGTCGAAGCCGATCGCTTCGAAATCGCAATGCGCGGTGGCAGGAACCCAGAGGGCGACCAGCAGCAAGCAAGCGAGTTGACGAAGGCGGCGCACGGAAAGGCACGAAAGGGGCGGGCGAGGCGGAGTCAAGCGATGGGCGGAAGGGAGCGGTGGGTTGCGAGCTGGGCCGAAGAAGGCGCGGAACCCTTCAAATTTGTAAGGTTGGGGAAAGAAAGCGGAAGGGACGGTGTGCGATAGTGGCGGTAATCAGAATCTCATCTCTTGCCTATGAACTCTCAAAAGAACTCTCGCCTGCGGGCGGCAATGTTGGCGCTGACGCTCTTCGGGGTAGGTGGATTGGGCGGAATCGCCTGGTCGGCCACGACTGGGTCAAACGCGTCGGTCACCGTGAAAGTCGATGAAAAGCCCATCGCTTCGGATGGTTCGTCTCCCTTGGGGGCGAGCTATGCGCCGATCGTGAAAAAAGTGACGCCGAGCGTCGTGAAGGTGCTCGTGGCGGAGAAGGCGAAGAGTGTGCCGACGATGGAAGGGCATCCGTTTTTCGATCTGCCGGGGTTTCGGGAATTTTTTGGTGAGCAAGGTCGGCAGTTTGGCGGGCGCCGTGGAGGCGCGATGCGTCAGCCGCCGGCGCAGGGATTGGGCTCGGGCGTGATTGTCAGCGCTGACGGATACATTTTGACGAACAGCCACGTGGTGCGCGGCGCGGACACGATCAAGGTGTCGTTGAACGACGGACGCGAGTTGACCGCGAACGTGGTGGGCACGGATCCGGAGACGGATCTCGCGGTGATCAAAGTCGACGCGAAGGATCTGCCGGCGATCACGTTTACGGACAGCGACAAGGTTGAAGTTGGCGACAAGGTGCTCGCGGTCGGGAATCCGTTTGGTATCGGCCAAACGGTTACAAGCGGGATGGTGAGCGGGCTGGGGCGCGCGACGCTCGGGCTCGATTATGAAGATTTCATTCAGACGGACGCGGCGATCAATCCGGGCAACTCCGGTGGTGCGCTCGTGGACGCGCATGGCCGCTTGATCGGCATCAACACGGCGATCCTGAGTCGATCCGGTGGGTTTCAGGGCATCGGTTTTGCGGTGCCGGCGAATCTCGCGCGGAGCGTGATGGAACAACTCGTGAAGAACGGGAAGGTGATCCGCGGCTACCTCGGCGTGAGCGTGCAGGATATCACGACGACGCTGGCGGAGCATTTCGAGTTGAAGGAGCGCAAAGGCGCGCTGGTGGCTGAAGTCGTGCCGGACAGCCCGGCGGACAAGGCGGGTCTGCAGAACGGCGACATCATTACGAAGTTCAATGGAAAGACGGTGAACGACTCGCGTCATCTGAAGCTCACGGTGGCGACGGTGCCGCCCGGCGAGAAGGTGAAGACGGAAGTGTTGCGTGACGGAGAGACGAAGACGATCGAAGTCACGATCACGAAGCGTCCCGGCGACCGCGCGCTGGCGCGGGACGATCGTGGATCGTTGGAGGCGGAAGACACGGGCACGTTGCGCGGCGTGGGGGTGTCGGATCTCGATCCGCAGGCGCGGCGCGAGTTTGGGGTGCCGCGGAATGTGCGCGGTGCGCTTGTGACGAGCGTCGAGCCGAATTCGGCGGCGGCGGAGGCGGGGTTGCAGCCTGGCGACGTGATTCAGGAGATCAATCGTCAGCCGGTGCAGAACGCCGAGGACGCGATCCGGTTGACCGAGGATGCGGACAGCAAGCAAACGCTGGTGCGGATCTGGAATCAGCGCGGAACGCGTTACCTCGTCGTGGACGAGTCCGAATCGGCCGACGCCGAATAAGAATTGTCAGCAGGGTTTGTGGTTTGTGCAGGGGTTGAGCTCCGGGTGTGGGAACGCCCGGAGCTCTTTGGTTGTTTTTGGGCGGGGTGGCGTTCATAGACGCCGCAGCAACGGCTAGCTGATCAGGAATGATAAAACTCCCATGCGTGTGCTCGTAGTCGAAGACGATGCGAAGATCGCGTCCTTTGTGGTGAAAGGCCTGAAGCAGGAAGGCTATGCCGTGGATCATGCGAGCGACGGCGACACGGGTTTGGCGCTGGCGAGCGCGACGGATTTCGATGCGGCGGTGGTGGATATCATGCTGCCGGGACTGGACGGGCTGAGCCTGGTGCAGCGACTGCGGGCGCAGCGGAGCGATGTGCCGGTGCTTTTCTTGAGCGCGCGGGCGACGGTGGAGGATCGCGTGAAAGGATTGCAGGCGGGGGGAGACGATTATCTGACGAAGCCCTTTGCGTTTGCGGAGCTGTCGGCGCGATTGCAGGCGTTGATCCGGCGGGCGACGCGGGCGCCGGAGGCGACGAAGTTATCCGCGGGCGATGTGACGATGGATTTGGTGGCGCGAACGGTGACGGTGGGCGGGCGGTTGGTGGAGCTGCAGCCGCGGGAGTTTGCGTTGTTGGAGTATTTGTTGCGGCACGCGGGACGGCCGGTGACGAAGGTGATGATCCTCGAGCACGTGTGGGATTACAGCTTCGATCCGCAGACGAATGTGGTGGATGTATTGATGTCGCGGTTACGCAGCAAAGTGGATCCGGAGAAGACGCGGATCGAGACGTTGCGCGGGGTGGGGTATGTTTTCAGGAAAAGTGAAAGGGAAAGGGAAAGTGGAAAGGGAGAGAGATGAGGGTTGAGGGCAAAGACAGCGGAGCGGTGGGGAGACGGCGGAGTTTCGATCCGCGGCGGTCGCTGGCGGTGCGGTTGAGCCTGTGGTTCGCGGCGATGTTCACGGCGGGGTTTACGGCGATTTTTGGGTTGTTGTATTGGACGCTCGGGCGGCAGATCGAGGCGCAGGAAGCGGAGGCGTTGCAGCTGAGGTTGCAGCAGTATGCGGACGTTTATGCGGCGACGGGATTGAATGGGTTGCGACAACGCGTGGCGGAGGACAGTGCGTCGCCGCGGGTGCGGTCGTTGTTCATTCGCTTGATTGGCCCCCGCGGGGATCCGATCTGGGGGCTGATTCCGCCCGGGTGGATTGAGGAGGATGCGCGAAGGATTGCGGTGCCGGATGGATGGGGCGGTTGGACAGAGCGGCGGACTTACACGGTGCGCGTGCCGAAGGATGAGCAGCAGGAGCTGGCGGTGGCGGGGCGGGTGTTGCCGGGCGGGCTATTGTTGCAGGTCGGGAGGAGCACGGACAGTCGCGCGGTGGTCCTGGCGCCGCTAAGAAAAACGTTTCTTTGGGTGGGAGGCGCGGTGGTGGTGGTGGGTTTTGCGGCGGGCGTGGTGGCGGCGCGGCGGGCGACGCGGCCCTTGCGCGACGTGATTGCGACGGCGCAGCGGATCATTGCGACGGGGGCGTTGGATGCGCGGGTGCCGGCGCCGCGGCGGGATGACGACGTGGCGGAGCTGGTGCGGGCGTTCAACACGGTGCTCGACAAGAACGCGGGGTTGTTGCGCGCGATGCGCGAGGCGTTGGACAACGTCGCGCATGATTTGCGGACGCCGCTGACGCGGCTGCGCGGGACGGCGGAACTCGCGTTGCTGGCCGAGGGAGCGAAGGCGAAGGATGAGGCGCTGGCGGACAGCGTGGAGCAGGCGGACGAGGTGTTGAGATTGTTGCGGGCGTTGATGGAAATCTCGGAAGCGGAAGCGGGAATGTTGAAACTGGAAAAAGCCGCCTGCGATCTTGGCGCGTTGGCGAGAGGGGCCACGGAGCTGTATGCCGAAGTGGCGGAAGCGAAGCCGGTGACGTTGAAGGTGGAAGGCGAGGCGGCGTTGCCCGTGCTGGGCGATGCGACGCGGCTGCGGCAGGCGATCGCAAATCTCGTGGATAATGCCGTGAAATATACACCGGCGGGCGGGTGCGTGACCGTGAAAGTCGCCCGGGAAGCGGACGAAGCCGTGGTGAGCGTGAGCGACACGGGACCGGGGGTGCCGCTGGGGGAGCAGGCGCGGGTGTGGGAGCGGCTTTATCGCGGAGATTGGAGCCGGTCCGAGCGCGGGTTGGGGCTCGGGCTGTCGTTGGTGCGCGCGATTGTGGAGGCCCATGGCGGACGCGTGGCGTCGCGCAATGCGGCGGGAGGCGGAGCGGTTTTTGAAATGCGGTTGGGGCTGGCGGGCTGAGTGGGCGGTCTTCGAAGAGGGCGGCGGACGAGCGGTGAGCGTCAACGCTTCCAGGCGGTTTCCTTGCCCTCGTCGTAGTGGCGGAAGGCGGAGCGGAGTCCGGTGAGGACCTCCGCGCCCGTTTCGAGGAGAGCTTGGAAGCGGGGCTCGCGGACGCGCTCGATGTCGGTGTGAAGATGATCGATCAAATCGGTGAGCCGATGCTGGATGTTTTCGCTGTGGGTGCGGGGCTCGCCGGTCTGCTCCGAAGCGGTGTCAGTATTCATGGCTTCGATACTATCGCATCCAGATTTTGGATGCGGTATCGAGGAAAGCCCGAAGTGCGCGCGCCGACGGATCGGGCGATGGCCTTAGGATGCGAACCCGAGCGGAACGGGAAAATTTGCGCGAGTCAGGCGGCTGCGGGGGCGGAAAGGCGGCGGTCGAACATTTGGCTCACGCGATCGTGGAGACGGACCTCGGCGCGGGCGAATAGCGTGGTGCCATCGGCGGGCGAGTGGCCGAGCTCGCGCGCGGCGGAATCGAGAGGGTGTCCGAGCATTTCGACGTGATGCAGGAGCAGCGCCTCGTCGAGCGGCAGCTCGGCGATCAAAGGGGCGAAGCAGCTGGCGAGCTCGTGATGGTGCTGGGCGTGCGAGATCGAGAGGATGGCCTCCCACGCGCGGTCGCGTGCTGCGGGCGAGACGCCACCGCGGACGTAGTCGACGATGGCGTGTCGAAGAATCTGCTGCCAGCGAGCGACGATCGACGTGGCGGCGGGCAGGGAGTCGGAGCAGCGGAGCGCGGCGGCGAGGTGTTGGCCGACGATGCTGGCGGCGTCGTCGTCGCTCCCCAGCCGGTGGGCGAGGAACGACCGCAGGCGGTCGAGGGTCGCGCGGACGGCGGCGGAGGAGTGAGCGTCGAAGGACATGATCGCGGGAAACGCCCGGGTGAAGCGAGCGCCGCGGGATCAGGCAGCGTGCGGCAGCGAGCGGGATGTTGTCGTTGAACCGTGGATACGATCGCGGTATTTGGTGGGCGCTTCGCCGGCGATGCGGCGGAACACGCGGTTGAACTGCGAGAGCGACTGGAAGCCGCAGGCGTAGGCCGCTTCGCTGATGCGCACGTGCGGGTTGAGGAGACGCTCCTTGACGGCCTCGATGCGGAGCCGGGCGAGGTAGTCGGTGAACGTGAGTCCGGTGGCGCGTTTGAAGATCTTGCAGAAGTAGAAACCGCTCATGTTGGCGGCGCGGGCGACCTCGTTGAGCGAGAGCTCCTCGGTGTAGTGTTCGGCCATGAACGCGCGGGCCCGGGTGATGGCGGGGAGTTCGGCGGCGGCTTCCTGGACCATGACCTGGTTGCTGAGCGATGCGAGGTGCTGGGCGAAGACGCCGAGCAGGCGCACCATGGAGTCGTATTGTTTGCGCGGAACGACGCGCGTCTGGAAGTAAGCGGCTTCGAGTTTCGATGCGTCGAACGTGGCGCCGAGCTCGCTGAGCTGGCGCGTGGCTTTTTTGAAGCCGGCGCGGGTTGGCGGGGAGAGGAGGACCTGACCGGTCTGGAGGTGGCCGATGACAGTTTCGCCGACGCGGACGGGCGCGGCGGATTCGGTGAGTCCGGCGAAGCACTGGGCGGTAACGGGCTCGGTGCTGGCCTGCGACTCCATGCCCTGCTGCATGCGAAGGCAGGCGGCGCAGGAGGCGTTGCTCGCGGCCATCAGCGCGCAGAACGGGTTGAGCTGCTTCGACTGGTGGATGGGCGACTGGAAAGTGCCGACGGGCCGCAAGGCGAGCGGGAGGCCGGTGGTGGTTTCGTAGGCCTTGACGTAGTCGCGGAAGATTTCGGAGCGCTGGAGGTGTGAAACCACGCTGCGCTCGGGCTGGACGGAGTCCGCGGAAGTCGCGGCGCTGACGGAGGGGGGGAGGGACGTGTGTGGCACGTTGCGAGAATACGACACGAGGCGCATTCCGTGAATTGGTGCGCGGGCGGTATCCCACTAGGGATTTTTCTTAGTGGGAGCGGAAGTGGCGGCGGATGGATGCACAAGATGCTGAAAGACAGTCGAAAGCGTAAAATGTGTGAAGAGTTTGGATACGGCGTGGAAAAATCGCGGGAGCAACGAATGCGGGGCGAAAGCCAAGAGAGGGGAAGACGGCCATGCCGGGCTTGCCGGAGTGGCGGCGGTTTGCACAGGGTGGAGCGTGACATTGAACGACTACTCCACGCTCTCGCGCGAAGAATTGATTGCGGTGCTCGAACGGGTGGAGCGGGAGCATGCGGCCTCGGAGAAGGAGTTGACGGAGACCGTGAAGGAGCTGCGCGACGTGAAGGCGGCGCTGGACGAGCATTCGATCGTGGCGATCACGGATGCGCGCGGGAGGATCACGTATGTGAACGAGAAGTTCTGCGCGATTTCGAAGTATCGGCGGGACGAGTTGCTGGGGCGGGATCACCGGGTCATCAACTCCGGTTATCATTCGACGGATTTTTTTCGCGATTTATGGGAGACGATCGGAAGCGGGCGGGTTTGGCAGGGGGAGATCAAGAATCGGGCGAAGGACGGGACGTATTATTGGGTGGATACGACGATTTTCCCGTTTCTGAGTCCGGCGGGAAAGCCGGTGCAGTATGTTGCGATCCGGACGGACATCACGCAGCGGAAGGCGGACGAGGCGGAGCTGGAGCGGTTTGCGAGCGATCTGGCGGAAAAGAACAAGGAGCTGGAGGCGATCGTTTATACGGTGTCGCACGACCTGCGTTCGCCGCTGGTGAATGTGCAGGGCTTTGGGAAGCAGCTGCAGCGCGCGTGCGAGAAAATCAAGGCGGCGGTGGCGGAGTCGGTGGATGGCAAAGTCCCGGTGGGGGCGCTGCGGCAGCCGGTGGAGGAAGCGATCCCGCAGGCGTTGCGGTTCATCAATGCGGGCGTGAGCAAGATGGAGATGTTGCTGGCGGGATTGCTGCGTTATTCGCGGCTGGGGCGGGTGACGTTGACGATCGTGCCGATCGACATGGATGCGTTGCTGGCGGCGGCGGTGGCGGCGACGAAGTTTCAGTTGGATGAAGCGAAGGCGGAAGTGCGGCTGGAAGCGTTGCCGCCGTGTGCGGGTGACCACGCGCAGGTGAGTCAGGTGTTTGCCAATCTGATCGACAACGCGGTGAAGTATCGCGATCCGGAGCGGCCGTTGCGGATTGTGGTGACGGGGCGCACGGAGCGCGGGCGGTCGATTTATTCGGTCGCGGACAATGGCATTGGGATTCCCGAGGCGCATCAGCCGAAAATCTTCGAGATTTTCCATCGGCTCGATCCGGACGCGACGCAAGGGGAGGGGTTGGGGCTGACGATTGCGCAACGCGTGCTCGAGCGGCAGCGCGGGAAGATCTGGGTGGAGAGCAAGGAAGGCGTGGGCTCGACCTTTTATGTGTCGTTGCCGTCGAGTTGAGCGGAAGGAAGGAAGCTGCGATGAATTTCAGCCTGCATGATCCCATGAAGAACGAACCTGTTATCCTGATCGTCGAAGACGATGAAGGGCACGCGATCCTGATCCGGCAGAACCTCGAGGCGGCGGGATTGGGCAATCGCATCGAGCATTTCCGCGACGGTCAGGCGGCGTTGGATTTCTTCTACAAACCCGGGAACGCGCGGACAGCGAAGGCGAATGAGACGTATCTTGTGCTGTTGGATATTCGGATGCCGAAGGTGGACGGAATCGAAGTGTTGCGGCGGCTGAAGTCGGATCCCGAGTTGCACAAACTGCCGGTGATCATGTTGACCACGACGGATGACGTGCGGGAGGTGGAGCGGTGTCACCAGCTCGGGTGCAATGTGTATATGCAGAAGCCGGTGGATTATGAAAAGTTCGCGGAGGCGATCCGGCGGTTGGGGTTGTTTGTGACGCTGTTGTTGGTGCCGCCGGTGAAGAAAGTGTGACGAGGCCGGCGGGGTTGGGAGACCCCGCCCTATAAGGATCAACGATGGATGCGGAAAACAAAGCGACGGTGTTGGTGGTGGATGACGATGAAGGATTGTTGATCCTCATGGCGGAGGCTTTGCGGGAAGCGGGTTATGAGGTGATGACGGCGAGTTCGGGAGGGGCGGCGAAGAAGCGGATGGCGGAGCGGGTGCCGGATTTGATGGTGTTGGATTTGAAATTGAAGGACGTGGGCGGGCCGGAGCTGTTGAAGCGGTTGCGGAAGGAGTCGTTCACGGTGCCCTTCATTGTGGTGACCGGGCAGGGGGACGAGAAGGTGGCGGTGGAGGTGATGAAGGAAGGCGCGCGGGATTACGTGATGAAGGATTCGGCGATGCTGGATCTGTTGCCCGCAGTGGTGAAAGGCGCGCTGACCTCGATCGAGCGGGATCGCGCGCTCGAGGAGGCGCAGCGGACGCGATTGCGGCTGGAGAAGGAAGTGCTGGAGGTGAGCGAGCGGGAGCAGCACCGGATCGGGCAGGATTTGCACGACGGGCTCGGGCAGCAGTTGACGGCGATCGAGATGATGTGCGCGTCGTTGAAGGAAGACGTGGCGTCGCAGCCGGAGATCGCGAAGCAGGTGGACCGGATCGGCGGGATGTTGCGCGAGGCGATTTCGCAGACGCGTTCGATGGCGCGCGGGCTGGTGCCGGTGAAGGACGAGCCGGAGGCGTTATGGGCGAGTCTGGTAGAATTGGCCGAGCGGACGAATTCGCTGGGGCGCGTGAAGTGCGTTTTTGAATACGCGACGCCGGTGTCCATGGAGGACAATGCGGTGGCGGGGCATCTTTATCGGATCGCGCAGGAGGCGGTGAACAATGCGGTAAAGCACAGTGGGGCGAAAGAAGTCAGGATCGGGCTGGAGGAGACGGGCGGCGGCGGGTTGGAGCTGATGGTGTCCGACGACGGACGCGGGCTGGAGAAGGCGAACGGGCGCGGGATGGGATTGCAGGTGATGGCGCATCGCGCCGCGGTGATTGGAGCGGAGTTGAAGGTGGAATCGGCGCCGGGAAAAGGTGTGGCGATTCGGTGCCGGTGGAAGGGCAACGGCGAGGCGAGCCGCCGGTGACGTGTTGCGCGATGGGACCGGATTCTTCGCTTCGCTCGGAGTGACAATGGTGTAGAGTGCGGTGGTATGGCTCCTCCGGGTTCGAACATGTCTGCTTCCATGAGCTCCTCGTCTGATCGCAAACGGATTTTGATCGTGGACGATCATCCGTTCATGCGGGCGGGGTTGGCGCAGTTGATCGACAAGCAGCCAGGCATGATGGTGTCCGGCGAGGCGGGCGATCCGGCGGCGGCGATGAAGGAGTTGGAGAAAGGGAAGGTGGATCTGGTGTTGACGGATATCACGATGCCCGGGCGGAGCGGGATCGAGTTCATCAAGGATTTGCAGGCGGTGTATCCAGAATTGCCGATCCTCGTGGTGTCGATGCACGACGAAGTGATCTACGCGGAGCGGGTGTTGCGGGCGGGGGCGCGCGGCTACATCATGAAGGAGGCGGGCGGGGAGAATCTGCTGGCGGCGTTGCGGCGGGTGTTGGGAGGCGAGGTTTATGTGAGCCCGAAGATGTCGGCGCGGTTTTTGGACAACATGTCGGGGCGGAAGCCGCGCGGGTCGACGTCGCCGATCGAGAAATTAACCGATCGAGAATTCGAAGTGTTTCAGCTGATTGGGCAGGGCAAGAGCACGCGCGAGATCGCGAAGCAGCTGAACCTGAGTTCGAAGACCGTCGACGTGCACCGCGGGCACATCAAGGAGAAGCTCGGGTTGCAGGACGTGACGGCGCTCGTGCGACACGCGGTGCGGTGGGTGGAGACGCAGAGCTTGGATGGGTGAGGGTGGGAAGCGCGAGCGAGCTGGCGGCCGGTGGCTGCGTCAGGGCGTGGCTTTGATGTAGTAGCCGGCGCATTTCCACGCGCCGTCGGATTCTTTGGAGAAGGTGACGGTCTCGATGGATTTGGGGGCGTCTGCGAACGTGGTGTTGAACTGGGCGAGGACGAATTCGCCTTCGACGGGGCCGGTGGGAGTCGGGAGTTTGGTGGCGAATTTGGCCTGGAGCAGCTGGCGGGACGTGCAGGAGCCGAGTGGGGCGCGGACCTGTTTGAGGGCGGCGATCCAGGCGTCGCGGGTGATGGCTTTCTTGAAGGCCTCGGCGGCGGTATCCCAGCTGCGGCCGTAGTCGGCGTGGTCGACGTCGGCAAGCCAGGTGTTCATGGCGGCGACGGCGGTGTCCTTGATGTTGGCGGTTTCGTCGGCGCGGGCGGATTGGAGAAGGAGCAGGCTGGCGAGCGAGAGTGAAACGACGAAGGCGAGGAGCGGAAGGCGGAGGAGCGAGGGGTGGCGGGCGATCATGACGATACGATGTTTGAGGTGGGCGAGCGATTCTCCGAGGGCGAGGGCGCCGGCCGGAGGAGGAAAGGTTTGGGCGTGGCGGAGGGCGGCGAGGAGAGTTTCGCCGTATTCAAAACGTTGTGACACGGGGAGCCAGCCGAGGGCGCTGGCGTCGGCGGCGACCTCGCGAAATCCGAGCCAGCGACGGGCGGCGAGGTGGGCGAAAGGGTTGAACCAGTGGACGGCGCTCACGAGCGTGAACGCCCAATGGAGCGCGAGGTCGATGGAGCGGAAGTGGGCGAGCTCGTGAAGCAGGACGGCGCGGATGCGATCAGGTGGAAGGTCGGCGACAAGGTGCGCGGGAAGAAGAATGCGAGGGCGGAGCCAGCCGAGCAGGGCGGGAGCGGAGATTTGGTGGGAGACCACGAGACCGATGGGGGCGGAGACGCGGGCGCTGGCTTTGGCGTCTTCCAGCAGGCTGAGCAGCGCAGCGTCGGTCGAGAGACGTTGGCGGGCCCAGCGACGTTGAGTTCGCGCGGTGCGGATGAGGACGAGGCCGAGGGTGGCGGCGCAGCCGGCGGCCCAGACGAAGACGAGGGTGCGTTCGAGCCCAGTCGTGGGCGTGGTTGCGGGAGCGGGCAGTTGGTAGAGCGGCTCGGGAACGATGGGGTCGGGCAGGACGGTGACGGCGCGCTGCAGCTCATGGAAGGCCGGAGGAAGCCGGGGGGCGTGATCCAGGTTGAGCGGGAGCAGGAAAGCGATGGCGACGAGCCACCACCAAGCGCGCCGGCCCTGTGGGTGCATGTGGCGGGCGAGCGCGAGTTCGACGAGCCCGATGAGCGCGAAGAGAGCGGTGCCGCGAAGCGTGAGCTCGGCGAGGGCGTGGAGCATGGTCAGGATTTGCGCGCGTTGCGGAGCAACTCCTCGAGTTGCTTGATCTCGTCTTTTCGGAGCCGGCGCGATTTGGCGAAGTGAGCGACGAGCGGCGAGAGCGAGCCGTCGAAGACGCGGTCGAGAAAGGATTCGGCTTCGGCGGCCTGGCAGTCGGCGGCGGTGACGGCGGGCGAGTAGAGGTAGGCGTTGCCCTGTTTTTCGAAAGAGAGTGCGCCCTTGTTCACGAGCCGGTTGAGCAGCGTTTTGATGGTGGCGGGAGACCAGTCGTTGGGCGCGGCGAGGGCGTCGATCACGATCTGGGCGCTGCTCGGTTCGGGCCGGCGCCAGAGCACCTTCATGACCTCCCATTCGGCGGAAGAGATTTGGGGCAAGGCGGGCATTTACACGTGTAAATGGAGATTCTGTTTACGCGTGTAAACAGAAAAAATCGCTGTTTCCGGTGTGGTGTTTCGAGGCGCGAACCAGCCCGAGGGGGGACGTTGGGCTCTGCGGGGGGATTGAGCGAAAAACTTTGAGGGAAAGGGCGTGGGCGGGTGTAGAGTGGTTACAACGACATGAATGGGTCCGACATCCAATTGAGTGAAACGCTGAAGACGTGGCGCGTGGCGGCGAAGCCGTCGGCGAATTTTCGGCCCGACGTGTGGGCGCGAATTCGGCGGGTGGGGCCGGAGAATTGGACGGCGTATGTGCGCGGCCGGTTGGCGGGTTGGGCGGTGGGGGCGGCGATGGCGGTGGCGGTCGCGGGTTTGGCGGGAAATGCGATGGCGCGGGCGAAGCTGGAGGCGGAGCGCGAGCGGATGGTGGTGTCGTATTTGAGTGAGCTCGATCCGCGGGTGCTGGCGAAGCTGGATCATTGAGGATGAAGAACCGGTTGATTTCGCTCGCGCTGGTGGTGGCGGTCGCCGCGGCGGCCGGCGTGGTGGCGTATCGGAGCGGTGGAGACGCGGCGCTGGAGCGGGCGCTGATGGAGCGGGATGCGATGGCCTGGCTGCGGGCGGATTTCGGGCTGACGGAGGAGCAGTTCGAGGCGATCAGGACGTTGCACGAAGATTACTCCGTGGTGTGTGCGGAGCATTGTTTGGAAATTCAGAAGGCGAGTGCGGCGCTGGAGCGGCTGCAATCGCAGGAAGGCGCGCCGGCGGAAGCGGTGGTGGCGGCGGAGCGGCGATTGGAGGAGTTGCGGCTTGTGTGCGAGACGGCGATCGCGACGCACGTGCGGCGTTGTGCGGCGATGATGTCGGCGGAGGCGGGGGAGCGGTATCTCGCGTTGGTGCTGCCGAAGATCAAGGATTTCGACCATCAAGCGCCGCCGGATCTGGGGCTGAATCGTCACCGTCACTGATTCATGCCGAGCGAAGACGAGGCGCGTTCGGGTGCGGGGGAGGATGCGGAGCTGATGGGTCGCGTGCAGGCGGGCGACGAGGCGGCGTTGGGCGTGTTGATGGAGCGGTGGGAGTTGCCGGTGAAGAGCGTGATTGCGCGGATGGTGTTGAATGCGCGGGAGGCGGAGGAGTTGGCGCAGGAGACCTTTGTGCGGGTGTGGCAGCAGCGGGCGAAGTTTCGGGCGGGCGCGGAGTTTCGGCCGTGGGTGTTTGCGATCGCGGTGAATCTGACGCGCAATCGACTGCGGTGGTGGCGGAGGAGGCCGGAGGTGGCGTTGGAGGAGTGGAACGAAAGGAGCGAAGGAGCCGCGGGCGGGGAGCAGGGAGCAAGTGCGCTAGAGCGAAAAGAGCGGGGTGTGGCGGTGCGGGATGCGATCGCGGCGCTGCCGGTGAAACTGCGGGAGGCGATCGTGTTGTTCGAATACGAGCAGATGTCGTATGCGGAGATCGCGGTGGCGGTGGGGGCGACGCCGAAGGCGGTGGAGACGCGGATTGCGCGGGCGCGGGAGGCGTTGCGCGGGACGTTGAAGCGGTGGGTGTGAAGGAAGGCGCTGGCTCTCGGCTCGGCGGGGACGCCTCGCCCTACCTGTCGGTGAAGCGGGCGCGTTCGACTTCGAGTTGGACGGCGTGGAGAGAGACATAAATGTCGCGGAGGAAGCCGACCAGGGACGCGATGAGGAAGAGCACGCTGATGACGAAGATGGCGGCGAGGGCGAGGCCGGGATCGCGTCCGAGAAAAGCGACGAAGAAGAGGCTCAGGATGAGCGCGCACGAAGTGAGCATGCTGCAGCCGGCGAAGGTGACGGCGAGGCGGATGAGCCGGGAGCGGCGCCACATGATCTCGAGCTGGTTGGCGAGGTGGATGCGATCTTCGCCGGTGGCGACGCGGGCTTGCCCGGCGAGGCTGCGCGTGCGGTCGACGATGCGGCCCATGCGGTTGGTGAGCGTGATGGTGAGCGCGCACACGCCGGAGATGAGGATCACGGGCGAGATCGAAAGCTGGATGCTCGAGACGAGAGACGGGACACCGTCCGGGGTGATGAGGTCCATGGGAGTAAGACGCGTGTGCGGCTCGGCCGGGAGGCCTCGCCCTACCTTTTAGAGATATTTTCGAGGTAGAAACCGTCTTCGCGCTGGACGAGGGTTCCGGTGATGGCGTCGCCTTTTTTGAAGGCGGAGAGGGCGGCGGCGTCGACTTTGAAGAGCATGGTCATGGCGCGCATGTAGCCGGGGATTTCGTCGTGTTTGACGAGGAGAGCGGAGTCGTTGGGGCGAACGGCGACGATGACGCCGCGGAGAGGGTGACGGGCGATGGCGGTGTCGGAGGTTTTGTCGGAATCGGAGTCGGCGGAAGGTTGGTCGGCGGCGGCGGATTCTTCGACGAAGCAGCAGCAGACCTCCTTGCCGGTGCAGCAGGAGCAGCCGCAGTTTTTCTCGTTGGGGTGTTCGGCGGCGAGAGCGGCGGTGGTGGAGAAAAGCGCGAGTGAAGAGAGCAGGAGGAGGAGTTTGGTTTTCATGAGGCGAGCGATGAAGGCTTGAGGCGGCGGAGGGAGAGGAGTTTTTCGAAGAGGAAGAGCGTGATCAGAGATGCGGCAAGCAAAGGAAGCAGAGCGGAGAGCGGGAGCAGAATGGCCCAAAGAGGACGCGGGAGCGAGGCGGAGCTTTCGGGGGCGGCGAGCGTGCCGGCGGGGCGGCGTTGCCACCAGAGGGACACGCCGGTCGCGGCGAGGAGGGCGATGCCGAAGGCGGCGAGTGTGCCGAGGATTTGGTTGGCGAGGCCGAAGAGGCGTCCCTCGTGCGCGACGATGCCCCAGGAGAAAAATTGGGCGAGGTAGCCGAAGTCTTCGAAGCGAAGGTGAGCGAGGACGCGGCCGGAGTAGCGGTCGAGGTGGAGGTAGGCGCGATCGAAGGGGCGGGTGCGATCGGAGATGACGCTGTAAACGCCCTCGGGGCCGAGCGGCAGGCCGATGACGAAAGGTTCGGCGAGTTCGTGGCGGCGAGCGATGGCGATGACTTCGTCGAGCGGCAGCGAAGCGGGCGTGTCGTTTTGGACGGTGCGAGCGTGATGGTGATCGTGAAGGTGGTTGCGGGCGT
>JAFAAS010000034.1 GCA_023426435.1 Verrucomicrobiota bacterium | reverse complement strand
CTCCTCAACAGCACCAAGCTCATGCGCCTCCTGGAGGTCTCGCGCAAAACCATCGTCCGCGACATCGCCTTCATGCGCGACCGCCTCGATCTCCCCATCGAATTCGACGCCCAAATCCAAGCCTACCGCTACACCCAGCCAGTCACCGCCTTCCCCACCGTCAACGTCTCCGAAGGCGAACTCCTCGCCCTCCTCGTCGCGCAACGCGCCCTCCAGCAATATCGCGGCACCCCCTTCCACCGCCAGCTCGAAGCCTCCTTCGAAAAACTCTCCCGCGGCCTGCGCGATCGCATCTCCTTCTCCCCCGCCGACGAGCTCCAGACCGTCTCCTTCAAGAACATCGGCCTCGGCAAAACCGACCTCGCCGTCTTCAACACCCTCAGCGCCGCCGTTCTCCACCAACACGAGGTCTCGTTCGCGTATCGAAAACCCGGAGACGCCAAAAAATCCACCCGCCGCGTCCGTCCCTACCACCTCGCCAACCGCGAAAATCTCTGGTATCTCGTCGGCCACGATCTCGAACGCGACGCCCTCCGCACGTTCGCCCTTCCGCGCATCTCCGACGTCGCCTCCACCAAAAAATCCTTCACTCGCCCCGCCGATTTCTCTCCCGAAAAATTTTTCGCCAACGCCCTCGGCGTGCTCGGCGGCACCGGCGACTACAAGGTCGTCATCCGCTTTTCTTCCACCGTCGCCGAGCGCATCCGCGAACGCGAATGGCACGAATCCCAGGAAATGCGCGACCTCCCCCGCGGCGCACTCGAGCTCCGCCTCCGCCTCGGCGCCCTCACCGAAGTGGAACAATGGATCCTCAGCTGGGGCGCACACGCCGAAGTCATCTCCCCGCCCGAACTCCGCACCACTTTCCGCCAAACCGCCGCCGCCCTCGCAGATCTATATTCCTAGCGAAACGCTCCCTCCCCTCCGGCACCGCTGCTTCGTCTTCCCTCAAAGCTTTCCCCATGCGCCTTCTTCTCTTCCTCGCGCTCGCCTTCCTCCCACCCATCGCCCACGCCGCCGAGCGCGACTACCCGAGCGTCCTCGCCGAAGCCCAATCCCTCGCCGCCGAAAACTCCTGGGAACGCGCCAAGGAACGCTTCGCCGAGGCCCGCGCCCTTGCCCCCGCAGCCGACACCGTCACCCTTCACTGGCTCGAGCTCTGGATCCTCGACGCCACGTGGCGCTCCGAAATTTCCACGCGCTGGCAGCGACCGCCCACGTGGGCCGACGAACTCTTCGCCCGCTTCGATGCCCTCGCCGGCCCCTACCACACCGAAACCCACCCTCGCCCTCGCGACGACTTCTGGATCGCGCTGCTCACCAGCCGGGCCGACTTCGCCGAACAACTCGGCCTCGGCGAATCCTGGAAACTTCGCACCGCGATCGCCGACCACCTCGCCACGCAATCCCCGTCCACCGAAGCCGCCAACCGCTACGTCGATTTTCTCCAACAATCGCTCACCCACTCATCCGCGATCCACCACCCCGAATTTTCCACCTTCCGCTCGCATCTCTCCCACGCCGCTCGCATCGGCGCCACGTCCGACCACCGCGCCTGGGCCGCATGGCAACTCGCCCGCACGTTCTCTTCCCCGCACTCCTACGCGCCGATTCCAGATCGCCAGGATCACGCCGCGCTGTGGTCCTCCGCCCTCGCCATCGCCCTTGATACCGATTGGGAACCTTTCGTCCGCGCCGAATCGCTCCTCTGGCGCATCCGCTCTCGCTGGTCTCCCGACGCCGCCCCCAACACCCCCGCCGACATCCCCGCGCTCCTCGCCGAAATCCGCACCGCTCGCGAACAACTCCCCGCCCAACCCGCCTCCCTCACCCACACGCTCCGCTCCGAACTCAACACAATCGAGCAGTCTCTCTCCACGCCCACCCTCCTGGTCCAACTCCCTTCCGTCGTCGCCCCCAACACCCCCATCCGCTTCAGCTTCGGCGCCACCGGCCTCGATTCCCTCCACGCCACCCTCGATCGCATCTCTCTCGACGACTGGATCTCGCTCGACCTTCCCGACACCCTGGCGGCTCGACCTTCCGATAACGTCCTTCGCCCTCCTTCCACCGAACGGCTGCGCGAATGGACCATCTCACTCGACAACCCCGCCCACCTCGCCTGGCACTCTCAAATCGCCGAGGCCTCCCCTTCACTCCCGCCCGGCACCTACTTCCTGACCATCGAAGGCCGCAATCCACTAACCCACGACTCCGTCATCTGGCAGGGCCGCTTCCTCTCCTCTTCGGCCCGCGCGTTCGCGCAGCTTTCCAGCACCACTTCCGGCAAGCTGTTCGCTTTCCACACCGACGGCACGCCTTTCGCCAACACCCGTATCCAAGGTTTCACTCCCGTTCGCCGAAATCCGCTCTCCCGCTGGCAAGCCACCACCGACTCCTCCGGCGCCGCCAACCTTCCCCTCTTTTCCGACTACGCCCACAACACCCTCGCCGTCATCGACGATCATCCCGTCTGGCTCCAATTCTTCGCCTTGGGACGCGACAGCCGCGAATCGATCTACGTCGATGTCGTAACCGATCGCCCGCTCTACCGCCCCGGCGAAACCGCGCACTGGCGCCTCGTCGCCCGCGAGCGCCACGAAGATCGCTTCGTCATTCCGGCTTACCTCAAATCTCTGCGCTATCGTATCATTCTCAACGATACGACCCTCGTCGAATCCACCCCGCTCGCCCTCAGCGGACACGGCACCGCCCACGGCCAGATCGAAATCCCTTCCGACATCCGCCCCGGCCACGCCCGGATCGATCTCTTCTACGAGCACTCTCCCGCCGACAACGTCGTCGAATCCTCCACTTCGCTCTTCCAAGTCGATCGCTTCGTCCCGCCCGCCGTCGTCGCCAACGTTTCCCTCACCAGCGATCCCGCCACACTCCGTCCGGGCCGCGAGATCACCGTTCGCGTCGCCGCTTCCTACTTCTCCGGCGGCCCTCTCACCCAAGCCCCCGTCACCTGCCAGTTTTCCATCGACGATCGTTTTCCGTCCTCCGACGAGGCTCTCGCCGAATGGAGTCGTTCCCTCGCCGAACGCCCGCTCACCAGCACCACGGACGCGCTCGGCCATGCCGATTTCACGCTCTCCGTCCCTTCATTTCTTCCGGAGAACACCCGCCTCCGCATCAACGCCACCGTCAATCCTTCCGGCATCGCCCCCGTCAACACCGACACCACGCTCACCATCAGCGAAACCGGACTGACCCTCGACCCGCTCGGCTGGACCACCCCGCGCCTCGCCCGCGCCGGCGATACCGTCTCCTTCTCCGCCGTCGTCCGCGACGGCCAAAACCGCCCCGCTCGTTTCGACGGCACCGCCCAACTGCTCGAACTCCGCTGGGCCGAGGTGTGGATCGACGACTCCGGCAACATCGTCGCACCGGATCGCGTCGCCGCCGAATGGCAGCGCGTCGGCAGCGCCACCCAGCGCGTTCCCGACACCTGGCGCCTCGTCCACGCCGGCTACACCGAAACCATCGTATCCGAACATCCACTACCTTCCGCCGACGGACGCCTCGAAACGTCATTCCGCCTCCCGCACCCCGGCGCTTTCCGCGTCCGCTTCTTCACCGATCGCGAAATCTCTCCCGTCGTCCATCGCCTCTGGGGCCGCCGCACCTTCTTCGACTCCCAACGCCGCGACCGTCCCGGCGATCCTCTCCTCGATGCTCACCGCGAGATTCTCTCCCTCGTCGCCGTCGACCGGGAAGCGCCTTCGCTCGCGCTCAACCCGGAAATCTCCGCCCTCGTCATCCCCGCCGAAACCCGCCCCGACCAACCGCTCTCGGCCCTCGGCATCGCCCCCGCGGGTGCCGACCGCGCGTGGTTCACCCTCCGCGGCGCCACGCAACTGCTCACCGAGCCCGCCGCACTTGCCGGCCGATTCTCGCTCCACAGCTTCAATGCCCCTCCCATTTTCTTCGGCTCCGGCACCGTCGAATTCCACGCGTCCCCCGCCGCCACCGGCCAGTCCACCTCGGTCGCCTCAAGTATCTCCGTTTCGAATACAGATCGCCTGCTCGAAACCTCCGTCACCGCCGCCCCCGACGAACCACGCCCCGGCCAGCCCGCCCAACTCCTCGTCACCACCCAAACGCCCTCCGGCGAGCCCGCCTCCAACGTCGAGCTCGCCCTCTCCGTCGCCGACGACGCCGTCATCTCCCTCGTCTCGCCCGACACTGGCGCACCCGACGACACACTCCCCGACTTCCTTCGCGCCTCCCGCATCGTCGAAGCCCGCTCGGTCTGGTCCATCGTCGATTCCCGACCAATCGCTCGCCTCGCGGATCCTCGTCCGGGCGCGATCCTGAATCCGTCAGAAACGATCGATGAAGACGTCCTGACCCTTTCTCCGTTCGCCGTGAACAGTGTAGTGGAAGCCGGATACAAAGCGGCACAAACACTCGCCGGCGCGCGCACGAATTCGCTCCTGCACGATGAAGCCACCGCAATGACCGCCGCCGGAAACTTCGCGTCATCGGCGGCTCCTCCCGCCCTTCACCTCCGCACCCATTTCGCTTCCACCGCCTTCTGGTCCCCCTCCGTCCTCACTGACGCCCGCGGCGAAGCCCGCGTGAGTTTCAACTTCCCCGACAATCTCACCCGCTGGCGTATCGACGCCCACGCCATCGGCGCCGACGGCAACACCTTCGGCGCCGCTCGCACCTTCGCGCGCACCTCCCTCCCCTTCCAAGCCCGCCTCAACGTCCCACGCTTCCTCATCGCCGGCGACACCGCCTCGTTCTCCGCCACGTTCCTCAACCGCACCGACACGCCGCTCTCCGCCGACGCCACTCTCGCGCTCGCCGGCCCGCTCGAACCGACCGCGCCACTCTCGCCCCAAACCACCACGGTCGCCCCGCACGCCGAATCTCGCGCCTTCTGGCCCCTTCACGCCCGCTCGCCCGGCACCGCCCAACTCACCCTCACCGCACACGCCGGCACCGAAGCCGACGCCATGCAGCTCTCCTTGCCCATCCTCGAAGACGGCCTCCAACAACCCACCGCCGCCTTCGGCCGCCTCTCACCCGATTCCCGCGAAACATCGTTCACTCTCCCCCTCCCGTCGCCGCTCGATCCCGCGCGCACCCGCGTCTCTGTTCAACTCTCCCCCAACCACGCCCTCACGATCCTCGACGCGCTGCCTTACCTCATCGACTTCCCCTACGGTTGCGTCGAACAAACGATGAGCCGCTTCCTCCCCGCCGTCGTCGTCCAACAAACCCTCGCCGACCTCGGCCTCGATCCTTCCGCCGTCGAGCGCCGCATCCTCGCCCGCGAATCCACCACCGATCGCTCCCGCCGCGAGCGCACCGCCGGCCTGGACTCGATCGACGAGGTCGTCCGCCAAAGTCTCTCCCGCCTCGACGAGGCCCACCAATGGCACGGCTACGGCTGGTGGCCCGACGGTCCGCCCGACCTTTGGATGACCGCCTACGTTTCGTGGGGCCTCTCGCTCGCCACCGACGCCGGCATCGAAATTCCGGATACACTCGCCGAGAAAACCCACCGCTCTCTCGTCAACGCCTTCAACCGCTCCACGCGTTTCGACGATTCCGCCGCCTTCGCTCTCGCCGCGCTCGCGCGACTCGAAAACCTCTCCGCTTTCACTCCGCTCGCCGAGCTCCAAACCCGCTTCACCACCGCCTTCGCCGAACGCGATCGCCTCTCCGCTTCCGGTCGCGCCTGGCTCGCCCTCGCCTCCAAACGCTTCGGCACGCCCGACCAATCCGCCACGCTCCTCCGCAATCTCGACAACGGCGTCCAACGCGCCTCCGCCGCCGGCCTCGGCGAAACCGCCTTCTGGGGCGCCACGCGCAACTACTGGCGAGCGTCCGAAGGCGCCGTCGAATCCACCGCCGTCACGCTTCTCGCGCTCCTCACTCTCGATCCGCAAAACCCGCTCGTCGAACCCGCCGCCTACTGGCTCGCCCTCAACCGCCGCAGCGCCCACTGGTCCAGCACGCGGGACACCGCTTTCGCCATTCTCGCTCTCACTACTTTCCTCCAGCACCGCGGCCACCTCGACGCCTCTGGCGAAATCGAGCTTCTCGCCAACAACACGCCCATCCGCCGCGTCGCTTTCTCCCGCGACACCCTCCTCGAAATTCCCGCCGCCATCCAGATCCCCTACTCCGCCCTTCGCCCCGGCAAAAACACCTTCACTCTCCGCCGCACCTCCGGCCAAACTCCCGTCCTCGCCACCGCCCTCGCCTCCTCCTGGGCTCGCGGCGACAGCGTGCAACCCGCCGCCCACCTCATCGAAACATCCCGCACGTTCGAACGCCAGAAAGCCGAGCCCACGCTCATCGGCCAACTCCGCCTCACGTCCGAACCACTCGACGCCCACGGCACCGCCCGCACCACCGAAGAGGTCACCGCCCGCATCACGCTCACCGTCCCGAACCAACTCGAATACCTCATGATCGAGGTCCCCAAACCCGCCGGCTGCGAACCGCTCAACCCGCTCAGCGGCTGGGACGCCCGCCTCGTGCGTCTCCCGTCGGACAACACCAAAACGCCTTCACCACCGGACGCCGGCCGCCCGCTGTATCGAGAAGAGCACGACGACCGCAGCGTCTTCTTCCTCGACCATCTCGAAGCCGGCACTTGGGAACTTCGCTTCGCCCTCCGCGCCGTCACCCCCGGCGATTTCCGCGCCCTCCCCGTCACCGCCACCGCAATGTATGTCCCCGAAATCACCGCCAACTCCGACTCCCGCCGCCTGAAAATCCAGCCCTGACTCACCGAACGGTCCCCCGTTCCTCCCCTTGCCTCAGCCGCTCTCGCCTCCGACGTTTTTCCTCTCATCCTCCCCATCTTTATGACGCACCCCAAATCCTCCCCGCACTTTCACGTCTCGCGCCGCTCCTTCGTCAAACGCGTCGCGATCCTCGCCGCCGCCACCGGCCTGCCTTCCTGGTTCATCGAGCGCCAGCTGCTCGCCGCCGAAACCGCCACGCCGAAACTTTCCGCCAACGACCGCCCGAACATCGCCCTCGTCGGCTGCGGCGGCATGGGCAAATGGGACGGCCAAAACGCCATGAACCACGGCAACATCGTCGCCGTGTGCGACGTCGACGACGCCCACGCCGCCGAAGCCGTCGAGAAGTTCACCGTCGACGGAAAAAAGCCCGACTCGTTCTCCGACTTCCGCCGCGTCCTCGACCGCAAGGACGTCGATGTCATCGTCAACGTCACCCCCGACCACTGGCACACCATCATCAACATCGCCGCCGCCAAAGCCGGCAAAGACATCTACGCCGAGAAACCGCTCACGCTCACGATCGACGAGGGCCGCCATCTCATCAAAGCCGTCCGCGAAAACAAAACCGTTCTCCAAACCGGCACCCAACAACGCAGCTCCGAACGCTTCCGCCTCGCCTGCGAACTCGTTCGCAACGGCCGCATCGGCCAGCTCAAGGAAGCCAACGTCTGGCTCCCCCAAGGCCTCCGCGGCGGCCCGTTCAAACCTTCGCCCGTCCCCGCCGGCCTCAACTGGGACTTCTGGCTCGGTCAGGCTCCAAAAGTTGAATACATGAAGGAGCGCTGCCACGGCACGTTCCGCTTCTGGTATGACTACTCCGGCGGCACCATGACCGACTGGGGCGCGCACCACAACGACATCGCCTACTGGGCCGTTGGCCTCGTCGCCCCGCGCGAGGTTGAATCCACGCGTCTCGCCGAACCCATCCCGGGCGGCTACGACGCCTACAACAGCTACGTCGTCAATTACACCTACGCCAACGGCGTGAAGCTCAACATCCACACCACGCCCGACGACTCCATCTACGGCGAAATCCTCAACAAGGACGGCCAGCGCAATGGTATCCGTTTTGTGGGGACAGAGGGCTGGATCTGGGTCAACCGCAACGTCATCGAAGCCAGCGACCGCGACCTCCTCCGCGCCCCGCTGCCCGAAAACGCCGAGCGCCTCTACAAGAGCAACGACCACTGGAAAAACTTCTTCGACTGCGTCCGCTCCCGCCAGGATCCGATCTGCGACGTCGTCACCGGCCATCGGTCCGCCATCATGTGCCACCTCGGCGCCATCTCGCTCCGCACCGGCAAGAAACTCACCTGGGATTCCGACAAGGAGAAATTCGTCGGCGCCCACGCCCGCGAAGCCAACCGCTACCTGAAGCGCAAAATGCGGAAACCCTACACCTACTCCTTCGCCTAAACCTCCTCTTGCCTCCCCTCCCCTCGTAGCGCGGTCAACCTGACCGCGCTTTTTTATCACCACCGGCCGACTGCCCCTTCATTTCGATCAACTGCGCCGCGCTCCCCGACACCCTCGCCGAATCCGAACTCTCGTCGCTTCTTCGACTCATGGCCGCCAGCCAACTCGCGCACCACCTCCCGCCGCAACAGGTGGAACCCGACGTCCCGTCGGGTTGATCGTGCCGAAAAGTCCGTGCCAGACCCGCGACCCTTCGCGTCCTTCGGGGCTATTTCAGGCGTCCAAATTTCCACCCTTCGTCGCGATCACCTCCCGATACCATCGCGCCGAATCCTTCAACGTCCGCCGCTGCGTCGCATAGTCCACGTGCACCAGCCCAAACCGATACCGATACCCTTCCGCCCACTCGAAATTGTCCAACAACGACCACGCAAAATACGCCTGCACCGGCACCCCGTCCGCCACCGCTCGCCGCAACTCGCGCAAATACTTCCGCAAATAATCGATCCGCTGCGGATCGTGCACCGCCCCGTCATCCGCGCTCCAATCGTGCGCCGCCATGCCGTTCTCCGTGATCACGATCGGCAGCTTGCTTCGTTCGTGCGCAAACCGCGGCCCCCAGCGCAACGCCGGCGGCGACACATTCCATCCATTCTGCGTCTGCGGATGCCCCGTCGCATACGCCACCCGCTCCGGCTTTCCATCCACCCCGCGCCGGCACTGAAACCCGTTGTAGATATTCAGCCCGAGAAAATCCAACGGCTGCGCGATCGTCGCCATCTCCTCCGCCGTGAACTTCGGCGCCGCCGCACCATACAACTTCAATCCGTCCTCCGGATACCGCCCCTCCAACACCGGCACCAGCCACCACGCGTGATTCCACACATCCGCCTTCGTCACCGCCCAATACATCTCCCGCGCCGCCGTCACATCCTCCGCCCTTTCCGTCATCGGCAGCGGAATATCTCCCGTCGGCGCCCACCCGATCTTCGGCGACCGCTTCGCTACCGCGCGTATCACTTTTACGGATTCGCCGTGCGCCAGCAGCGCATGGTGCGCGACACGCAACGATTGATGCAGCGGCAGCTTGTCTCCCGGCGCATGCACCCCCGTCTCATGCCCCAACCCCACAAAACACTGCGGCTCGTTCAACGTGATCCAGTGTGACACGCGATCCGACAACGCCTCCACCACCACCCTCGCGTAATCCGCAAACCACTTCGGGCTGTCCGCATTCAACCACCCGCCGCGCCGATACAAGGCCAGCGGATAATCCCAATGAAACAGCGTCACCCACGGCTGGATCCCCGCCTTCAACAACTCATCCACCAACCGATCGTAAAATCCCAACCCCGCCGCATTCACCTTCCCCGTCCCTTCCGGCAACACCCGCGGCCACGCGATCGAAAACCGATACGCCTGCAACCCGATCTCCTTCATCATCCCCACGTCTTCCACATACCGCGCGTAGTGATCGCACGCCACCGCCCCGCTCTCCGCGCGATGCACCGCACCATCCCGCGTGCAAAAATGATCCCACACCGACGCGCTGCGCCCATCACGCGTCACCGCGCCTTCGATCTGATATGCCGACGTCGCCGCGCCCCAAACAAAGTGCTCCGAAAACATAAGAAGGGAGCCCGGCAGCTCGCCTCGACAGATCGGCGTCCCGCCAGCCTCGGACACCAGCGTCCCTCTCCGCCCACCGCTCCGTCAATCACGCCGCCTCCACCGTCGCAGCCATTCTATGCTTACTTAAGAACGCCCGCCCTTCGCCACCGCCGGCACATCGCTCCCATCCACCCATTCGCCATCGATCAAGGTATGATTCGGCGACGCCACCAGTCCCCGCTGATTCGTTTTCATCAAAATCGCCAGTTGCTCCACCGCCCGCTGCCCTACGACGCGATGGTTCTGTCGCATGCCCGCGTTCGGTCCTTCTTGCGGCGCGAAATCCAACGTCGCCACCACGACATCACCCGGCACACGCACGCCTTTTCGCCGCAGCGCCTCGGGAATCATGCGCCAGTTGGTGAGCACCGCATCGATTTCGTTCGCCCTCACCCACGAGAGCACCGTGCTCGCAATCTTCGACGATGGCGCCGGCGCCAGCAAACAAGGCGGCAGCCGCGGTAGCTCCGGGACCTGCGCCACCTCCACAAAGTAGCCCGCCGTGAACGCCTGCTGGAGATAAAACTCCTCCCGCTCGCCCACCGCGATTCCGACGCGTCGATACCCCAGCTCACGCAGCCGGCTCACTCCCATGCGCGTCACCCTCAGCTGGTGATTCGCGACCATGTGCAACGACAGGTTCAACTGCTCCGACTCGATCAGCACCACGCTGAAGTGCTCCCACGTCATGCGAAACGGAATCTCCCGATCGATGAACGCCCCCACGATCACGCCCGTGATCCCCCGCGCGCGCAGCGTTCGCTCGAGCCGCGCCACCGCCGCCGTCGTGTGACTCGGCAGATAAAACACCTCCAACGTGTATCCAATTTCCTGAGCCCGCTCCTGCGCGCCTTCCAGAAACATCCGGTGCGGATGCAGCAGCTTCAGCTCTCGCCGGTCCTTCAAATCCATTACGAACGCCATCGTGACCGGCGCCAGGCTTCCACGCTTCGCGCCGCGATACGCATTCAACGCCTCCAGCATGGGATCGGGCACATAACCCATCTCCCGCGCCAGTTTCTGCAGCTTTTCCCGCGTCTCCTTCGGCAGCCGCGGATCGTTGCGCAACGCCAGCGATACCGTCGTCTGGTGCACCCCCGCCGTCTGGGCGACCTCCTGCATCGTGACTCGCCGCCATCGCTCCATGCTACGTCGTGATCTCGCTCGCCGATCCGCCGCGCCTCAACCCGCGCCTTTCCGCGACACTCTCCCCACCAGCTCCCACAACAACACCGCCGCCGCCACCGACACATTCAACGACTCCACGCTTCCGCTCCCGGGAATCGTCACCAGTCGCGTGCACGCTTTCGCCACGCGCTCCGCCATCCCGTGGTCCTCGTTCCCGAGCACGATGACCACACGCTTCCCGCTCCCGCTTTTCGCATCGGGCCGCCCGCCGCGCGTCGCCGCGCCGATCGTTTCAAATCCCGCCGCCGCCAAATCCTTCAAAAACCTCGCCACATCTTTCACCCGCCAGATCGTCACCTGCGACATCCCGCCTTCCGCGATCCGATACGCCGCCTCGCCTGGCACCGCCGCCGCCGGATCCTCCGAAATAACAATCTGACGCACCCCAAAAAAAGCCGCCGTCCGCACAATCGCACCGAGATTGTGCGCATTCCCAATCCGATCGAGCACCACCACCGGCTCTGCCCGCCTCGCCCAATTCGCGATCTCTTCCTTCGACGGCGCCCGCCACTCCGGCGCCGCGATCACCGCCACGATCCCGCCGTGGTGCATCGTGCCCGCGATCTTCTCCAACTCCGCCGGCTCGACGCAGCGATACACCTTCCGCGCCTGCGCCAGCGCCTTGCTGATCACGCCGACTTTCCGCCCCGTATCATAATCAAAATACAAGCGCTTGATCGCTCCCGCATCCGCCGCGAACTGCCCCCGCACCGGCGCCAGCCCACAAATCTTAATTTCCGTCGCACTCATGATTTTCAATGCACCAGCGAAAACGTCACCGGCTGCTCCATCCGCGTCGCCACCGGCCTGCCGCCCATCTCGCCCGGATGAAAGGTCCATTGCGAAACCGCTTTCGCCACCGGCTGTTTGAACGCCGGATCCGATGCCCCCGCGACGCGAATGTCCGACACCTTTCCGTCCACGCCCACCGTGAACCGCACGTGAATCCGCCCCTGCTCCCCACTCCTCCGCAGCGAGAGAGGATATTCCGGAGCCACCGCTTTGATGATCTGCGGCGCCACATCCACGTTCGCCACATCCACCACCCGCTCCGCGGCCGAGGGAAATCGGACCGGCGTCCGCACCCGCACATGCGCCGGCTTCCCTCCGCTCGTGATCGGCCCGAAGCGCCACTGCTGCACCGCAATCACCGCCGATAAACCCAGCACCGGATCCGACGCCGCTCGCACCATCGCAAACACCACGCGGCCGTCCGGCGCCACGACCATCTCCACCTCGACGTTCGCCGCAGGATAAGCGTCATCCACGTCGCGCGGATCGATCGGTTCGACCGCTTGCAACAGCGTGGGACGCGCATCGAGCAGTCGCACCGACACCACCGGATCGCTCTCCTCGACCGCGCCCGCCGCCCGCAGGGCCGCCACGCATTTCTCCGCCTGGAACAACACCGCGATCTTCATCGGCGTCCAACCCGCCGCCAGCGGCTTCTCCACCCAACCCGGAGCAGCCAACGCCGGCTCAATCAACTCCACCAAGTCAAATTGCAGCGCAGCGACCATCAACTGCTCCGACCGCTCAGCTCCCAACCGTTCGCCGTGATCGACCAGCACCCGCGCCGCTTTCCCCGCGCCCGCCTTCAAAGCCAGCACAAGCGGAGTATGGCCGGCATGGTTCGTCATCGACGGCTTCGCTCCGTTCGCCAGCAACAGCGAGACGAGTTCTCCGGCGTCTCGCACCACGGCAAGATGCAACGATGTCGTGCCATCCCGCCGAGCCTTCGACGGATCCGCCCCAGCCTTCAGCAACACTTCGGCATAGCTGCCATGCCCCAAACGACACGCTTCCATCAACGCCGTTGCACCATCCGCAGCCACGACGTCCACCGGACATTTCGCCTCGATCAACATCCGCGCAATCTCCGGATCCCCCGACGCCGCACCTCCGATCAAGGCGGTAAATCCTCCCAGATCGCGATCCACCTTCACGCCTTTCTCCAGCAAAAGTTTCACCATCGCCGCATTCCCCTTGTGCGCCTGCGTCGCGAGCACGCGCTGCAGCTGATCGTCAGCCCAAAAACGGTTTCCGGCCTGAGACGACATCGCCTCCACCACCCCGGCATAGCCGCCGTCAATCGCGACCGATAGCGGCGTGCGATGATTGTCATCCTTGGCATTCGGATCCGCCTTCGCCGCCAGCAACGCCAACGCCACCTCCCCATGCCCGTTTTCAACCGCTCCCAATAGCGCCGTGCCTCCACTCTCGTTTTTCCGGTGAACCTGGGCCCCCGCCGCCAACAACTCCTTCACCACCGCCAGATGCCCGTTCGTCCCAGCCCACGCCAGAGGATCGATATCATGCACCGCCCCGGAGTTGATCCGCGCGCCCCGGCGCACCAGAAGCCGCACGGCCTCCAACGAACCGTTCGCCGCCGCCAGGTGCAGCAGCGTCTCGTCCTCTGGACCACGCACGTTCACATCTCGCAGCTCCTCGAGCGCACCGGCGAATCCCGTCATGTTGTCCGTCAACAGCGCTTCCAATGCCCGATTGGCCCCAGCCTCTTTGAAATATCCCGCCGGCGCCACGAAGCTGCCGTTCGACCAGAACAACAACACGCCTTTCCCCCCGGCTTCTCCCTCAGCCAACGCGAATCGTCGCTGAAAACGAAACGGTTTATCGGTGTCCATCGCGGGCACGCTCCCCGGAGCAACCTTCACGACCTTCCCATCCAACACCCACGCCGCCACCATAATCCCCGCTTGTTTGCCAGCCACCGGCCACGCTTCGAGAATCTGGCTGCTCAGCTTCTTCGGCCCCACCGCCATGACATGCCGGATGTTCACCGAACCTTCCAGCGGCCGGTTCTCGGGCGACACCTTCGGCACCTCCCGCCGATGGACTCCTTGATTCAAGGTCCCGCGCACGACCCGCGCGTTCGTCATCAAGTCTCCAATAATCTGATACGTCCCTCCCGGCGGCGCTTTCACCCTCGCCCCTTCTCTCTCCACGAGGATCGCACCACCTTCGGCGCCCACCACCGCCAGCTTCTGCCCGTTCACTTCATAAACCAACGTGAGCTCCCCGCGCGCAACAGCCCAACATCCGACCAGCCAGACCAAGCAGCATACCCAACGAAACCGGGAAAGCATGCCGCCACACCTTGCCCCGGCGGCTCATCCAAGCGAGTCAGAACTCTCCGCCACGCCGCCGCCTTAAGCATAAAGGCAGCTCAGGGAAGAGCTGCCTTCGATCGGGAAACCGGCTTACAAGCCAGGCACGTGCGCGCCCGGAAATACCGGCGCATTCGCATCGAGCTTCAACAGCTCGCGCACCTGCCCCGGAATCGCGATGCCCGCGTCCGCACCGGGAAACTCCTTCAACATCTCGAAGTGCCCAAGCTCCGCGCCGCGAAATAACGGCCCGCCGTAATCCGCATACACTTCCGACTTCAGCTCAAACTTCGGCTGCAGCTTCCGGAGCTCGTTCAAATCGTGGATCTCCACCGCCCCTTTCTGCCCCGGCACCGGGCTCCACGCCACCAGCGGCTGCGGCTTCGCCGGCGGCCGCCGCGCATACACATTGCCATCGAGCTGCTTCACCTGCGGATCCGTCAGCCGATCCTGCACCGCCGCCGATTGCCAGAAGCTCAACAGCGGCCCCTTGAAGCTCTCGTCCGCCGCCAGCACGTTGTTCACAAACACGTGACTGTGCCGCTCCTCCACATCCGGCCCCGCGCTCGGATGCCAGCCGAAATGATCGCCCACCGCACTGCGCTCCGATCGCTCGAACGACGCGAGGCTGTTATAAAACGTGTTCTGATACACCTGCACATCCGAGCTATTCAAAATTCGGATACCTTTGTTGCAGTTCACGAAAACGTTCCCCGCACAGATCGCCCCCTTCGAAATCTCGAAAAAGAATCCGTCGTTCGTCCGTTCGATCCAGTTGTTCACGAACACGCCGTCGACATTGCCAACGTCATACCAGATGCCGCTCGCATACGGATTATCGATCACGAGATTGTCGCGGCACACCGTGCGATACGACTGGTTGAAGATCTTCACCGCCGACGCGAAATATCCCGAGATCTTCTCCGCACTGTTCGTGCGGGTGATCATGTTCTTCTCGAGCAACACGTCCGCCGAATTGATCACGTAGATCCCTTCGGTGCCGCAGTCGGAAATCAGGCAGTTGCGGATCACGAGCTTGTCGCCGCGGAAATATCCCGCGACCCGCGAGCAAAACGAGATCGTCAGATTCTCGAACACCGTCCCGACCACTTCCTTTCCAAACTCCGACTCGTGCATGTGCTTCTGCGGCTCCGTGCCTTCCACTTCGAGCGCGCGATACGCATACTGCGTGAATGTGATGCCGCGCAGCGTCGGCCCCTTCCGATCGTTCGTCTTCCCGTGCACGTCGTCGATCGTGCGCACCAGCGCGCTGTCATGCGCCGTGATCTCGACGAGCTTCCCTTCCGGATTCTGGCCAATGTAAACATTCCCTTCCTCGTAATCGATGAAGTAGGTCTTCTCCGTCACTTCGTGCTCGCCCGCCACCGAGCTCAACAGCGCGCCGTCGATGAACACCATGTCGTTGTTGAACACATGCAGCGGCGTCACCTTCGCCTGGCGATCGCGCCGCCACCAATCCGCCGGCTTCGCCGGAAACAACCGGCGCCACGCCGTGCGCCACAATCCATTCGGCTGCGCCACCCACTCCGTCGCAACTTCAGTCCCTTTCACCACCGGCCGCTCGTCCCGATACGGCTGCATCGTGATGCCTTGGTTCAACCTCAGCCCGCCCGTCCGATACGTGCCACCTCGCATCACGATCGCATCTCCCGTCACCACCTTCGCGATCGCGCTTTCCAACGTCGTCGGCTGCTCCAGCGACGATCCCGCCGCCTCCGGCTTTCCATCCGGCGCCACATAATAAATCCGCGCCGCCTGCGGCAGCTCATAGGTCTTCTGCACCGGGCCATAAGGCCCGCCCGAGGGCTGCGCCGTCACCGGCGCCAACGACAGCGCCGCGAGCAAAACGCCGGCCATAACGCGCGAAACGAAACCAATCGGAATCCGGGGGGTGCGTGGAATCATAAGCTTGGGTATGCGAAGCAAAGTGTTCGGGGCAATCGCAGCCGCACGACGATTGGCGACGAAAAACGTTCCAACACTAGCACCGCCGCCCGCCGCGACCGCTCTCGATTCCGCCCGGATCTCCTCACTCCGGAAATCGCGCCCCCACCACTCCGTTCAAAAACCGAAACTCCCCCGTCGTCAGCTGCTCGCGACTCAACCGAAAATTCCCCGACGACCCGCCGTAGTGCACGTCCGCGATCTCCGTCGAAATCGATCCGCCTTCCGGCACCGTCGCACTCCACTCCACGTCAAAGGTTTCCTCCGCTCCCGGATTTCGCGTCACCGTCAGCTGCATCTCCGCCGCGCCAAATCCATGAAACGCCCCCTCGAAATACTGCCCCAGCTGCTCCACCACGCGCCCCGCCTTCTCCTCCGGCAAACTCTCCCGCACCCGCGCATAAAACAGCTCCCGCAACGCCTTCCCTTCCACCGGAAACGCCGGCACCCGCAACTCCACCCGATTCGGCGCGTAACTCCGCTCCTCGACAAAGCGCGACACCAACTCGCTGTGCACTTCCTGAAACTCGAGATACTGCCCCACCAACTGATCCACTTCCGCCGGCTCCAATTGCAACTCCGCCGCATTCGCCTCCACCACCGACCGCAGCGCCTGCTCCAACGGCTGCTCCCCATCACCCGCTTCCGGTCGCGCCTCATTCCGATCCACCGGCCCGTCGCCCACGAAGGCGTCGTCATGCATCCCTCCACTCCGCGCCTCCACCACCTCCGCGCCAGCCGCCGTATCCGCACCTCGCTCCTTCACCGGCTCCTCCGCCGCGATCTCCACCTGCCGCTCGTCTTCGCGCATTAACATCCACACGCCCATCACCATCGCTAGCAATCCCACCGCCACGAAAAACATCCTGCGCTCGCCCAGCTTCACGCGCCACCCTACCGCACTCGCCTCGTCGCGCAACCCGCACCCCACCCCAACTCGCGCACAATTTTCGCCAACTCCCGCCCCAAGCTCCCCCTCGACTCCCGCCCACCCGCCTCTCACGCTCGTCCGCCTTTTTCCTCCATGAACGCTCCGTCCGCCCGCCCGAAAAAAGTCGCGCTCCTCACCGCCGGTGGCCTCGCCCCCTGCCTCAGCTCCGCCGTCGGCGGACTCATCGAGCGCTACACCGAAATCGCCCCCGACATCGAAATCATCGCCTACAAGGGCGGCTACAAGGGCCTGCTCCTCGGCGACAGCTATAAGATCGGCCCCGCCGAACGCGCGCACGCCCACGTCCTCCATCGCCACGGGGGCAGCCCCATCGGCAACTCCCGCGTCAAGCTCACCAACATCAAAGACTGCGTGAAACGCGGCCTCGTTCAGGAAGGCCAGGATCCGCAAAAGGTCGCCGCCGACCAGCTCGTCCGCGACGGCGTCGATATCCTTCACACCATCGGCGGCGACGACACCAACACCGCCGCCGCCGACCTCGCCGCGTTCCTCGCCAAAAACAACTACGGCCTCACCGTCATCGGCCTGCCCAAGACGATCGACAACGACGTCTTCCCCATCCGCCAGTCGCTCGGCGCCTGGACCGCCGCCGAACAGGGCGCGCGCTACTTCCGCAACGTCGTCGCCGAACACAACGCCAACCCGCGCATGCTCATCATCCACGAGGTGATGGGCCGCAACTGCGGCTGGCTCACCGCCGCCACCGCCGCCGCCTACGAGAAACTCATCTCCACCGAGGACTTCGTCCCCGGCCTCGGCCTCTCGCGCGATCGCATCTCCGTCCACGGAATCTACATCCCCGAGATGTCCTTCGACATCGCCGCCGAAGCCGCCCGCCTGCGCGCGATCATGGACCGTATCGACAATGTGAATATCTTCGTCAGCGAGGGCGCCGGCGTCGAAACCATCGTCGCCGAAATGACTGCCCGCGGTCAGGAAGTCCCCCGCGACGCCTTCGGCCACGTCAAACTCGACGCCGTCAACCCCGGCAAATGGTTCGGCGACCAATTCGCCAAAATGCTCGGCGCCGAAAAAGTCCTCGTCCAAAAATCCGGCTACTACGCCCGCGCCGCCGCCGCCAACATCGACGATCTCCGCCTCATCAAGAGCTGCGTCGACCTCGCCGTCGAATGCGCCCTCCGCCGCGAGAGCGGCGTCATCGGCCACGACGAAAACCAGAACAACATCCTTCGCGCGATCGAGTTCCCCCGCATCAAAGGCGGCAAACCTTTCGACACGAAATCCCCCTGGTTCACCGATCTCCTAAAAACCATCGGCCAACCCGCCGGCGAAATCGTCTCCGTCAAACACTAAGCT
>JAFAAS010000026.1 GCA_023426435.1 Verrucomicrobiota bacterium | reverse complement strand
CCACTGGAGCAATCGCCTCTCCGGCCAACGCAACGCCCGCCTCTGGGGCGGCTTCTTCGTCCGCCTCGCTTCGCGCTCCTGGTGGTTCGCCGGCGACACCGGTTACGACGCCACTCTCTTCCACAACATCCGCCACCGCCTCGGCCCGCCCGACGTCGCACTCATCCCCATCGGCGCCTACGAGCCACGCTGGTTCATGGCCGCCCAACATTGCAACCCCGCCGAGGCCGTCCAAATCCACCGCGACGTCGCCGCCCGCCAGTCCATCGGCATGCACTGGGGCACCTGGCAGTTGACCGACGAAGGCCGCGACGAACCTCTCCAAGCCCTCGCCGCCGCCCGCACCGCCGCCGGAATCTCCCCGCAAACGTTTCGCACCCTCGAAGCCGGAGAATCGCTGGTCATCTAAAACGTAGCGCGCCAACTCGCTAGCCGACCACCTTCCCCCTTCGCGCCTCTTCGCGACCTTCGCGGTTTACCCTCATCAGCCCGCCCACTCCATCGCGACCGAACTGCATCCTTTCCGTCGAGCGCCCCCTCCGGCGGAACCCCACCTCGCGCATCGGGTTCACATAGCATTTGCGCCGCCTTCGAAAACTCATACCAATCGACCCTTAACGTCGAAACGCCCGGTGGTTGCCGACTCTCCACCGTGCCGACGGGTGTCCGCATGCCCGCTCGCCGTCACTACACATGAATCACCTCCGCTTCTTCCTCGTCAGCGCCCTGGCCTTCGCCGGGAGCACCGCCGTGGCCGCGGAGGACAACGCCTGGCCGATCCGGGTCGCGCAGCTCGACGACGCCGGCAACGTCATCTCCTCCGAATCCGCCGGCCCGCTCCTCTTCCGCAAACCCGCCTCCGACGGCGTCCGCACCGTCTCCGGTTTTCGTCCTTTCTTCGCCCAATGGAAAACGTCCGCCGGCGAAATCAGCGAAACGAATTTCCTGTATCCACTTTTCATCTACCGCGCCAACGACGAGACCTACCGCTGGAGCGTCCTCCAACTCATCAACCGCTCCGGCGACCAGTCCGAACGCGCCGCCGCTCTCCCCGAGGCGATGCGCTACGACACGTTCGATCTCTGGCCCTTCTGGTTCTCCCGCGACACCCGCGATCCTGAAACCTCCTACCGCGCTTTCTTCCCTTTCGGCGGCACCATCAAGAACCGCTTCGGCTACGACCAGATTTCCTTCACGCTTTTTCCTCTCTACTCGCGCACCGAAAAGAAAGGCGCCGTCGCCACCAGCACGCCGTGGCCTTTCATCAAAACCACCCGCGGCACCGAAGAGGGCTTCGCCTTCTGGCCACTCTTCGGCCGCCTCGAAAAACCCGGCGCCTTCGATCGCCGTTTCTACCTCTGGCCTCTCGCCTGGAATAACGCCATCGCCGCTCCCGAAGACGCGCCGCCCGGCACCGCCCCGCGCCGCGAATTCGGCATTCTTCCTTTCTACACGAGCGAAACCGCGCCCGGCCTCACCAACAAAAACTACCTGTGGCCGTTTTTTGGATACACCGATCGCACCGCGCCGAATCGCTACCACGAAACCCGCTACTTCTGGCCCTTCCTCGTTCAAGGCCGCGGCGACGACCGCTACGTCAACCGCTTCGGGCCGTTCCATACCTACTCCAACGTCAAAGGCACCGAAAAGCGCTGGATCATGTGGCCCATTTACCGCCGTAAGGAATGGACCGACGCCGGCCTCGATCACTCGCAACGCCAGCTCTTCTACTTTCTCTACCGCTCGACCGAACAGCGCAGCGCGACCAATCCCAACCTGCCCGCCGCCGAAAAAACCCACGTCTGGCCGCTCTACAGCAAATGGGACAACGGCGCCGGCCGCCAACAATTCCAGTTCCCGAGCCCGCTCGAGGTCTTCTTCCCCGACAACGAACGCATCCGCACCTCCTGGTCGCCGCTCTTTTCGATCTACCGCTTCGACCAGCGCGCCCCCGGCACCGAGCGCCAGGAATTCTTCTGGGGCCTGATCTCCTCCCGCACCGCCCCCGCCCAACGCGAATTCCACCTCGGCCCGCTCTACAGCGTGCGCGAGCGCGACGGCGAAAAACGCGTCGCTTTCGGCCGCGGCCTCTTCGGCTGGCGCCGCAGCACCGAGAACCATCGCTGGCGGTTCTTCTGGTTCGATTTCCCTTCCAAAGAGACCAAGCTCCGCGACGCGTCGCGCTGACATGAAACAACTCAACGCCATCCTCGAAGGCATCGGCAGCACCGTCCTGCTTCTCGCGCGCACCGCGTCCTACATCGGCACGCTCCCGCGACAACGCGCGCGCTTCATCGAGCAGTGCTTCATGATCGGATACACGACGCTGCCGATCGTCGCCATCCTCAGCTTCTTCATCGGCAGCGTGCTCGCGCTCCAAGCCGGCTACGCGATGCAGAACTTCGGCGCCAAACAACTCATCGGCTCGCTCGTCGGCCTCTCCATGGCCCGCGAGCTCGGCCCCGTCATGGTCGCCATCCTCCTCGCCGGCCGCGTCGGCTCCGCCATCGCCGCCGAGCTCGCTTCGATGAAGGTGTATCAGGAAATTGATGCGCTCGTGACGATGAACATCCCGCCCGCGCGCATGCTCGTCCTCCCGCGTCTCGCCGCCGCCGTCGTCATGGTGCCGGTGCTCGCCATCATCGCCAATCTCGTCGGCTGGTTCGGCGGCGCCATCGTCGCGAAATACACCAGCTTCATCGCCATCGATCCGCCCGCGTATTTCGCCGCTCTTCGTCGCTACATGGAATTCGAGGACGTCATGAACGGCCTCATCAAGGCCGAGGTCTTCGGCTTCGTCGTCGTCCTCGTCTGCTGCAACATCGGCCTCAACACCCGCGGCGGCCCTCGCGAAATCGGCGCCGCCGTCACGCGCGCCGTCGTCACTTCGCTGATCATGATCCTCGTGCTCGATTACTTCGTCACGAAAGCCCTGATGTAACATGCCCGACCGCCCTTCCACCGCCACGCGCAACCCTTTCACCGATCAGGAAACGTCCGCCGTCGGCGTCACCATCGAGAATCTCTCGAAAAGCTTCGGCCGCGTGCAGGTGTTGAAAAACATCAGCTTCTCCGTCGAGCCGGGCGAGATCTTCGTCCTCATGGGCCCCAGCGGCTCCGGCAAAAGCGTTCTCCTCAAACACATCGTGGGCCTCGAAGCGCCCTCCTCCGGACGCGTCCTCGTCGACGGCCACGACGCCACGTCCGAACACACGCGCGAACAGATCCGCATGGCGCTCGTCTTCCAGGCCGGCGCCCTCTTCAACTCGCTCAGCGTTTACGACAACCTCGCGCTCTACCCGCGCGAACACCGCATCACCGACGAGCGCGGCATTCGCGAAAAGGTCATGCGCGCCCTCCAAATCCTCTCGCTCGAAAACGCCGCGCAAAAATTCCCGTCCGAACTTTCCGGCGGCATGAAAAAACGCGTCGCCATCGCCCGCGCCCTCGTGATGGAGCCGCAGCTCATGCTCTACGACGAACCGACGAGCGAGCTCGACCCGGTCATGGGCGCCACGATCAGCGAGATCATCGCCACGCTGAAGGATCAGTATCACGTCACCTCCATCGTCGTCTCCCACGATCGCGATCTCGCCCTCAATATCGCCGACCGCGTCGGCATCCTCATGGGCGGCGAACTCATCCACCTCGGCCCGCCCGCCGAACTCCGCCAGCCGACCAACGCCCGCATCGCCGACTTCCTGAATCCAAAAATCGACGTCCAAAATCCCCGTTTCAAGAAACTGGAGACCTAACCTTTCATCTTCCTCCTGTCATTCTGAGCGCAGCGAAGAATCCACGCTCCCGAATACCAAGTCCCTCTTCTCAATCATCTCCCCTCCCACCCATCCCGGAGACACACCATGAACAACGCCCAACAAACCGCCCGCGTCGGCCTCTTCTTCCTTCTCGGCCTCGCTCTCACCTGGGTCACTTTCGAGACCCTCAGCGGTGGCAAACTCTTCCGCGAGGAAGGCTACACCCTCGTCGCGCCGTTCGCCTCCCTCAAGGAGCTCAAGAGCGGCGACGAGGTCCGCATGGCCGGCGTCAAAGTCGGCGTCGTCGAACGCACGCGCCTCAACACCGAACAGCGCCGCGCCGAAGCCATCCTCCGCATCTCCGCCGACGTGAAAATCCCCGCCGACTCCGTCGCCGCCATCTCCATGGCCGGCCTCATCGGCACCAACTACATCGGCGTCGACATGGGTTCCGCCTCCGCGCCCGCCCTCAATCCCGGCGACGAAATCCGCACGCGCACCACGCCCGACCTCAACAGCGTCCTCTCCGATATCGGCGATCTCGGCCAGAAACTCGAGGGCGCGCTCGGCGCTTTCGGCAACGCCATGGGCGGCAATGGCGACGAACCCGGCCTCTTCCAGAAACTCGACCGCCTCGTCACCGAAAACCACGACAAGGTCACCGCCACGATGACCAACCTCCAGGAAATCACCACCAAGGTGAACAGCGGCGAGGGCACCATCGGCCGGCTCGTCAACGATCCCCAGCTCTACAACGAACTCGTCACCACCGTCGCCGACATCAAGAACGCCGCCGCCGGCGCGAAAGATTTCATGGCGAACGCTCAGGGCATCATCGAACAAGTGAAGAGCGGCCAGGGCACGCTCGGCGCGCTGATCTACGACGACTCCACCGGCGAAAACATCAAAGCCACCGTCGCCAACTTCCGCGCCGTCTCCGACAAAATCGCCAAGGGCGAAGGCACGCTCGGCAAGCTGATCAACGACGACCAACTCTTCCAAAGCGCGCAGTCGACGCTCAAGAAAGCCGATCGCGCGCTCGACGGCATGAGCGACTCCGGCCCGATCACCGCCGTCGGCATCGTCGCCAACTCCCTCTTTTAAAAGACCGTCCCAGGTGGAGCCCGACGTCCCCGTCGGACTGGTAGGGCGAGGCGTCCCCGCCGAGCCGCTCATCCAACAAGCCCGCTCCCCAGCGGGCTTTTCTGTATCCCCATTTCCGCTACACCCGCCCGCCCGCCGCATCCAACTCCGCCTGCAACCGCTCCACCTCGCGCATCAACCGCACGAATTTCTTCCCAAACGCCGTCAACCGATACTCCACGCGCGGCGGCAGCTCCGGATAAATCGTTTTCTCGAGAATCCCAAAACGCAGCAGCTTCCGCAGCCGCTCGTTCAACACCTTCGCCGTCAATCCCGGCACCGCGCGCTCCATCGCTCCGGGACGATTCACACCATCGCGCACGAGCTGGAGCACGACCAGCGACCACTTGCAGCCGACGATCGACTCGACCATCGCGTTCACGCCATCCGTGCGCACCGAAAGCGGTGAAGTTTTTTTCTCGATACGTTTCCGCATTTTAGACCGAAAGGTGCCCACCCCACCGTTTTGTGCCCGCTGTTCAGGCTGATGGAGTTGCGGCATACTCTGCCCGTGCCTGGCACGACTGCCAAGCCGCCAAACCGAACAACTCCACTCCCCATGAAATCGAAAGCCATCTTCTATCACGCCGGTTGCCCCGTCTGCGTCGAAGCCGAACAAAAGCTCGCCGGCTCCCTCGATCGCACGCGCTACGACGTCGAGATCGTCCACCTCGGCGAAACGAAAAACCGCGTCAGCGAAGCCGCCGCCGCCGGCGTCAAATCCGTCCCCGCCCTCGTCCTCGAAGGCACGCCGCTCCACATCAACTTCGGCGCCCCGCTCTCCGCTCTCTAGGTGGAGCCCGACGTCCCGTCGGGCTCGTTCACACAACCGGAAACCCGACGAGGACGTCGGGTTCATCGTCTCAACGCAGCAAATACATCAACGCCCGACTGTGCCGCGCACCCTCCGGCGAACTCTTCACCGGATCAGTCGCTGCCCCGGACACCACGGGAGCCTCGATCTTCTTCGGTTCCTTGCGAGATCCCAGCACCGCTGCCGCGATCGCCACGATCGCGGCGCCGGACAAAACAAGGAGACGAGTGCTGCGCTTCATGGCGATCATCGCTCGTCTCCGCGTTCTCGTTCCCGCCTCAAACCTTCGGCCCACCCTGCGCGTAATACCGCGCGCGCAGCCGCAAGCCATTCAGCCGGATGAAGCCCGTCGAGTCGCTCTGGTTATACCAGCTCTTCACGCCTTCCATCGACGCGACGTGCGGATCGTAGAGCGAATACTTCGACTTCCGCCCGCAGGTGATGACGTTGCCCTTGTAGAGCTTCAAACGCACCGTGCCCGTCACATTCTTCTGGCTCTCGTCGACGAGCGCCTGCAGCGCCTCGCGTTCCGGCGCGAACCAGAACCCGTAGTAAACCAGCTCCGCATACTTCGGAATCAGCGAATCGCGCAGGTGCATCACTTCGCGATCCATCGTCAACGACTCCACCTGACGATGCGCATGCATCAAGATCGTGCCGCCCGGCGTTTCATACACGCCACGCGACTTCATCCCGACAAAACGATTCTCAACCAAATCCACGCGCCCGATGCCGTGCTTGCCGCCGAGCTTGTTCAACGCCTTCAACACACCCGCGGGTGTCAGCTTTTTGCCGTTCACCGCGACGCAGTTGCCCTTCACGAAATCGAGTTCGACATACTCCGCCTTGTCCGGCGCGTCCTCCGGCGAGACCGAAAGTTTGAACATCTCCTTGTTCTCTTTCGTCGTCGGATCGAACCACGGATCTTCCAAGATCCCCGCCTCGTAGGAGATGTGCAGGAGATTCCGATCCATCGAATACGGTTTCTTCAACGACGCCTCGACCGGGATGTTGTGCTTCTGGCAATACGCGATCATCTCCGCGCGGCCGGGAAACTCGTCGCGATATTTCTCGATCTTCCACGGCGCAATGATCTGCAGGTCCGGCGCGAGCGCCATGTAGGTCAGCTCGAAACGGCACTGGTCGTTGCCCTTGCCCGTCGCACCGTGCGCCACCGTATCGGCCTTTTCCTTCTTCGCGATCTCGACCTGCGCCTTCGCGATCAACGGACGCGCGATCGACGTCCCAAGATAATACTGCCCTTCGTAAATCGCGTTCGCGCGAATCATCGGATAGATGAAATCGCTCGCGAACTCCTCGGTGAGATTGAGCGTGTAGTGCTTCGACGCTCCCGTCTTCTTGGCCTTCTGGGAAAGGCCTTTCAGCTCCTCCTCCTGGCCAATGTCAGCCGCGAAGGTAACGATCTCCGCGTCGTAAGTTTCCTTGAGCCACTTGACGATCACCGACGTGTCGAGACCACCGGAGTATGCGAGGACGATTTTCATGAGGGAAAAGAGAGATTCGGATTAGCCGCAAAAAAGCGCAGAACGCGCAAAAATGCAGGAGGAAAGTGGGACCAAGTTCTTGCGCCTTCTGCGCCTCTTTGCGGCCATCTTCACCGCTTCGCCAACATCGCCAGAATCGCCTTCTGCATGTGCAGCCGATTCTCCGCTTCATCGAAGATGATCGAACGCGGATTATCCAACACCGCCTGATCGACCTCCTCGCCCGGATGCGCCGGCAAACAATGCATGAACAACGCATCCGCCTTCGCCGCGCCAAACACCTTTTCCGTCACCGCAAACGGCCGCATCTGTTTGATCCGCGCCGCCGTCTCCTCCTCCTTGCCCATGCTCACCCAGACATCCGTGTAAACGATGTCCGCGCCTTCCACCGCTTTCAACGGATCGGTCGTAAACTCATATCCGCCGGTCAAACCTTCCCGCTTCAACAACGCATCGAGCTCCGCCCCCGGCGCAAACTCCTGCGGCCCCGACAGCGAAATTTTCATCCCGAACAAATTCGCCCCCAGGATCCACGAGTTCGCCATGTTGCACGCCGTGTCGCCGAGAAACGCGATCTTCCGGCCCTTCAGCGAAGCGACCAAATCCTCGCCCGTCTCACCTTTCGCCCAGCGCTCCGCCGCCGTGAACGCATCCGTGAAAATCTGACACGGATGCAGGAAATCCGTCAGCGCATTGATCACCGGAATCGATCCCGCCGCCGCCAGCCGCTCCACGTCGCTGTGATCGAAGGTCCGCACGATCAACCCATGCACAAAACGCGACAACACCTTCGCCGTGTCCTCGATCGATTCGCCGCGACCCAATTGGATGTCGTTGCGATTCAGAAAAAGCGGGTTTCCGCCGAGCTCATGAATCCCCACTTCGAACGACACGCGCGTCCGCGTCGAAGACTTCGAAAAGATCATCGCCCACGTCTGCCCCGCCAGCGGCTTGTCCGCGACGCCCCGCCCGCGCTCCTGTTTCAACTTCCGCGCAAGCGTAAACAGCCCCGGCAACTCGTGTGCCTTGAAGTCCGTTTCTTTGAGGAAGTGCTTCATGGAAGCGGTCAGGTCTAGACAGCCGTTTTCGCTCTAACGAGTGAAAAATGCGCGTCTCCGCACTTGGAGGGCGCCGCTCCGCCGGCGCCGCGATCCGCTCACGCTTTCGCCTTCAACACCCCGCGCAAAATCTCCACCGACCGCGCGAGCTCATCCGTCGACACATTCAACGGCGGCAGCAAGCGAATCACATTTCCGCCCGCACTCGGCACGAGCAGCCCCGCTTCGCGCAACGCCCCCACATACGGCGTCGGATCGTTCGTAAGCTGCACGCCGACCAGATATCCTTGTCCGCGCACGCCGAGCACCTGCTTCGGAAATTCCGTCACCAATTGCTGCAGCGCCGCGATCCACGGCCCGCTGTTCTTCCGCACCTGCTCGAGCAATCCTTCGCGCTCGATCACATCCAGCACCGCCAACGCCGCCGCGCACGCGAGCGGCGTGCCACCAAAGGTCGTGCCGTGATTTCCCGGATGAAACAAATCCGCAAAACGATCGCGCACCCACATCGCGCCAATCGGAAACCCGCCGCCCAATCCCTTCGCCATTCCAATCGCATCCGGCGAAACCCCCGCCTGCTCGAACGCATAAAACGTCCCCGTGCGCCCGACGCCGCACTGCACTTCATCGAGCATCAACAGCAGGTTGTGCTTGTTGCACAGCTCCCGAATCGCCCGCAGAAATTCCGGCGTCGCCGGATTCACGCCGCTCTCCCCCTGAATCGTCTCGAAGAAAATCGCCGCCGTCTGCTCGTCGATCTGCGACGCAAACGATTCGACGTTGTTCAATTCTCCAAACGCGAACCCCGGCACGAGCGGCCGAAATCCTTTCTGAATCTTCTCCTGCGGCGTCGCACTCATCCCGCCGAACGTCCGGCCGTGAAACGCGTTTTTCGCGCAGAGGATCTTGTAGCACTTTCCTTCCTCGCCGGTCCTCTGCATGCCATGCAACCGCGCAAGTTTGATCAGCGCCTCGTTCGCCTCCGCGCCGCTGTTGCAGAAAAACACCCGGCCCGGCCCCGCGTATTTCACCAGCCTCCGCGCGAGCTCTCCTTGATTCGGATTCCGAAACAGATTGCTCACGTGAATCAGCTCGCCCGCCTGCCGCTGCACCGCCGACACCCAATGCGGATGACAATGCCCGAGCGCGCTCACCGCGATGCCCGACGTGAAATCGAGATAGCTGTTGCCCGCATCGTCCCACACCTGCGTGCCGCGTCCGCGCACGAGCGTGATCGCCGGGCGTCCGTAATTTTTCAATACGTGCGCGTCGTAAAGCTCAGCCGTGCTGGTGCGAACAATGGAGGGAGCGGCAGTCATTTTCGATTTTGGATTCTCGATTTTCGATTTCCGACGCGACGCTCTCGATCAATCGAAAATCGAGATTCGAAAATCAAAACTCACGAAAGGGTCACTGCACAATTTCCGTCCCAATCCCCTTGTCCGTGAAAATCTCCAGCAGCAGCGAATGCGACAGCCGCCCGTCGATGAAGTGCACGCGCTGCACTCCTTCCTGCAGCGCGCGAATCGCGCTCTGCACTTTCGGCCGCATGCCTTTGTCGATCACGCCCTTCTTCTTGAGCTCGTCGACTTGATTGATCTTCAGCGTCGAGATCAGCGACGCCGGATCGGCCGGATTGGACAACAATCCCGGCACATCGCTCATGTAAACCAATCGCCGCGCGCGCAACGCACTCGCCACCCGGCCCGCCACGAGATCCGCGTTCACGTTGTAAGGCTTGCCGTCGTAACCTTCCGCCACCGGCGAAATCACCGGCACGAATCCTTCCGCGATCTCCTTCTTGATCAGCTTCACTTTCACTTCGGTCACATCGCCGACGTAACCCAGATCGACCGGATTGCCATTGTCGTCCGTCGTGAGCTTCTCGCACACCAGCACCGTGTCGCCCGGCAAACCTTTCGGCTTTCCTTTCGCCGTCACGATCGCTTCGCACACGTCCTTGTTCACGATTTCGTCGAGCGTCTTCTTCACGACGTTCACCGTCGCCTCGTCCGTCACACGCAGGCCATTGACCCAATTCGCCTTCAGCCCCGACGCTTCCATCGCGCGCGTGATCGCCTTCCCGCCGCCGTGCACCACGACGACATTGATGCCGACCGCCGCGAGAAACGCGATGTCGTAGGCGACGCGCGTGCGCGCCACCGGATCGGGATCGTCCATGAAGCTCCCGCCGTATTTCACGACGAACGTGGAGCCACGAAAATCCTGGATGTAGGGAAGCGCCTCGAGGAGCACCTTCGCCTTGGCCGTTACTTCAGCGACATTCATCCGAGTTATCGAAACCCGCGGCAAAACGCCGCGCGGGAGAGGAGTTGGAGGGAGTGCACGTTCAGTTGGTCGAGAAGTGACAGAACGCATTACGCACGCCCTCCACGCATTTCCACTAAATTCTTGAACCCCTCGGCCTATCGGGAAATTCACCAGCGAAAATCGGCTTCACTCCACGCCTGCACGCGCCCACTTCTCTCGCGTGCCCAGCACATCCCTCACGTTCACGTCCCGCCAGGAGCATCGCAACTGGCTCGCGTCGCAAGCAGCCCTGCCGGCCGGTTTCCGCATCGGCACCACGCGTTTCGAATTCACGCCGCGCGAAGCGCCGAAACCGGCGAAGATGACGCTCACGCTCATCGCCCTCGACAAACCCACGCGCGACTTCGCCGCCGTTTTTACGCGCAACGCCTTCCCCGGCGCCCCCGTGATCATCGGCCGCAAACGCCTGAAGGAGGAAACGCTCGGCGCCATTCTGGTGAACAACAAGATCTCCAACGTCTGCGCTCCCGCCGGCGTCGAGACCGCCGAGGAAATCTGCCTCGCCACCGCCCGCCTGCTCGGACTCGGCAGCGAACAAATTCTTCCCAGCTCCACCGGCGTCATCGGCTGGTCGCTGCCGAAAGAAGCCATCATCTCCGCACTTCCCCAAGCCACCTCCGCGCTTTCCGCCGATTCGATCCTCCCCGCGGCCGAGGGAATCGTGACCACCGATTTGTATCCAAAAATCCGACGCGCCTCCGTCGGCAGCGGCAGCATCGTCGGCATCGCCAAGGGCGCCGGCATGATCGAGCCGAATCTCGCGACGATGCTCGTTTACATCCTCACCGATGTCGTCGTCCCGCGCGCCGAGCTGCGCGCCATGCTGCTCCGCGCCGTCGATCCGAGCTTCAACTCGATCAGCATCGATAGCGACACGAGCACGTCCGACACCGTCGTCGCACTTTCGTCCGGACGCGTCCCTTGCGCCGACCTCAAAACCTTCGAAGACGCACTCACCCAAGTCTGCCGCGATCTCGCCGAGGACGTCGTGCGCAACGGCGAAGGCATTCACCACGTGATCCGCGTCGCCGTGAAAAACGCCCCCACGCGCGACCTCGCCCGCACGCTCGGCAAGGTCGTCGTCAACGCCCCGCTCTTCAAATGCGCCGTCGCCGGCAACGACCCCAACGTCGGCCGGCTCGTTCAAGCCATCGGCAAACACGTCGGCGCTCACGCGCCCAACACCGACTTGTCGAAAACCAAGCTCCGCATGGGCGGCATCGAGATCTTCGCGAACGGCGTGTTTCAGCTAAATCCACAAAAGGAAGAAGCCCTCGTCGCTCATCTCAAAAGCGCCGAACTCTACGCGAGCGCCACGCCAAAAGACGGCGTGTTCTCCCCCGCCGTCGACTTCCCGCCACACGAGCGCTGCGTCGAAATCGAAATCGACCTCGGCAGCGGCGAGCACAACGCCACCGTCCTCGGCGGCGACCTCACCCACGAATACGTCAGCGAAAACGCCGACTACCGCAGCTGACCGCACCGCGCCGCGCTGCGGAAGATCCAAGCACCAAGCTCCAAGCTCCAGAGAACATCCAAGCACCAATTAGTTTTTGGCCATTGGCCATTCTCTGGATCTTGGAGCTTCCGCCTGCTCGTCAGAGCAGTCCGTCCGTCTCGCCGAACCCGCACCACAAATTCATGATCTGCACCGCCTGACCGCTGGCGCCCTTCATCAGATTGTCCTCGGCCGAGGTGATCACGAAATTGTTCGTGCGCGGATCGTGCACCGCCGACATGTCCACGCGATTCGTCCCGACCGTGTGCGCCGTGTCCGGCGTCTCCCCGCTTTTGAGCAACTGCACAAACGGGCGGTCCGCATACACACCGCGCCACGCTTCGTAGAGTTTCTCAATCGTTGCCCCCGCCACCGCCGGCGCCGTGATCGTCGTCGCAATCCCGCGGCGCATCGGAGCGAGATGCGGGTTGAACTGAATGATCGTTTTCTGCCCGGTGTGCACCGCGATCTGCTCTTCGACTTCGGCCAAATGCCGGTGCTTCACGAGCCCATACGCCTTCGTGCTCTCCGTGCGCTCCACGTAAAGATACATCTCATCGACCTTCTTCCCCGCGCCGCTCACGCCGCTGTAGGAGTTCACCACGATGTGCTCGCGCGCAATCACGCCGGCCTTCAACAACGGCAACAACGGCACCAGAATGCTCGTCGGATAACACCCCGGCGCCGCGACCAGCTTCGCTTCATCTTTCCAGGCCGGCGGCGTCAGTTCCGGCAACACGAACCTCGCATCCGGCAAAAGCTCCGGCGCGTGATGCTCGCCATAATATTTCTGATACGTCGCCAGCTCCGCGATGCGGAAGTCCGCACTCAGATCGATCACCCGCTTCCCCGCCGGCACGAGTGCCTTCGCATACGTCGCCGCCGCGCCGTGCGGCAGCGCGAGGAAAAACAAATCGATCTCGCTCGCCGCCAGCGCCGCCGGATCCGAATCGGAAAACGTCAGCCCCCGGTCCGCTCCGCGCACCGACGGAATCACCGCCGCGAGCGGCTTGCCCGCGTTCGACCGCGACGTCACCGCCGCGAGCGTCACCTTCGGATGCCCGAGGAGCAGCTTCACCAAAACTTCGCCGGAGTATCCGGACGCACCAACGATGCCGACTTTCATGAGAGGAAATATCTATCTGTCATTCTGAACGAAGTGAAGAATCCAGTGAGAGCCACGCAGACAGAGCATCAACAGTTCACAAAAAAACCGCCCGGCACAAGGCACGGGCGGTTTCGCAAAGAGATAGACTCGGTCGAAACTTAGCGCTTCGAGAACTGGAAGCGCTTGCGCGCACCCGGCTGACCCGGCTTCTTGCGCTCCTTCATGCGATCGTCGCGGCGAAGGTGCAGCGCCTTCTTCAGCACCGGACGGAGCTCGCCATTCATCTTCTGCAACGCGCGAGCGATGCCATGAGCGACCGCGCCCGCCTGACCGGCCACTCCACCGCCGGCGACGTTCACCGTCACGTCGATCTTGTCTTTCAGATCGACCGTGAGCAGCGGCGCATACGCCTGCTTCGAAAAATTCTCGTGGGTGAAGTAGCTGTCGAAATCGCGACCGTTGCAGGTCAGCTTGCCGCTGCCTTCGGTGATGCGGACGCGGGCGGTGGCGGTCTTGCGACGGCCGGTGCCGATGAAAACGTTATTGGCGGTGCTCATGGACTAATCAGGCGGAAATCTTGGTCGGGCTGTTGGCCTCGTGCGTGTGGGTCTCGCCGCGGAAAACACGCAGCTTCTTCAACATCTGGGCCGCAATCCGGTTCTTCGGGAGCATTCCCTTCACGGCGCGCTCGATCATGAACTCGGGGTTCTTTTCGCGCATCTGCGGAATGTTGCGGTAGCTTTCGCCGCCCACGTAGCCCGAGAAGAACATATACTCGTTCTGCTCTTCCTTCTTACCGGTCAGCACCACTTTTTCGGCATTGATCACGACCACGTAATCACCGGTATCGACGCTGGGGGTGTAAGACGCCTTGTGCCGGCCGCGGATGAGGTTGGCGGCTTTCACAGCGAGACGGCCGAGCGGAACGCCCGTGGCATCGATCAGAAACCACTTGGGCTGCACCGTCTCCTTTTTGGCAAGGAAGGTTTTCATGAGAAAAGAGGCCAAGAGCTAGGGTTTCGCGAAGAGCTGTCAACCCCCGTTTTGCCTCGAAACCGATCGACGCGCCGTTCGTGCAACCTGCCAGCGCCCGCACCGGCTGCGAGCTTGTTTTGCCAACACGTTGTGCAAACGTGCGCGCATGACCTTTCGCTTTCCTCTCGCAGCCGCGGGTCTCCTTGGTGTGACCGGTGTTGCGCTCGGCGCACTCGGCGCGCACGCCCTCAAAGCCACCTTGCTCGCGCGCGGCATGTCCGTCCCCTGGGAAACCGCCGCTCGCTACCACATCGTCCACGCGGTCGCGCTCGTCGGCCTCGCCGCCTGGATGCGCGCTCACGTCGAATCGTCGCGCCTTGCCGCGTGGACCGCGTGGAGCTGGCTCATCGGCACCTTCCTGTTTTCCGGTTCACTCTACTGGCTCGCCCTCGGCGGTCCGCGCTGGCTCGGACCCGTCACCCCTTTCGGTGGCATCGCTCTCATGCTCGGCTGGCTGCTGCTGGTCGCGCAGGCGTTGAAACGCGATCGCTGATCCATGCAGCTTCCCGCCGACCTCCGCGCCATGCTCGACGCCCTTCGACGCGTCGGTCGGCCGCGGCTCGTCGGCGGTGGCGTTCGCGACGCCCTGCTCGGTCTCGAACCGAAGGATTTCGATGTCGAGGTCGCGGGCACCGACTTCGACACGCTGCACCGCGCGCTTGCGCCTTTCGGCGCCACCGATGTCGTTGGACGCAGTTTCGGCGTCATCAAGGTCCGCAGCGCCGCCACCGACGCCGAATACGACTTCAGCCTGCCACGTCGCGAATCCAAAACCGGCGCCGGCCACCGCGGTTTCGCCGTCGCACCCGATCCTTCCCTCAGCGACGCCGACGCCGCCGCGCGCCGCGACTTCACCCTCAACGCCATCGCGCAGGATCCGTTCACCGGCGAACTCATCGACCCGCACGGCGGTCGCCGCGATCTCGACGCCCGCATCCTCCGCCACACAAGCCCCGCCTTCATCGAAGATCCGCTTCGCGTCCTGCGCGCATTCCAACTCGCCGCCCGCTTCGATCTCACGCTCGCCCCCGAAACCGCGGCCCTCTGCCGCTCCATCGCCTCGAGTTTCAACGAGCTCCCCGTCGAACGCATCTGGGGCGAATGGGAGAAATGGGCTTCGAAATCCACCCGCCCTTCGCGCGGCCTCGCTGTCCTCGAAGAAACCGGCTGGCTCCCCCACTTCCCCGAGATCGCCGCGCTCCGTGACACGCCGCAGGATCCCGAATGGCACCCGGAAGGCGATGTGTTCAATCACACGCAACACTGCCTCGACGCGCTCGTCACCTTCGACGACTGGAAAACATCGCCGAACCGCGCGCTGCTCACCTTCGCCGTCCTCGCCCATGATTTCGGCAAGCCGTCCACCACGCAGAAAATGGAAAAAGACGGACGGCTCCGCTGGCGCAGTCCCGGCCATCACACCGCCAGCGGGCCGCTCTCCAAAAACTTTCTCCGCCGCATCGGCGCCCCGCTCGCCTTCGACGCCCCCGTGTGCGCGCTCGTCGAAAACCACCACGCGCACGATCGCGGCAACCAGCCGTTCACCGATCGCGCCATCCGCCGTCTCGCCCTTCGCCTCGCCCCCGCGACGATTCACGACCTTTCTCTCGTCATGCGCGCCGACGCCCGCGGCCGCCCGCCCGTCCCTCCCGAGGAAACCCTCACGCGCATCGACGAACTGCTCAATCTCGCCGCCGCCCTCGCATTCAAAAACGACGCCCCGCGCCCCCTCCTCCTCGGCCGCCATCTGCTCTCGCTCGGCTTCAAACCCAGCCCCGCCTTCAAACCCATCCTCGACGCCGCGTTCGAAGCGCAACTCGACGGCGCATTCTCCGACGAAGCCGGCGCTATGACGTGGTTGCAGGCGCGGTTGCACGAAACCAACGGCGAGCTACGCTGACCGTTCCCTCTTTTCCCATGGCCACGAACCAACTCGAACAACTCAAACAATTCACGAAGGTCGTCGCCGACACCGGCGACTTCGGCAGCATCGTGGAGTTCAAGCCGCAGGACGCCACGACCAACCCGAGCCTCATCCTCAAGGCCGCCGGCATGCCCGCCTACGCGCACCTCGTCGACCGCGCCATCAAGGACGCCGGCTCCGGCGCATCGGTCGGCACCATCATCGATCTTCTGCTCACGCTCTTCGGCGCCGAGATCCTCAAGATCGTTCCGGGCCGCGTCTCCACCGAAGTCGATGCGCGCGTTTCGTTCGATCGCGACGCCAGCATCGCCAAGGCGCATGAGATCATCGAATTCTACGAAAAGGCCGGCATCCCGCGCGAACGTATCCTCATCAAGCTCGCGTCCACGTGGGAAGGCATCAAAGCCGCCGAGCAGCTCGAAAAGGAAGGTATCCGCTGCAACCTTACACTGCTCTTCTCCTTCGCGCAGGCCGTGGCCTGCGCCGAAGCGAAGGTGCAACTCATCTCTCCGTTCGTCGGCCGCATCCTCGATTGGTATAAGAAGAGCACCGGCAAGGACTACTCCCCCTCCGAAGATCCGGGCGTCCAATCCGTCACGACCATCTACACCTACTACAAGAAATTCGGCCACAAGACCGAGGTCATGGGCGCCAGCTTCCGCAACAAGGGCGAGATCCTCGAACTCGCCGGCTGCGACTTGCTCACCATCTCGCCGCAACTCCTCGGCGAACTCGCCGCCAGCAACGATCCCGTCACCCGCAAACTCGATCCTTCGCGCGCGTCGTCCGCCAACCTCGATCGCGTCAGCTTCGACGAAAAATCTTTCCGCTGGGCCCTCAACGAAGACCAGATGGCCACGGAAAAACTCTCCGACGGCATCCGCCAGTTCGCCGCCGACATCGTGAAGCTCGAAGAGCTCATCCGAAAAAAGCAGCGTTGATCAGGTAGGACGAAACGTCCTCGGTGAGCCGCGCTCGTCGAGGACGTTGCACCTACCCTGCCATGATCCGCTCCTTCCAGTGGGACCTCGCCCGCCAGGTCGAACGCCTCGACTGGCTCCTCGCCCAACTTCCCCGCTACGCCGATTGGGGTTATCACGAGGTGCATCTTCACCTCGAAGACGCGATCGAATACCCGAGCCTGCCGGGCGTCGCGCGCCGCGACGCCTACACCTATAAACAGTTCGCCCGTCTCGTCGACGCCGCCACGCGCGCCGGCCTTCGCGTCGTGCCGATCGTCAATCTCCTCGGCCACACGCAATACCTCATCAAGGTCCCCGAGCTCCGCGATCTCAACGAGCTCCGCGCCGCCGACGGCTCGCCACTCGATCGCGGACAACTCTGCCCGCTTCATCCGCGCACACTCGAAATCGCCGAAAAACTCCTGCGCGATGTCGCCCCGTTCTGCACCGCCGGAAAAGTGCACGTCGGCCTCGACGAATCCTTTCACCTCGGCAAACACCCGCTGAGCCGCCGCGAAATCGCGCGGATCGGACTCGCGTCACATTTTTCCCGATACGTCCGCCGCCTGCACACGCTCACCCGCTCGCTGAATCTCGAAATGAGCATGTGGGCCGACATGCTCTACTTTCTCCCCGACGCGATTCCCGAGCTGCCGCGCGACCTCACCGCCTACGACTGGTATTATCACGCATTCCCCCGACACCCGCGCGTCGAGCTGTTCAACTTTGCCGAGGTCGATCTCGCCACGCCACTGAAAGCCCGCGGCATCGACCTCTACGGCTGCCCCATGAACGGCGCGTTCCGCTACGAGCCGCTGCCGCACTTCACCGATCGGATGAACAACATCCTCGCCTGGTGGAAACACGCGCACCGGATCGGCGCGAAGGGCTTCCTCCTCAGCTCCTGGGAGCCGTATCGTCTCGCGATCGAGCTCACCACCGCCGTCGACGCCTCCGCCGCAACGCTCTGGCTCGAACCCCACGTCGTCGATCCGCGCGAGATGCTCGCTCGCGGCTTCGAACGCGTCTTCGGAAAGAGCAAAGGCCGCGCCTCCGCCCGCGTCGCCCTTGCTTCCGATGTGTATCCGTTTTCCGGTTATCCGCGCTGGGAGATCAACGATCGCTGGGACACCGTTTCGCGCCGCGAACCGCTCGCGCCCTATCGGGTCGAGGAGCGCCACTTCGCCCGTCTCGCCCGCCGCGCCGTTCGCGAAAAACTCCCGCTCCCCGTCCGCGCGAGCGTGACCTTCCGCCACTCTCTCGCCGCCCGCGATCTCCTTGTGCGCGAGCTCGCCAGCAGTAGGAGCCTGCTTGCAGGCGATGAAAACTCCCTCCAAGCCGCGCTTCGAATCGGCGTCCACGCCGCGCGCCTCATGTGGAAACGCACGCGCGATCCGCGCGTCGTCAGCCCCAACGAACAGATCGTTCGCCAAGATGCCGCGCGTCTCCGCGCCTTCCTTCGCGGCGAACCCGTCTTCGGCGGCGAATGGCAGCTTTGCTACAAGGTCTGGAATTTTGCGCCCGCCGTTCAACTCGTCGGCGTCGAACAACAACAACCCGACGGCTCGTGGCACACGCTCCAATCCTGCCACACCATCGAATTCCAAACCTCCGCCGCTCGCCCTCGCGGCACTTTCATCCGCGAGCACGCCGCCCCCGTCGCCTGGAACGGCGACCCCAGTCACCCGCCTCGCCTTCGCCTCTTCGTGCGCGGCATCGGAGAAGTGAAGGTCCGCGACATCGCCCTGGTCGGTGGAGCCCGGCGTCCCCGCCGGGCTGATACACGATCGCAAGCCTCCCACCCCGACGAGCACGTCACACTCCGCCTCGCGAACGTCTCCGCTCGCAAATGGCTCCGCCTCGGCCGCCCCGCCCCCAAATCCGGCTGGCCCACGTTCGCCGACGCCCAGTCCCAGTCCGCTCTCGAACTCGTCTTCGTTTCCGCCGACGCCAGAACACAAAAAAACTCCCGGCGAAAATCCGCCGGGAGTCGTTAGCGTTAAATCAACTGCTTCGTCTCGTCTTCGCTCAGAAGTCGAGGCTCGCCGACAGGCGGATGTAGCGCGGCGTCTGCCACGAGGTCGGCAGCATGAAACGCGGGTTCACCTCGCCGGTTTCGTAGGTCGCCAGTTCATACACCTCGGTCGTCGAGCGACGATTGAGAATGTTGAAGATATCCAGCCCGAGCGTCAGGCGATCGCCCGCCCACTTCGGACGATACGCGACGCTGAAATCAACGTTGAACACCCACGGCGTCGTGCCGAGCGAGCCACGCGGAACGAGGTTGCCGTCGACGTCGTAGAACGCCTCCGCCCCGTAGCCCTGCGCCACTTCCTCCGACGGATGCAACGCGAAGGAGTTCATCGGACGGCCCGACTGCAGCAGCACGTTCGCACCCACCTGAATCTCATCGGTGATCGAATACGCGCCAAACACCTTGAACTGGTGACGACGATCGTTCGGCAGATTGCCGTAAGCGCCTTCCATCAGGCCGAGCGAGTCGAACGCCGACGTGATGCCCGCGTCGTCCTGACCGTTGTCCGAGCGCACATAGCCTTCGGTGTTACCGTAGTTGTGCGACCACGTGTAGGAGGCCTGCAGGCTCCACTTGCCGTCGAAAACCTTTTCGACGAACAGCTCCGCCGCGTAGTATTTGCGACTGGCTTCCGGGAATTGCAGATCCTCCGCGGTCAACGTGATCGGATCGAGCGTGCCGTCGCCATCCATGTCCCAGAACATCGAAATGTCAGAACCCGGATTGGTCAGCACATAGGCGTGCGCGCCCGGCGCCTCGAAATCGGCGATGTTGTTGCGCGCCGCATAAGCGACGAGCGCGTGATCGATGATCACGTCGTCGATCGCCGACTTCAATTCGCGGAAAATACCGCGCACGCCCACCGTCCAGTTTTTGGTCAGCTCGTGCTGCGCGCCGATCACGATCTCATCCTGAAACATCGGCTTGATCTCCGAATCGACGATCGTGCGCGGGTCCGGAATCTCGCCGTTCGCATAAACCGTCTGGGTTCCGATTTGAGGACCAAGCACGGGCGTGGAGTCGTCGTTGATCGCCTCGAGCACGTAGTAGTCCTGCGTGAAGTATTCGTTGCCCGCCATGCGGATGTTCGTGTTCGCAGCAATGGGCAGATGGTAGCGTCCCCAATTCGCGAATACCTTCGTCTTCTGATCACCCCGGACGTCGAACGAAACACCGAGGCGCGGCGCCCACTGGTTCTTCACTTTGATGAAGGTTTCCCCATTCGAGTTCAGGTTCTCGAACTCTTCATTGCGGATGCCGAGGCGGAAGTTGAGCCGGTCGCTCATGAGCGTCCAGTTGTCTTCGACGTAGTAGGCATTGCTCTTGGTCGAGAAGTGACCGCTCTGCTCGTAAACACGAAGACGAGCCACCTCGGTCACCCCGTCCGGAATGACGCCACCACTGAGCGGATCGCCCGGCGTCACCGTGTAGTAGCGATAGTAACCATTGCCCGAATACGCGGTGAAGTTCGCGCTCGAATTATCCTCGCGATCCAAACCCGCGCGCAGGCGATGCGAACCGGCAAAGTCGAAAACGTATTCCACGTCGAAACGGAACGCTTCGCGCACGTCTTCGTTGTTCGCTCCCGGCTTCGACACGAGCAGGTCGGGATTGCCGAGGAGCCAGTCGTCATGACCGGTCCGCGTATCGTAAACCGCCACTTGGCTGTCCACCGTGCCGCCCGTCGTGCGGTTGGCCGTGCCTTTACCATAGAGAGCCGAAACGGTCAGATCTTCAAAGAAGGTGCCCGTGTAACGACCGATCTGGGTCAGGCCTCCGAGCTTCTCGAACGTCTGCGACGAATACGCGATCGGCCGGCGGGTCGCCAGATCGTAGTCATAGTGATCCGTGACCACATCGGTCTTGTCGCGAAACGCCGTGTATTCGAGGCGGTGATTCGGCAGCGGAATCGCATCGATCTTCACGCCCCAGAACGGATCGTCCGAGCGGGCTTCCTCCCACCGCGAACCGCCGGTCGTGACGTCATAATCCTTCACTTTGCGAACATTGTAGAGGACGTGGTAGAACAGCTTGTCCTCGATGATCGGGCCGCTGAACGAAACGTTCGTGTTCAGCACCTCGGTGTAATCCGCGCCATTATAAACAAGCGGAGTCCGTTTCCCATCTTCCGTATAATAGGAGCTCGGAGCCAGCCAGCGGCCACCATTCGGTTCATAGTAGGTGTTGATCGACGCGCGGCGCTCATTCGTGCCGCTCTTCGTCACCGCATTCACCACGCCGCCCGTCGAACGACCGAACTCCGCCGAGTAGGCGCCGGTCTTCACCTCGAATTGCGAGTAGAACTCGAACGGAACCACGTTGGGCGCCGTGCCGGTCCGGAAATCCGAAATATTGAATCCGTTCACGAAGAACGCATTTTCCGCCACCGATGCGCCGCCAAAAGAAATGAGCGGCCCCGTGACGAGATTACCGAACGCCGTATCGCCGAGCGTCGTGCCCGGAGCCAGCAGCGCCACAGAATTCACATTCCGTGCGATGGGCAGCGCATCGAGCATGCGCTCGTTGAGCACCGTGACCGACTCCGTCTTCTGGAAATCGATCGGGTTGATCGACGATCCGCTGACACGGAACACCTCGAGCCGAATGAGATCGTCGAATTCGACGCTCGTGGTCGTGTTGATATTCACGACCGCATCCTGGGTTTCAGGCGCCGCACCGTCGGTCGCCGTGTAAGTCACCGTGTAGCTGCCCGGCGGAAGCGCACCAATACGATACGAGCCATCGGTTCCGACTGTAGTGCTTTTCCGGACACCTGTCGCCGGATTTTCCACCACGACGGTTCCGGCGCCGCCCGTGCGACCCGAGATGGCTCCATCGACATTGCTTTGTGCGAACGCCGTCCCGGCGCCCAGCAACCCTGCCCCCAAAAGGAGCGCCTTGGCCGCAAATAGCCGGCCGCGCCGCCTGAACTGGTCCGCGGACGCGCTCGCGCGTTCGCTGTTATTTTCGGAACGATTGTTCATCAGTTTGCGTGTTGTGTTATGCGAAGAGCGATCGACTTCGCTTCGTTTTGCTCTGACGGCGTGCTGAATGCCTTCCTGCACATCCCCAGAATTTTGAACCGCTACCGTTTTTACCAACAAAGCGTCCCCTGAAGGACGGCTGTATTTCGTGAGTGCACGCAGCACCCCGCTCCGAACAGGCCTAACGTTCATAGCTTCGTTGTTGTGTGTTGTGTTTTAGCAGAGGGATTTCCGCCAAGTCGGCCGGTCCCCTCTCACTGAGTTCGCCCCGAAACGAAGTGAGGCTGTGTCATAATCTCAACTCCGATTTGCGACCAAACTCCCCCATCTTGCGACAGATGGCCCACTTCTCGCGACGAACGTTCATCCTAATACCGGGGGGATTTTCGTTTGCGACCGCGCGCCGCAACACCCTACCTGCCTGCTTCATGCCGGCCCTCGTCGCTCGCCTTCGCGCGATTCTCCTTTCCCAAGACGGGCAGGTCGTCTGGCGCGTGCAACTCCCGCTGGTGATCGCAACCGGGATATTGTTGCACGTTGGCTTCAGCGTGCAACGCACCGCATGGGACCGCATGCAGGCGCGAGGACAGGAGCTCGCCCTCTCCGCATGGGACGCCACCGCGTGGATCGTCTGGCCCCTCGCGCTGCCCATCATGTGGATCATGATTCAGCGATTTCCCCTGGCCAAGGGAACGCTGCGCCGAAACGCCTTGCGACTCGCGCTCGGTAGCATCGCGCTGCTGATCGCAGTCGGGAATCTTCGGTTCGGCGTTCGCATGCTACAGGTATGGGCCGACTCCGCCGAGTCCTGGGAAGCGACCGCGTGGAGCGGATACGTCACCACCGCCCTCGTGCTCCTGCCCTTCGACTTTCTCATCTACTGCGGGTTCTTCTCGGCGACGCTGGCGATCGATAAACATTTCCGCCACCGGCAGCACGTGGAGGAATCGATCCGGCTCGAACTGCGCGCCGCCCAGCTCGAATCGAAACTCGCGCAGGCGGAACTGCAGACACTCCGCGGACAACTCCATCCGCACTTTCTCTTCAACAGCTTCAACGCCGTCGCCACCCTCGTCCGCCAACAGCGCAACGACGCCGCCATCGATGTCATCGCCGAACTCAGCATGCTGCTGCGCCTCGCGATCGACCGCACCGGCCGCCACGAAGTCGCTTTCGCCGACGAGGTGGATTTCATCCAAAGATACCTGCACATCGAACGAATCCGCTTCGGCGAAAAACTGCTGCTCGAGTGCGCCATCGAACCCGCCACACTGCAGGCCTGCGTCCCGAATCTGCTGCTCCAGCCTTTGGTCGAAAACGCGATCAAGCACGGCATCTCCAAACGTCGCGCCCCCGGCACCGTGCGCATCGCCGCCAAACGCGTGTCCGATCGGCTCCACATCGAAATCGAAAACGATGGCCCGGACCAGCCCGACGAACCCGCCGCGCTTCCCGCCGATCGTTCCGACCGACGCCAGGGCATCGGCCTCGCCAACACCCGCGCACGGCTCGCTCACATCTACGGCGCCCATCATCGCATCGAGCTGAAAGCCCGGCCCGACGGCGGCATGCTCGCATGCCTGAGCTTGCCATGGCGTGAGATGGAGCGACCTGTTCACTCATGAAACGCATCCGAGTATTGGTCGTGGACGACGAGCCGCTCGCTCGAGAAGGACTCCAGCTTCTGCTCAACGCCGACCCCGAGGTCGAAACCGTCGGCTTTTGCTCGGATGGCCAGATGGCCATCGACACGATCCGCACCCAACGCCCCGACGTCGTGTTTCTCGATGTTCAAATGCCGCGGCTCGACGGCTTCGAAACCCTCGCCGCCATTCCTCCCTCCGAACGGCCCGTGGTCGTCTTCGTAACCGCCTACCACCAGCACGCCGTGCGGGCGTTCGAAGTCTCCGCGCTCGATTACCTGCTGAAACCTTTCAGCAACGCCCGATTCTCCGCCGCCCTCCAACGCGCCAAGGAAACCGTCCGCCGCAGCGATCAAGCCTACCTCGCGAAACAAGTGGAGACGCTCCTCGAACACGTGAAACGATTGCAGCCCACACCCACTCCCGCGCCCGCAGCGCCTTCCGTCGACGTGGATCTGGCCGACCGCGTCGTCATCAAAGTCGAAGGCGCCATGCACTTCGTGAACGCCCGCGATATCCTTTGGGTCGAAGCCCAGGGCGACTTCGTAAAAGTGCACACCGTCGACAAAACCCAGCTCGTGCGCGAAACGCTCCAGAGCATCGAACAGCGGCTCGATTCCGAACGCTTTCTCCGCATTCACCGCTCGTTCATCGTCAACATCGCGCACGTCCGCCGCGTCGAATCCGCGCTGTATGGCGATTACGCCGTGTTCATGAGCAACGACACCAAGCTTCGCCTCAGTCGCAGCTACCGCGCACAATTGGACACCTTGCTCCAACGCACCCGCCGCTCGTAGCCGCGCCGGCGTCGCGAATCCCAGCCCCGACCGCCGCGAGCTTCTTTCGCCCTCGCCGGGATTTCTGCTTCCTCTTCGCAACGCTTCCTCCCGCCGTTGCGTCTCGCGCACACCCGCTCATCCTCCGACCGCCTTCATGAACGAGCTCGCCGCGATCGTCCGCCACCTCAACCGCTCCGATCAGCCTTCCGCCCTCGCCACGCTCGTCACCGTTTCCGGCTCCTCCTACCGCCGCCCCGGCGCGCGTCTTCTCGTCACCGCCGATCGCGAGCGCATCGGATCGGTCAGCGGCGGCTGCCTCGAAGAAGACGTCCTCGCCCGCGCCACCCGCGTCCTCGCCACCGGCACGCCCGAACTCGTCACCTACGACACCACGTCCGAAAACGACCTCGTCTGGGGCGTCGGTCTCGGCTGCCACGGCGTCGTTCAAGTCCTGATCGAAAAACTCCCGCCGCGTCCTTCCTGGGCCACCACCGTCGCCACCAACCTCGCCGCTCATCGCCCCACCGATCTCGCCGTCATCTACCAGTCCACCGCCTCAAAAAACATCGGCACCCACCTCGCCTCCGATGTCGCCGCGAACACCAGCGAGCCGTCCGTCCGCACGTTTCTCAACCCGCTCCCCGCGCCCACCGCGCTCCACGTCTTTGGTGCCGGCGACGACGCCCGCCCGCTGATTCGCATGGCCAAAGAACTCGGCTGGCACGTCACCCTCGCCGATCCGCGTCGCGATTTCGCCACTGCGCCACGCTTCCCGCTCGCCGACCAGGTGATCGTCGCACCCGCCGCCGAACTCGTTTCCCGCCTCCCTTCGATCCCCAACAGCCTGGCCGTCGTGATGACCCACCACTACGTCCACGACGTCCCCATTCTCCGCGACCTCCTCGCGTCTCCAAATTTTCGCTACATCGGTCTGCTCGGCCCCAGGAAACGCGCCGAACGCATTCTCGCCGATCTGGAAAAAACCGGCACCTCGATCGCCCCCGAAACCCGCCACCGCCTCCACGCCCCCGTCGGCCTCGACCTCGGCGCCGAAACTCCCGAAGAGGTCGCCCTCAGCATCGTCGCCGAAATCCAGGCGTTCCTCTCGAACCGCGACGCCCGCCCGCTCCGACACAGAAAGCAGCCCATCCACGGATAGATAAGTCGCTTCATCTTCTTCGCTGCTTCCGTGCCTCCCACCGAAACCACTCCGTTCCGCTTCGGCGCCATCATCCTCGCGGCCGGCGCGTCGACTCGCATGGGCGAGCCGAAACAACTTCTTCCCCTAAACGGCCGCCCGCTCCTCCTCCACGCCGTTGACGCCGCCCTCGCCTCACCCGCCTGGCCCGTCGTCGTCGTCCTCGGCGCTCACGCCGAACGCATCCGCCCGCTCCTCGCCCGCCTCCCCGTGCTCGTCGCGGAAAATCCCGCCTGGCCCGAAGGCATGGCCTCCTCCATCCGCACCGGCATCGCGATCCTTCAACAATTCTCCCGCTCTCTCGACGCCGCCCTCATCGCGCTCTGCGACCAGCCCGCATTCAACACGTCCACCATCGATCGCCTCGTTTCCGCCCAACGCGCCACGTCGCGCAACATCGTCGCGTCACGCTACCTCAACCGCAACGCCGCCCCCGCCCTCTTTCTCCGCGAACATTTCCCGACGCTCGCCGCCCTCACCGGCGAAGAAGGCGCCCGCACCCTCCTCAACGCGGATCCCGATCGCGTCGCCACCATCGACGCCCCCGAACTCGCGCACGACCTCGACACCCCCGCCGACTACCACGCCGCCTCATCGCTCTCCCGTGGCGGCACGCGTCCCTGCGTGCCGAATTGACGTAGCATCTCATCACCCGCCCGCACCCCGCGCCTACAACTTCGCCTTCAACTCCCGCGCCTTCTCGATCACCGCCTCGATCTCACGTCCGCGCACGTTGAAGTGTCCCATCTTCCGCCCCACCCGCGGCTCCGCCTTCCCGTAAAGATGCAGCTTCGCCGCCGGCTCGCCTAAAATCGCCGCCCAGTTCGGCGGACCTTCCAACACGCCTTCTCGCCACTTCCAGGCGTCGCCGAGGATGTTCACCATCACCGTCGGTTCGCGCACCCCCACCGGCCCCAGCGGCAATCCGCACACCGCGCGCACGTGCTGCTCAAACTGACTCGTCTCACACCCGTCCATCGACCAGTGCCCGGAATTATGCGGCCGCGGCGCAAGTTCGTTCACCAACACTTCCCCATTGTTCGCCAGAAACATCTCGACGGCGATCAGCCCCACCACGCCCAGCTTTTCCGCAATCGACGTCGCCAGCATCTCCGCTTCCCGCGCAATCCCCGCTCCGATCCGCGCCGGCACGATCGAAAAATCCAGGATGTGCCGCGAATGAATATTCTCCGCCACCGGAAACGCCCGCGTTTCTCCCGCCGACGAACGCGCCACCACCACCGACACCTCCCGCTGAAAATCCACCCAGCGCTCCACCACGCACCGCCGCCCGCGAAAAATCGCCACCGCCTGCGCGAGTTCTTCGTCCGTGTTGATCTTCATCTGCCCTTTCCCGTCGTAGCCGAAATCCGCCGTCTTCACCACGCACGGCCGCCCGACTTGCGCCACCGCCGCCGCAATGTCGCCATCCAACGCCTCCGCAAACTTCACGTGCGGAATTCCATTCGCCCGCAGCCACGCTTTCTCGCGCTGACGATTCTGACAAATATGCAGCACCTCCGCCCGCGGATGCAGCGGCACCAGCGGCGCGATCGCCGCGAGCGGCTCCGAGGGAATATTCTCGAACTCGTAGGTGATCACATCCACCTCGCGCGCGAATTCCTTCAACGCCCGCAAATCCTCGTAGCTCGCATTCACCTCCCTGTTCGCCACCGCACCCGCCGGGCAGTTCGCCTGCGGCTCATACACATGCACGCGATACCCCATCGCCTGCGCCGCCTGCGCAAACATCCGCCCCAACTGCCCGCCACCCAGCACGCCGATCGTTTTTCCCGGAGGTATCATTTCACATCCGTGTGCTCGCTCGATCGCTTCCTGTAAACAAAACCCTCACGGCAACTTCGCCTTCAACACCTTCGCCGTCTGATCCGCGCGAAACTTCTTCCACGCCCGCGCAATCTCCGGCTCCGTCGCCGCCAGCACCGACGCCGCAAACAGCGCCGCATTGATCGCGCCCGCCTTCCCAATCGCAAACGTCGCCGTCGGCACCCCGCCCGGCATTTGCACAATCGAAAGCAGCGAATCCATCCCCTTCAACGCATGCGATTCGATCGGCACCCCCAACACCGGCAACGCCGTCATCGAAGCCGTCATCCCCGGCAAATGCGCCGCCCCGCCCGCCGCCGCAATGATCACGCGCAACCCGCGCCGTTCCGCGCTCTCCGCATAACTCACCATCAACTTCGGCGTCCGATGCGCGCTCACCACGCGCTTTTCGAACGGAACTCCCAGCGCCTCGAGCTGCGCCGCCGCATGCTGCATCGTCTCCCAATCCGACGTGCTGCCCATGATGAGTCCAACCAGTGGCTTTGACATAGACGGAAAGCTTTCAGCCTTCCGCCCGCCCCCGCCAGCCAGATTTCTCCCGCTCCCCCGTGCTCGTGCTCGTAATCGTGCTCGTGCTCGCCCTCGCCCTCATGCTCTACCCGCCTTCCCCCCCTCACCACACCGCAAGCCGATCACGACTACGACCACGATCACGCGCACGCCCACCACGCCGGCGCGTCTATCCTTCCCCGCTACACCAGCGACACACCTTTCGGCACATGCACGATTGTCGTGCCCGCAATCTTGTCATGCCACGATTGCTTCTGGTCGTCGAACGCCACCCAGATGAAGCCGACCCCCGCCGCCGCCAGCGAAAGAAATCCACCCAACGCCCGCACGATCGCCGTCGCCCAATCGACTTTCCGATCGTCCAACCGCACCAGCTTCAACCCGCAGATAATCCCGCCGACCGTCGTCCCTTTCAACGCCCACATCACGCAGCAATACGCCGCAAAGATCAGCATCAGGTTCGGCTGCCAGAAATCCGGCATCAAGCTCACCGCGATTCCCACGATCAACAGATCGAGCGCCGACGCACCAATCCGAACCCAAAAACCCGCCCGCGGCAGCGTGGCCGCCGAAATCACCACCCGCCCACTCACCACCGGCGGCACCGGCGGCGGCACCATCGACACGGAGGGCACCACCGTCACCGGCGGCGGCATCCCCGCTTCCGTCACTTCCACCACCGGAACCTGCGGCGCAACCGCCGCCACCCCCGGCGTCGCGCTCACACTCGCCCCACCCGGCGCCATCACGACTCCCGGCGCCACCACCGTCGGCCGCCGGTTCATTCGAATAATCGTATAAGCCACTACGCCCACCCCGAGCCACGAGAGCAGCTTCATCACGAAGAATCCGACGAAGGGTATCGTATAAAGCAGCAGCACAATCGCACCGCCCACCAACACCGCCATCGCCGGCCCCGACAACGGCCCCGGAAAATAATTCGTAATCCGCCGCCCGATCCACGCCAGCATCACCGCCTTCCCGAACAATCCCGCAAGGAGCAACGCGATCAGCAGCGCCGGCGCTCCCAGCACCGTGATCGCCAACACCACCCCCGCGAGCGGCGTCAGCAACGTCACCAAAATCGCCGTGAGGATCGAATACCCCGGACTGTCCTCGAAGGTCTGCGCACACTTTTCCACCCCGCGCGGGAAAAACAACCCGAGCACGACATAGAACGCCAGAAACCCGAGCGCCAGCCACCACGCCCACATCAGATTCTCTCCAAACGCCAGCGGCCGCCCCCACGCCAGACACTTTCTCGCCCACGCCTGCAGCCACTCGAATCCGCCCAGCGTGAAACCGAACGCCACATTGTTCACCTTCCCATGCACCACCGCCGCCGGATCGCGAATCAGTCGCCCGCCCACGCACACGACTTCGCCATGCACCTCCGCCTTCGGCCCGAGTTCCACATTCCCCAACACCGCCACCACTTCCCCGTTCACCCGGCCATTCACGTAAGTATTGCCCAACACCGAAACCACCGCACCGCCCACCCGGCCATCGAGCAGCCGCGAATTTCCCAACACCGCCACCACCTCGCCGCGAACTTCGCCACTCGCCGTGCTCGAACCCAGAATCGACACGACCGAATCACGCACGCGCCCTTCGGACGTCGAAGAGCCGAAGATCGACACCACGACTTCCGCCTGCTCGTCGGCCCCCAATTCCGAATTCTCGCCAAAGCCCACGCGTTCGCCGCGCTCACGATAAATGCGCTCCGGCTGCGCCGGCTCTTCCGCCGCCTTCGGCTGCTCCGCCGCAGATTCTTCCTCCGCCGCTTCCTCCTGAGCAGGCTCCGCCGACTCTTCCACATCCAGCCGTCGCAATCCCGCCGGCGCATCGCTTTCGCTCTTCTCGTTCTCATCCGCCACCGGCGTCGCCGGCCCATCGGGCGCCACCGGTGCCGCCTGCAGGACAACGGGCGCCGCCGGGGCTTGATCCTCCTGCCCGTTCAGGAAAGAGCCCGGCGCCAGCGCAATCGCCAGCGCGAGCCACAGGGCAAAACGTCGAAGTGGAGTTTTCATTAAATACAAAAGTTTTCAGCCGGGATTATTCATTAACACCATTCATCGCCTCGAAAGCACACGAACGCCCATTCGACCCAATAACACCGCTGCCTCTCCGACTTCGTGTTCATTCGTGTTCATTCGTGGTTCCTGAACTGCATCGCTCCGACCTATCGCCGCGCGATCAACGTCCGATAAGCCGCCGCACCAATTCCAAACATGGCCACATACGCGGCCACAAACACCGCCAGCCCGCCATACAGCCACAGCGTCGGGATCTGGCGCACAATCACCGCGCCCACGCTGGCCATGCTCGCCATCGCATTCCGCGCGATCTCGATCCACAACAGCGGCGTCGCAAAAAACCGCGACACGTCGCTGCCGCGCAAATCCGTCATCGCTCCCACCGTCGCCAGCATCAACCCGGCCGCGAGCCCCACCGACACCACCACAAACACCACCCGCGCCGCCAGCGGCCACGCGCGATACGACTGACGCCACCACGGCAGCGCCTCCCGCGCCGCGATCGCCGCCATCACGCGCGACTCCAACGACCGCGGCGCCCGCCGCTCCGGCAGCGACCGCAACGTTTCATGGATCATCTTTTCGAGTTCTTCCGGAGAGGGTTTCATGACTTTATGCGCTGAATTTTTCGTGTGACGTTCCACTACGCGCGAGGATCTGCGCCAGCGCAGCCCGCGCCCGCAAAATATCCGTCTTCACCTTCGCGAGCGAGACCCCCAGGCGTTTCGCAATCTCGTCATAGGGCATCTCCTCAAAGTGAAACAACACCAGCGGCACGCGCTGATGCTCCGGGAGTTGCTCCAACGCCTTCTCCACCCACGCCCGCCGCTCGCCGGCATCGACTCCCGAGAAAAATGAATCCGGCGCCGCAAACTCGACCTCCGGCTCGTCCGACTCCCCTCCGCTGTCGTCCCGGCGAAACTCCGAAAAGAAACGCCAGCGCTTCCGATAGCGCGAGAGATGGTTCAGCGACAAATTCGTCGCCACGGTCTTGAGCCACCCGCCAGCCGTCGGACTGGCCTGCAGCGAATCGAAACGCTCATACGCCTTCAGGAAAACTTCCTGGGATATGTCCTCCGCCTGCGCCTCGTTGCCAACCAGCCGCACCGCCGTGGAATAAACCATGTCCTGATAGTTTCGCATGAACGTCGTGAAGTCGGGCGGGGTGATTAGTCCCGTGGTTTGGGTTTGCACTGGAGTGTCATCGTTCATGCCCAAAACACGGCCGGAGCCCGAAAGTCGCACGAATTCCCTAACCCCACCGGCCCCGCCCCGGCGAGCGCGAACCCGCCGGCCGTCCCCGATCCCCGCAGACACCCGCCCGCCGGACTTCCTTTGCCCGACCCCACCTTCGAAGCCCAGGTCCACACCGCGTTCATGGACATCCTCATCGAGGCCGTCTCCCCGCCGGCGGCGTGAATCATCCTTCCGGATACGGCGAAGACATCTTTCACCAGCTCACGCCCCGCCGGCCTCTTCCCTCGCCGTCCGAACGCACTCGACCGCGCCGCGCAAGTTGGCCTGCGGCAATCTCTACCTCAACCGCGACATCACCGGCGCCATCGCCGAAACCGTCCTCCGTCGCGGCTTCACCCCACCCGAAGCACGCGAATAACGTCTCACTCCCGTTGGAGGGCGCCACTCCGTAGGCGCTATGACGGCCTCCTACGTCGGCCTACTTCCCCACGCCCGAACACAGCGCCGAATAGTGTTCCCGCGCCCGCGTCGCACATTCCTCGAGCACCGGCTCCGTCACATTGGCCAGCGTGAGCTTCGCTTGGGTGCACGCCCAATGCCCCGTCTCGCCCGGCAAATCCAATCCGAACCGCGCCGCCACTCCGCTCGCGAGATTCAACACACACGCGCCGACATTCGACTCCGCCAACGCAAAGGGTTCCAGATGCCCGCGCACCGCACTCACGATCTCCACCGGAAAACGCCAGTGCTCGAGCAGCATCGCCGTCACTTCCGCCGCCGTGATCCCAAAAACCGATCGCTCCCATTCGTGCACCGCCGGCCACTCCGCTTCGCCTGGATACACGCGGCCCGCCGAATGACCGTCGATGATCACGCGCCCCACCGTCCGCAAAAGTCCCGCCGTATACGCCAGCCCCGGCTCGATTTTCGCCGGCCCCGCCAACACTTCCGCCGCCGCCGCCGTCGCGATCGAATTCTCCCACAACCGCGACGCCTTCAGCCGATAATTGCGCAGATCTCCCTGACAAATCTGATGCGTCGCCGCCAAACCCACGAGCCGGTAAATCTCGCGAAACCCCACGCGCCCCACCGCGCCTTCGAGCGAATCGTTCTGCTCCCGCAATCCGAAGATCACGCTGTTGCTCATCCGGATCACGTGAAACGTCAGCGCCGGATCGAGACGGATCAGCGCCACAATTTCTTCCGAGCCGGTGTCCGGATCGTCCAACAACTCCCGCAGCCGCCCGAATATCGCCGCCGCCGGCGCCAGCTTGCTGCCCAAAGTTACAATGGTCGCGCGATCAAGAGACATGGGGAACTCCGCCTTACTCGGCACAAGTGCCCCCGAGGCTAAGTAAATTCTTCGTTAACCCACGAAACCGTCACCACCTCCACCGCTCGCGCCGCAAGCTCGCTCACCCACGCCGCGTCAGTTTCCCTCCGCGCGATCCCGTTCGCCTTCGAACGAAGCCGGCGCCGCGACTCTCCGGAAATCCGTCCAAAAATATTCCACCCGATTTCCGAACTTCGTCACCACCGCCTGCGCCGAGCCGCTCGGTCTCGCATCCGCCGGATCCTGCGGCGGAGGCGGCTCCATCTGCACATCGAGATCGATGTCGAGAATCCGCGCCAAACCCAACGCCACCCGCAGCGGCTCCGCGATTCGCGCCTGCACCTGCTCGAGCGCCGGACCGGCTTTGTTGATGGTCACGATCAACTCGACTTTGCTGATCGGAAACAACCACTCGATCGTGCTGCGCAACGGGAGTTCGTAGCGAATGATGTCGCTGCTCTCCTCCACCACTTTCGCATTCGCGAAATCGAAATTCTGCGCCAGCTCCGCCCGCGGCTTCCGCTTCTTCTTGTTCTTGCGCTCCGCCCACTCCTTCGCGCGCTTCGCATCCGGCGGCGCGCCGTTCACCGAAATCAACTTCCACCGCGTCGCGTAACCGCGCGACGGATCGTAGCTCTCCACCCGCTCTTCCTTCAACCGCTCTCCATCGAACTCACGCACCACCTGCGTAAACGCCCACCGGTCCCGCTCATCCAGCCACTCATTCGCCACTTCCTGCAACAGCGCCGCATGCTCCGGACGCGCGTGCAGCCCGGAAATCAGCAGAACGAACAACGTCAGCCAGCGCATGGTCACCGCCACCGACTGATTCCCGCCCAGTCTGTTCCGAAGCCCGCCGTCTCGCCGGGCGTTCAACGCGCCCGACGACACCCGCGCTCCACCGAATCTTCCCTTCCGACTACATCCGACAAATCAACAGCTCCCGCTCGAAGATCAGTTCTTTCGGCAGATGATCGTGCAGGTCGATGAACAACTCCTCGTGCTCGATCACCTCCCGGCGCCAGGCCGCATGATCGAACGCCTGCAGCTCCTCGAACTTCTCCCGCGGATAATTCAGCCCCGTCCATTCGATGTCGTCATAGCCCGGCATCCAGCCAATCGGCGTCTCCCGCCCCAGCGCCCGGCCGCGCGAGCGATCCACGATCCATTTCAACACACGGATGTTTTCCCCAAAGCCCGGCCACATGAACTTTCCGTCCTTGTCCTTCCGAAACCAGTTCACGTGAAACACCCGCGGCGTCCGGCTCAACGTCCGCTGCATCTTGATCCAGTGGCGGAAATAATCGCCCATGTGATATCCGCAGAATGGCAGCATCGCCATCGGATCGCGCCGCACTTTGCCAATCGTGCCCGCCGCCGCCGCCGTCATCTCCGAGCCCATCGTCGCGCCCATGTAAACGCCCGAGGTCCAGTTGAACGCCTGATAAACCAGCGGCATCGTCGTCGCCCGGCGTCCGCCAAAAATGATCGCACTGATCGGCACGCCTTCAGGCTTCTCCCAATCCGGATCGATCGTCGGACATTGCGACGCCGGCGCCGTGAACCGCGCATTCGGGTGCGCCGCTTTCACGCCTTCTTTCCCCATCGCCGGCGTCCACACATTGCCCCGCCAGTCGAGACACTCTTCCGGCGGCTCGTCCGTCATGCCTTCCCACCACACGCCGCCGTCGCGCGTCAGCGCGACATTCGTGAAGATCGTATTCTTCGCGAGCGCCGCCATCGCATTCGGATTCGTCTTCATCGACGTGCCCGGCGCCACCCCGAAGAAACCCGCCTCGGGATTGATCGCATGCAATCGCCCGTTCGCATCCGGCTTCAGCCACGCGATGTCGTCGCCGACCGTCCACACCTTCCAGCCTTTCTTCTGAAAATGCGCCGGCGGAATCATCATCGCGAAATTCGTCTTCCCGCACGCGCTCGGAAACGCCGCCGCGACATACGTCTTCTCCCCTTTCGGATTCTCCACGCCCAGAATCAACATGTGCTCCGCCATCCAGCCTTCGTCGCGCGCCAGGTTGGACGCGATCCGCAACGCGAAACATTTCTTCCCAAGCAACGCATTCCCGCCGTATCCAGATCCGTAGGACCAAATCTCCCGCGTCTCCGGGAAATGCACGATATACTTCTCCTTGTTGCACGGCCACGGAACGTCCTTCTCCCCTTTCGCCAGCGGCGCGCCCACCGAATGCACGCAGGGCACCACCCGCTTCTCCGCCTTGTCGATCTCCTTGAACACGTCCAGGCCAATGCGCGCCATGATCCGCATGTTCACCACGACGTAGGGCGAATCCGTGATCTGCACGCCGATCTGCGACATCGGCGATCCCACCGGCCCCATGCTGAACGGGAGCACATACATCGTCCGTCCTTTCATGCACCCGCGGAAAAGCCCTTTCAGTTTCTTCCGCATCTCGAAGGGATTCTCCCAATTGTTCGTCGGACCCGCCGTGTCCTTCGACAGCGAGCAGATGAACGTCCGGTCTTCCACCCGCGCCACGTCGCCCGGATCGGAACGCACATAATAACACCCGGGCCAAAGCTTCTCGTTCAACTTGATCGCCGTTCCCGCCGCCACCATCTCCGCACACAGCGCATCGTATTCCTCCTTCGATCCATCCACCCAGTGGATCGACGACGGCATCGTGAGATCCGCGATTTTCTCCACCCACTTCAGTAGATGCTTGTTCGTCGCGAGGGGTTTCGAGGTGCGCTTCGACATGGTGAATTCTGGGTGATACATGGCGGCAGCTAACGCCCGAAGACGACCGCTGGCTGCGTGTTTTCTGCGAAAGATGCCGCGTCCATTGCGAAATCTTCCGCAGTCGTTGTGCCAAGCTGGGCGTTTTTTGCGGCAACCACCAGCCGTCTTTCGACCGGCAAAATCACTCCGGGTGCTTCATCGGCTCCACATGCACCGACACGTCGATCACGCGCAGGCTCGACGCGAGCAGCGCATCCTTCACCGCATGCGCGATGTCGTGCCCTTCCCGCACCGTGATCTCTCCATCCACGCAAACCTGAATATCCACGAGGTAACTCAACCCGCTCTTCCGCACGCGACACTTGTCCAACGCCCGCACGCCCGGCACCTCCAACGCCCGCGCCCGCACTTCGTTCTCCAACGTCTCCGGCACCGCCGTATCCATCACGTCACTCAACGCGCGATTGAGCATGTTTACTCCGTTGAATGCGATGACCACGCACGCCAGCAACGCCGCCCAATCGTCCGCCGCTTCATAGCCTTCGCCTCCGATCACCCCGATCGCGATCCCCACAAACGCCGCCGCCGACGTCACCGCATCCGCATAATGATGCACCGCCTCCGCCCCAAGCGCCGTGCTGTCCTCATCCTCTCCCGCCGCCCGCAACCGCCGCGAAAACCACACCTTCGCACCCACGATTCCCGCCAGCAACGGCAGCGTCAGCCAATGCGGCCCTTGATGCGGCGTGATGATCTCGCGCACCGCGTGATAACCAATCCATCCCGCCGCCGCAAAAATGAACACCGCCACCGACATCGCCGCCAAGGGCTCCGCCTTCCCATGTCCATACGGATGGTCTTCATCCGGCGGACGCGAGGCCACGCGAAACCCCGCCCACACCAGCACCGACGACAAAATATCCAGCAGCGACTCCACGCCATCCGCGATCAGCGCATACGTGTTCCCGAAAATTCCTCCCGCAAACTTCAACGCCGCCGCCACCACATTCAGCACGATGCCGCGCAACACCAGCGACGCACTCGCGCGCGCCCGCCGCTGCATCGCCGCATGGTGCTCAGGCAGATCGGATCCCACCCGCGCACCGTAGGTGCCCGCCGCCGCGTTCGCCAGCCCGCGATTGACCACCAAGGCCCCCCTGCCCACGTTTCCCCGCCATGCCCACACCGCATCTCTCGATCGCCCAGGATCCGGTAAAGCAATTCTCCGTCTTCGCCGAAAATCGCGTCGGCCGGCTCAACGACCTCGTCGCCCTCTTCAAGGACAACAACGTCCACATCATGGCGATCACCGTCCTCGATACCACCGACAGCGCCATCATCCGCGTGATCGTCGACGATCCCGACAAGGCCCGCGAGCTGATGGTGAACAACGATTTTCCCTACACCGAATGCGAGGTCCTCGCCGTCGAGATCGGCAACGAATCGAAACTACGCGGCGTCCTCTCCGCTCTCTTCATCGCCGAGATCAACGTCCACTACGTTTACAGCTTCATCAAACGCCCGTCCGACGAAGCCGCTCTCGTCCTCCACGTCGAAGACATCGACGTCGCCGCCCAAGCCCTCAATCGCTGCGGCTTCAAAATCCTCACGCAACGCGACATCTCGCGCTGACACGCGCGCGACCCGCGCGCGAAGCTCCAAATCCCAAGCTCCAAGCTCCAGAGAACCTCCAATCCCAAATCTCCAAATTCGGAGCTTGGATCTTGGAGCGCTTGGATCTTTCCGCGGCGTCAGCCGCGGACCTCTCCCATCTTCTCCCCTTCGAGCAGATAGATCCCGGTCATGTAGCCGTTCTCGAACATCGCTCCGACCTTGAACTCGCCGTGAAATGCGATCGGCACGTCCATCAACGGCCGCACTCCTTTCGCCATCTTCACCACCACCCACTCGTTCATGTTCGGCACCGTGCCGTAACAGCACATCGCCGGATCCTTCACCAAAAGAAACTCCGTCACGAGCCCCTCCGCCATCCGCGTCGGCAACATGTAGCCCGTCACGATCGCCTTCTTCCCACTCCACGCTTTCACCTGCGCGGGAATCTGCTCCTCGCCCGTCGGCGGAGGCGTGTTCGCATCCGCATTCGGATCGAACGGCGGCGCCACGAATTGAAACGCCGCCAGCCGATCGAAACCGAGCACCAGATAACCGTTCTCCACTTCCGGCTCTCCCGCCGGCGCCGCTTCCTGCGCCCACACCGCCCCCGCGCTCATCACCACCGCCGCCATCATCGCTCCAAAAACTTTCATCATCGTCAAAACGCTGCACACCGTGAACCAACCGTCAAAAGCTTTGCCCCGCCGCAGAAGTGAGTAGCACGAGCATTCACGCTTTTCTCACGACACCGGAGCGAGGGTCTCCGCCACCGGCGTGCGATACGCCTTCACCGCCGGCACGATTCCCCCCAGCGCGCACAACGCCACCATCGCCGCCGGCGCAATCGCCAGCACCGCTTCCCACTTCCACACATCGAGCACCACGCCCGTCTGCGCCCGCACCACGCCCGCCACACCGCTGAACAACCCGACGTAAATTCCCAACCCCACCACCGCTCCTATCACCCCAATCACCGCCGCCTCGCACACCACCGCCCCGAAAATCGTCCGCCGCTTCGCCCCGAGCGCTCGCAAAATCGCCAGATCCCGCCGGCGCGCACTCATCGAATTGTAGATGCTCGCCAACACACTCCCCGCCGCCACCAGCGCCACCAGATACGCGACGAGCTCCAACACGCGATCGAACCACGAAATCTTCTGAAACAACTCCGCCACGATCGTCCCCACCGGATACGCGAAGGTCAGGCGATTGCCCTGCCGGTTATACATCATGTCGAGCATGAACCCCGCCGTGCTCGCCCGCAGTTGAATCAACACCGCGCTGATATCCGTCGCCGCGCGCGGATCGTGCCCGCTCATTTTCTGAATCCCCCCGAGCGGAATCCAAATCACCCGGTCCGCCGGCGTATTCGTCGGCTCCAACACGCCCGTCACCGTGTAAGTCTCCGCATGCTGCGTCTTCTCGTCGAAGGTCAGCCCGTGAAAGGGATGAAACGTATCGCCCGTCTTCAACCCGAGCTTCTCCGCCGCGAAACTTCCCACCACCGCCTCGTGCGCATCCACGGAAAAGATACGTCCGTCGCTCAACTCGAATTTCCGCCCCGGCGAAAACTCCACGTCCGTCAACATCTCCGGCAGCGTGCCGACCAGCCGATAACCGCGCAGATTGTCGCCCACCGCAATCGGCACCGCCGTCTTCACCGCCGGATGCCGCTTGATCGCCTCATAGTCCGTCCACGCGATATTCCCCGGCGACGCCTCGAGATGGAAAATCGCGTTCAACACCAACTGCAGCTTCGACCCGCGCGCACCGAGCACCGCATCGAATCCCGTCGTCGTCGACGTGAACGCCGCCTGCGACTGCGTCTTCACCGCCCACACGCACATCAACAACCCGCACGCCAGCGCAATGCTCCCAGCCGTCACCGCCGTCGAAAGCGCATGCTGCCGCAGCGAACGATAAATGATCAGCGGCAAAGTCATGGCGCTTCGCGAAGATCCAAGCCCCAAGCACCAACCTCCAGAGAAACACCAACCCTCCAAACCTCAGCTCCCGCCCGCCCCGACTTGGAGCTTCGAGCTTGGATCTTCCCTGGAGTTTGGATCTTGGAGCTTGGAGCTTTCATTTCATCACGCGCGATTGATCTCCCCGAAATCCTTCCGCACTTCGAACTCCCCCAACACCGCCTCATCGTGGCTTACCAGCAATAGCGCCGCCCCGTTTTCACGACACACTTCGCGAATCAGCCGCAGCGCCTCACCCGCGTGCTTCCGATCCAGATTCCCCGTCGGCTCATCTGCCAGCACGAGTTTCGGTTTATTCGCCAACGCCCGCGCCACCGCCACGCGCTGCTGCTGCCCCGTCGAAAGCTGCCGCGGAAAATGATTCAACCGCTGCCCCAGCCCGACCCGCTCCAACAACTCCTTCGCATGCGCCCGGCCCACGCCATGCGGCCCAAACGACATCCCGAGGACCACATTTTCGAGCACCGTATAGCCCTGCAGCAGATTGAAGGTCTGAAAAATATACCCGATCTTCTCCGCCCGCAGCCGGTCGCGCTTCGGCTCGCTCAACGCCGTCATCTCCGCGCCATCGATCGTCACCCGCCCTGTATCTGCCGCCAGGATACCCGCGACGAGATGCAAGAACGTCGTCTTCCCCGAACCGCTCTCGCCGCGCAACGCCACCTGCTCCCCCGCCGCCAACGCAAACGCCTCCACGCTCACGATGTCCGCCCGGCCCCCATCGGGCCCGACAAACGATTTCTTCAGTTGCGCGACGTCCAGCATGCGATCGAGACAAGCCAAGACGCGCCATCCCTCAAATCGTTTCGCTCCTCCGTTCGCTCTGCCCTCTCGCGGCCGCTGCCCAATCCTTCCCCAACGCCCGCTCAAAAAAACTGAAAATACGCCAGCGCCGTCTCCGTCCTCGTCAACTGCACTTCCTGACCCGTCTGCGGATCCACGAAAATCCGCCCGCGTTCCGTCAACACCTGCACGACCGCATGCGTGCCTCTCCCATTGTCGCGCACATACCAATACGGCCCCATCGCGAGCGCCCGCGCCGGCGTGTCCGAATGAAACGTCTCCCGATAAAATCGCGCCTGCGCCAGCGCGATGAAGAGATCCGTGAATCGATTGCAGTCGAACCGCTCGTTCCACCGCACAATGCCCAATCGATGCAGCTCGCGCCGAAACTCTTCATGAAATTTCGGCAACCACGCGCTGTTCACCTCCGCATACGCCTGATCGCCGAAATAGTTCGTCGCCGTCTGCCGCTGCATCTCCGCGCGCGTGAACACCCGCCCGGTCGTCAACGTCGCATTCGCCCCACCGGTCTTCGACGCGCGATGCCCCCACCGCGCTTCGCTCCGCGGCGATCCATCCGCCATCCGCGGCGTCTCCGCCGTCGTCGCACATCCGCCCGCCAGCGCCACGACGCACCCCAACCCGGCGAGAATCGCCAGGCCGCGCACCGAACGAAATGGAAAGCTGGATTTCACGTGCTTGCCGCGGGCTCAGCCCAACGCCGTCCCGCTGCGCACAACTTACTTCGCGCCGTTCGCTCCGCTATCGGGCCGCTCCTTCAACTCGCCCCACGCGAAACCCGCCGCCCCTCCATCAGGCCAACTCATCTCCTTCCATCAGGCTTCGCGGCAACCCCTGCCTCGCCACCACCCACGCCGTCGCGCGAAAAGAAAACGGCGCGGATTTCTCCGCGCCGCGCGCTACTGGATCCAGGAAACGGCTCTTCGCCGTGTATCCTTAATCCCAATACCCTTCGTAATACCGATACGCGCCACCTTCCGGTTCCCAGCGCGGCGGCACCCAGGTCACGCCCGAACGCGGCGGCACCGACCAGTGGCCCGCCACCCATTCGTAACGATTGTTGCGCCAGGTCCAGTAACCCGGCACCCACACGTGATTCGAGGTCGGACGCGCCGGCACGACTTCCGGCTGCGACTGCGGCGGAGCTTGCGTGACCACCACCGTGTTCTGCCCAGCCGGCGTGGCGGTGGGCGTGGCAACAACCACAGGCTGCGAAGCCACCGCGGTCGGCGGACCGGGCGGCGGAGAGGAAACAACATGCGACGCCGGCTCCGACGCGCAGCCGCCCAACAAGGCAGCCGCACCACAAAGAAGAAGGAGCGGGGCAAAGTTCGAGGTTTTCATGACGTGCGCGCAGACCAGCCCCGCGCCCGCCGGTTCTTGGGGGAAAATCCCGAATCCTGCGCGTTTTACGTGGTCTCAGCCTTTCCACCCATCGCCCGTAGGTTGCGCGCTGGCCGCGCAACAAAAAAGCCCGCCGTCGCCGGCGGGCTTCGAAAAAAAGATCCGCTCAAACCGCTCAGTGCGTGTGCGCGCCTTTCGCAAGTTTGCCGCGAAGCGCGAACAAAATCCCGAAGGCCACGATCAGCACGAGCGGGAAGGTCAGCATGTTCGTCAACGTCGCCTGACCCGCCGCCAGCTCGATCGCCGAGGGATCGGTCAGCGTCTGCGCCGCTTCCGCGCGATTCTCGTCGATCCAGCCTCCGATCACCGGATTCCAAATCGACACCGCAAACATCCCCGCGCCGCCCATCAGCGACATGCCCAGCGCCCCCGTCTTCGGGATATACTCGCTCGTGAATCCAATCATGCAGGGCCAGAAATAGCAGACGCCCAACGCAAACACGATCACCGCCACATACACCATTCCGCCCGTCGCCTTGCTCAACAGGAACAGGCCCACCGCCGCCACGATCGCCGACACCAACAGCACGCCAACCGTGTGCAGCTTGTGCACGATCGGACCCGCGAACTGCCGGCCCACCGCCATCAAACCCGTGCCCAACGCGAGCACCATCATCGGATGCGCGCCCGTCTCGCTCAAGATGCGCCCCACCCACTGCTGCGTGCCGAGCTCCGTCGTCGCCGTCAGCGTCATGCAGAAAATCATGAACAGATACAGCGGACTGAAGAGGCTTTTGATGTTCGTGCCCGTCGAGGTCTCGATATTCGCCGACTTCGGAAAGTCCGTCGTAAACACCAGCCAGCCATAAATCGCCGTCGGCGCCAGCATCGTCGCAATCTGCCACTGCCAGCTCATCCCGCCGGAGGTCATGAACTGCGACACCAGCGCGCCAATCACAATGCCGCCCGGGAACCACACGTGGAACCGGCTCAGCATGGTTGTCTGGTTTTTTGGATACATGTCCGCAATCAGCGGATTGCACGCCGCCTCCACCGAGCCATTCGCGAAACCGATGCAGAAGGTCGAAATGATCAGGCCCCAGAATCCGCCCGCCGTGATCGTCAGCACCAGGCCGGCCACGTGACCGGCGAACGCGATATACATCAGCGCCCGCGCCCCGAGATAGTTATACAGCAACCCGCCGACCATCATCGCCACGGGGAATCCGAGGAAGGCCATCGAGTTCACCCAGCCGAGTTGCGTGTCGGTCAGGCCGAAGTTTTGGCTCAGTTCGGTGAGAATGCCCGCGCGGATCGCGAAGGTCATCGCAGTCACGATCAAGGCGAGGCAACTCGCGAGGAACAGTTTGGAAGCGTTGTCTTTGCTCATGTAGAGAAGCGCTGGAACACAGCAGGGTTGGGGAGGCGTCTATTCGACGAGGGGAAGCAAAACGCGTTCAGGAAAGGTGAAAACCGCCGCGGGGAAAGCGCAAAGTCACCCGATCGTTCCACCGGTGGAGACGCGGTGCCCCACCGCGCAACAAGGCCGCGATTTCCTCACGCGTTCCCTCACACTTTCACCTCAACCCGTTTCCCACCCTGCGCCGCCGAAGCATAAATCGCTTCCATCACCGCGATATGATCGCGCCCCATTTCTCCGGGCACCGGCGACTCGCGATCCTCGAGCACGCACCGCGCAAAGTCATCCATCTGCAACGCCTGCTGCGGCACATTCTGCACGTTCATCGGCCCTTCGCTCGTGCGTCCTTTCAACCCGCCATAACTATACGCCGGCTGGATCTCCGCCCACTTGCTGCCATCCGCATTCTCGGCGCGGAAACGATTCCGACCTTCGTTGTAACTGCTCCAGCCTTCGCACTTCGCGCCGTTCGCAAACTCCATCGTCCACTCGATCGTTTCCTCCACCTCCACAAAAAGCTCCGGCCGCGTCTTCGGCAATTCACGCCCCGTCACCGCCACCGGCAGCTGGTTGCCCGCGCCACGACACGCCGCCTGAATCACATAAACGCCCACATCCGGCAGCGGCCCGCCCGCCGCCAGCGCCTTGTTCAACCGCCACCCATTGCCCGCATCCCCCACGCGGAAACCGAATCCGCCTTCCATCTTCATGAAGGGCCCGAACGCAGGATCGAGCGCCAGCCGCTCCATCTCGTTGTGATGCGGTTCGAACTCCAACCGATACCCGATCGACAACTTCTTCCGCGCTTTCTTGCACGCCGCGATCATCTCTTCGCACTCCTTGACCGTTGGCGCCATCGGCTTCTCGCAGATCACATGCTTCCCCGCTTTCGCCGCGCGAATCGTGAGGTCCTTGTGCGTGCCCGGCGGCGTCACGACATAGACGATGTCGATCTCGGGATTGTCCACGATCCGGTCCATGCTCTCGTAACTGTAGCAGTTCTTCTCCGGCACCCCGTATTTCTCGCGCCAGCTCACCAGCTTCGAGGGCGTCCCCGAAACCAGACCTTTCAACTCGCAAAACTCCGTCCGCTGCAACGCCGGCGCCAGCTGCCCGCCCGAATACCCGCCGAGTCCCACCAGCGCCACGCCGAGCTTCTTCCCGCCGCCACTCGCCGCACGCAAACCCCGCGGCAGCGCCAGCGCCGCCGCCGCGGCGAGCGAAAGTTGACCGACAAATTCACGACGAGACGAACGATGGATCGAGTTCATGGGGAAGTGGGGGTGGGAAACGTTGCCGACTGAAACCTGACGCACCGCCAAGGCAAATGGCTGCAAAAGTCTTCGTTGCGACGAGCGCCTGCGAGCGGTTCGGCCATAGCGCGACCGATGCTCACTCCGCCGCCGGCAACATCACCACAAACAATCCGCCGCGCCCGCCCGTGCTCTCGCACCACACGCGCCCGTTCATCGAGGTCGCCAGTTGCCGCACAATCGCCAATCCCAGCCCCGTCGATTTCTCACCCGCCGTCGGCTTCGCGCGTCCGCGCGCATACTTCGTAAAAACCCGCTCCGTTTCGTCCGCCGCCACCCCCGGCCCTTCATCCCGCACTTCCAGCCGCACATGCGTCTGCTTCATCTCCATCACCGCCGTCACCGCGCTTTCCTTCGGCGTAAACTTGATCGCGTTCGACAGCAGATTGTCGAAGACCTGCCGCAACGCCGTCGCATCGCCGTTCACCATCGGCAGCCCGGGCGCAATCCGCACCTCGAGTCGCACGCCTTTGCGCGCCGCCGCCTGCTCCTGCCCCGCCACCGCCGCCTGCAACAACACCGCCGGCGACAACCGCTCCATCCGAAACTCCCTCCGCCCCGTCTCCAACGCCTCCGCATCGAGCAGATCGTTCAACAATCCCGTCATCTGCCGCACTTGCTGCTCCACCATCTGCAGTCCGCGATCCTTCGGCACCGCCCCCAGCCGCAAACTCGCATCCACCACCAGCTGCATGCTCGTCAACGGCCCGCGCAAATCATGCGCCGCCATCTGCAGCATCTCCGTCTTCTCCTCGTTCAACCGCACCAGCTCGTCGTGCGCCTCCTTGATTTCATTCTGCAACCGGATCCGCTCGACCAGCTCCCGCGAGAGCCGGCGATTGTGATAACCGATCGCCCCGATCACCACCCCCAGCACGCTCAACACCGCCGCCGAGGTCTTCCACACGAGATCCCAACGTATCACTTTCGCGTAATCGACGCGTATCCACGGATGCACGACTTCCTGCCGCTCGGCTTCCGACGTCGCCGCAATCGCCCGATTCAACAAATCCACCAACTCCGGCCAGTCCGGCCGCACCGCATAACGCAAATCGAAGGTCACCGGTATCACTCCCGCGATCTTCAGATTCGTCAGCCCATGCGTCTTCGCCACAAAGCTCACATTCGGCAGATTGCTCACAAACGCATCCGCGTCCCGTCTCGCCACCTCGCGCAGCGCTTCATCCGTCGTATCCACCAGCCTGAACTCCAGCGAGGGATCCATCCGCTGCATCTCCGAGGTCGGCGCATACCCGCGCACGCCCACCACGCGCTTGCCGCGCAAATCCAGCATCGACCACAACAGCGGCTCGTCATTGCGCATCACGACCACCACCGGAAACGAAAAATAAGGCTCCGTGAAAACGAAGTCCTCCGCCCGCTCCGCCGTCAGCGCCGTCCCCGCCAGCAGGTCCATCTCCCCGCGCCTCGCCGCCTCATAAACCGCCTCCCAGGTCTTCCGCGTCTCGATCTCGAAACGAACGCCCAACCTGCTTCCAATCCGCTCCAATAGATCCGGATCGATCCCCGCGCACGCTCCGTCGCGCGTCACACTAAAAGGCGGCCAGCCGGGATCCACCCCGACCCGCACCACGGGATGCGCGTCCACCCATTCTCGTTCCGCCGCGCTGAGCTCCAACCGCGCCTCCGCCGCAGCGAGCATCGTCGCCAAAACGACAAAGCTCCACACGCCCAACCACCGGCAGAGGGGTGCAACCGGACTCACAGTGAAGCGACCGTAAGCGTCGCGCCCTCCCCGGAGCAAGCGCGCGCTTCTCTCAACCCGCAGCACGGGCCACCTGCCCGTGCTGCCCGCGCCCGCCGCAGTTGAACGATCAACCGCTCGCGTCTTCCTTTTCCTTCGACGCCTCGCCCGGATTTTCAGACTCCGCGCCCGTGGTCGCTTCACCTTTCGCTGCGCGTCCACGACCACGCGCCCGCGGCCGGCGCTTCTTCTCGCCTTCGTCCGCCGCCGCGTTCGCGTCGCCTTCAGATCCGGCATCGCCCTTTTCCGTGAACTTCGACGCCTTCGCGTTCACCCAGAGTTCGCCTTTGGCGTTCCGGTTGAACCAAAAGATCTCGCCCGCGTGCTCGACGAAAACCGGTTTCTCGCGCGCCTTTTCCGGCACCTTCAATCCCGCCGCCACCAGCGCCGTCGTGAGTTCCTCGGCCGAACGGCCCAAGTCCTCTGCCACGCGCTCGATCTTCCCGGCAAATCCTCCGGTGCGCGTTTCCTTCAACAACAACCGCACCGCCGCCAACACATTCGCCGGCTCCGTCGTCGTCGTTTCCGCCGGCGCAGGTGTCGGAGCCTGTTCGCTCGGCACCGCCGCCGCCGGCTCGACCGGCACCGCCGTGGGTTCGCTCGGCAACGCGTCCGTCGGCGCCACGTCCGTTGACGCCGCCACGTTCGCCTGGGGCGAACTCGCTTCAGCCGCCGGTGCGTCTTGCGTCTCCACCGGCTTCTCCGCCGGCGCCGCCTCGGAGTTCGCCGCCGGCGTCGTCGTGTCGCGATCCCGCTTCTCCCGTCCGTTGATCCAAAGATGTCCGCGACCGTCCTTGTTCAACCACCAGACTTCTTCGCCGATCACGACCTGCGTCGCCGGATCCGAATGCGTCGCCGGCACCGCCATCCCCATCGCCGTGAAACGTTTCACCAACTCCGCCTCCGTCGTGCGCACCGCGCGCGCAAGGAAACTCAAACTTCCCGAACCGCCCGGACCGCGACGATTCCGCCGCATGTGCTGACGAATCCGCTGCAACAACGCCGGGCCTTCCGGCAAACCGCGTCCGCCATTCTCCGGCTTCGATACCTGCGTCTGCGCTTCCACCGGCTCGCCCGCCGGCACTTCCGGCTGACCCGCCGCCGTATCCGTGCGCTCATGACGCACCGTCTCCGTCTTCTGCTCCTCCGGTTCCTCCGGCGCGAGCTTCTGCGCCTGCACCACCCGAAACACCGGCCGCGGCTTCTCGCGCGTGTTGATCCACACTTCGCCGCGACGGTTGATATTCACCCAATAAAGATCGCCGTCGTATTCGACATACACCGGCTTCGCATTCTCATCCGCCGGAATCTGCAACCCGCACTCGACCAGCGCGCCCTTGATGTCGCTTTCGTCCAACCCCCACTTCTTCGCCAGATAATCGGTTCCCACCGACATGCCCGGCCCGCGCTGATTGCGCCGCATGTGCGGCTTCAAGGCATCGAAAAACGTCGGCAGCTCATCCTCTTCCGCGAGCTTGTCCCACTCGTCCTTCTCCTCGTCGTCCGGCGCTTCCGGATCGTCATCCCGCGAGGTGTCGATCGGCTTCCGATAACCGTCGTCCGGCGCGACTTTCTCATCGAGAAAACTCGCCGCCTGCGACGCTTCGACCGGCCCATTGTTCGTCGCCGCCTGAAACTTCGCGGCAAACTCCGCCCTCAATTTCTCCGCCTCAGCCTTCGCCGCCGCCGCCGCCGCGTCCTCCAAGGTCCAGTCGCGCTGCGTCGATCGCCGCGCGAGCCCGGTGAAGGCGAGAGCGTTGTCGGGTGAGCTGCGAAATTCGACGATTTCCCATTCCTCGCGTCCGAGGTCGTTGAGAAACTTTTCCAGCAGCGCCGGCGTGGCAAAACCACCCTTGCCGCTGGTGATGACCTTATATTCCCACAAAGACATATACGTTGGAAACCCAGCCATCCCAAAACCCACCCCGGTTGCCGAGCCTTAATTTACGACGGTTGCAAACCGATCGCCGCCCGCAACCCTGTCGCAACGCGAATCTCCCCCGCCTTCCATCCGTCAATCCCCCGCACATGAACCCCCTCCACCTCCCTCGATTCACGCTGCTCCTCGCGCTCGCCGCCGGCCCGCTCCTCGCCGCCACGAGCCTTGCTCCCGACCCCGACAATGGCGGCATCCAACTTCCCGATGGCTTCCGCGCCGTCGTCGTCGCCGATAAACTCAAGCCCCTCCGCAACCTCGTCGTCGCCTCCAACGGCGACATCTACGCGAAAACCCGCCAGGCCGGCATCGTCGCCCTGCGCGACACCAACGGCGACGGCAAGGCCGACGACATCCAGGAATTCAGCGAGGGCGGCGGCACCGGCATCGCGATCCACAACGGCTATCTCTATCACTCCACCGACGATCACGTCTTCCGCTACAAGCTCACGCCCGGCCAACTCGTCCCCACCAGCAAACCCGAACGCATCGTTCGCGATCTCCCCAACCGCCGCCAACACGCTGCCAAAGCCTTCACCTTCGGCGCCGACGGACAACTCTACGTCGAGGTCGGCTCGCCTTCCAACGCCCTCGGCGTCCCCGACCGCCAACTCGGCGCCAAAGGCCAGGACCCCACCGAATTCCTCAAAACCCACGGCGGCTTCTGGCGCTTCGATCCCAACAAGCCTGACCAATCCCAAGCCGACGGCTTCCATTTCTCCACCGGCCATCGCCATTCGACGTCCATCGCCCTCAATCCCGTATCCAAAAAACTGTTCGTCGCCGTTCACGGCCGCGACGGCCTCAACACCGTCGCCCCCCAGTTCTACTCCGCCGAAGACAACGCCGAAAATCCTGCCGAGGTCTTCCACGAGCTCACCGAAGGCGCCGATCTGGGCTGGCCCACCACCTACTGGGATCCCGCCGCCAAGCAGCGGAAGTTGAATCCTGAATACGGCGGCGACGGCAAAAAACTCGCCGAAGCCGGCAAATACCCCGATCCGCTCATCGCCTTCCCCGCGCACTGGTCGCCCATGCAAATGGCGTTCTACACCGGTTCGCAATTCCCCGAAAAATACCGCGGCGGCGCCTTCCTCGCCTTCCAAGGTTCCTGGAATCGCGCCCCGCTCCCGCAGCGCGGCTACAACGTCGTCTACATTCCTTTCAACAAGGACGGCATGCCGACCGGCGATTACGAGGTTTTCGCCGACGGCTTCTCCGGCACCGACAACCTCGCGTCACCCAGCGACGCCAAGCACCGCCCCAACGGCGTCGCCATCGGCCCCGACGGCTCACTCTACATCAGCGACTCCCAAGCCGGCCGCATCTGGCGCATCTTCTACCAAAAGTAATCCGCACTCCCGGTGGAGCCCGCTCTCCGAGCGGGCTTTTTTATCTCCCGATGAACTGTGGGCCCCTCCTCCTCTCCCTCGTCTTCCTCGCCGCCTGCCATCGCCGCGAGCCCGCCAACAATCACTCCGCATCACCCCCCACGTCGCCCACCGTCGCCGAGGCCGCACCTCTGTCCGCCTCTACCACCCTCGACGGCGAAGCCCTCTTCCAACAACACTGCGCCACCTGCCACATGGCCAACGGCAGCGGCGTCCCCTTCCTCCAACCCGACATCCGCAAAAGCGCCTGGATCACCGCCGAAGATCCACAGCCGCTCCTCCGCCTCATCCTCCGCGGATCTGCCGCGATGGGCGAATTCGCCAACGCCTACGACAACGACATGCCGCCTTTCGAGCACCTCTCCGACGCCGAAATCGCCGCCATCGCCACCCGCACCCGCGAACGCTTCACCACCCCTCCTCCCCCAAACCCCGTCACCCCCGCCCAAGTCGCCACCGCCCGCCAATAGAAACGTCCTCCTTCTCCCCTTCCCGCCGCCTCGTGCTCGTGACTCGTAATCGTGCTCGTGCTCCACGCCTTTCGCCCCTCGTGTCGATCACGATTACGAGCACGATCAAGAGCACGAACAGGTAAAGCTCCCCCCGCGCCCCGCCCCGCGGCGCCCCCGCCACAACCCTCCCCACCCCATACCGC
>JAFAAS010000167.1 GCA_023426435.1 Verrucomicrobiota bacterium | reverse complement strand
CCGCCCGCCGCGGGCCCGGTGGGTGTGTTTTTCCTGTGGCCGCACGTGGTGGAGCGCGAATGGGTGTCGGCGGCGGTGGCGGTCGGCGGATATTTAGCGGCTGGAATCGGGCGAATCATGCAGCCGGAGGATCCGCCGAGCTGTCGGGGCTGGGTGGCGAAACTGCTGTCGTGGTTGTTGCCGGTGTCGTTGTTGCCGCTGGTGAATGACGTGGCGGCGTGGCCGTTTCAGGCGGCGGCGGCGTTGCAGCTGGCGCTCGGCGTGTGGCGGGTGATTCAGGCGAGTGCGATGAATGCGAAGAAGAAGACGGAGGAGGCGGTGGCGTGAGGCCGCCGGCGGCGATGGGGCAAGCGGCGGGGGGGCGGCGGGGGGCGGGCGGCGGGCGTTCGCGATGGCCGAACATCATCACGGGGACGAGGCTGGCGTTGATGCCGGCGGTGCTGGCGCTGGCGTTGGCGGGAGAGCGGATGTGGTTCGCGGTGGTGGTGGGCGTGGCGCTGCTGACGGATGTGTTCGACGGCCTCGTGGCACGCTGGCTGAACGCGTATTCAGAATTTGGACGCAAACTCGACAGCGTGGCGGACTATGTGACCTTGTGTGTCGGGTTGAGCGGGATCGTGCTGCTCTGGCCTGAAGTGGTTCGGCGCGAGTGGCCGTGGATTGTGGCGGGGATGGGGATGTTTGTGGCGGTGCTGGCCTTTGGGTTTTGGAAACTGGGGCGGGCGCCGTGTTATCATACGTGGGGCGCGAAGCTGGGGGCGGTGGTGTGCGCGGTGTCGCTGGTGCCGCTGCTGGCGGGGTGGGCGGCGTGGCCCTTTCATGCGGCGATTATCCTGCAGTTGGTGGCAGGCGCGGAAGAGATTGCGATCACGCTGGTGCTGCCGAGGCATGTTGGTGAAATGCCCAGCGTGTGGCATGCGTGGCGGAAGCGGCGGGAAGGGCGAGCGGGACGGTGAGGGTTGTAATGTAATGTATTACAATGGATCGAGGAATTGTCGACGCGATGTAATATAATGTATGACTAACACGCAGGGATGAAGATGGTGGAAAGGCGGGTGGTCGGTGCGGTGACAGGTGATTGGACGGTGGGGGGACGATCTGCCTACAGTCGGGGCATGACGATCGAGCGGATGGCCGAATGGGGAGAGGCGGGGGATGCGCGGGCGTTGGCGGAGTTGTTGGTCGCGTGTGTGGAAGGCGGGGCGTCGAGTGGATTTTTGGCGCCGATGAAGCAGGAGGACGCGGAGGAGTATTGGAGGAAGATCGGGGGCGAGTTGGCGGCGGGGAATCGGGTGTTGTTGGTGGCGAGGGATGCGCAAACGGGGTGGATCGTGGGAGCGGCGCAGTTGGTGTGTGAAACGAAGCCGAACGGGCGGCATCGGGCGGAGGTGCAGAAAGTGATGGTGTTGCCGTCGCATCGCCGGCGGGGAGTTGCAGCGAGGTTGATGGGCGAGATCGAAGCGATCGCGGCGGAGCGGGGGGTGTGGCTGTTGTTTCTCGATACGAGCGACAGCCACGCGGGAGCGCGGGCGTTTTATGAGGCGCTGGGGTATGTTTACGTGGGCGGGATTCCGGGGTTCGCGACGGATACGCGGGGCGTGCCGGAGCAGAATGCGATTTTCTACAAGACGCTGGCGCGCGGCGCGTGAATTGTTTCACTCGCGATCCACACGTGGGTCACGAGGAGCAACAGGATCTTTTTGGATTATTCGCGCCGGAGAGCGGCGTGCACAAGGCGCCGCCGGCGCAGCCGTTGAAGGCGGCGGAGCCGGAAGCAACGGGCGTGGGCGCGGTGGTGTTTCGGCGAAGTCATCTGGCGCGGAACTATCGGCTGACGCTGAAGCGCGATGGGACGGCGGTGGCGACGATTCCGGCGCGCGGGTCGGAGCGGGAGGCGCGGAAGTTCGTGGCAGAGCATCAGGAATGGCTGGAGAGAGCGCGGGAGCGGCAGCGTCACAGGCCGCGCGGCGCGGAGGTGTGGACGGTGGGCACGCATGTGTTGTGGCGCGGCGAGATGTGCGAAGTGCGGATCGCGTCGGATGGAGAAAAGCCGCAGGTGTGTTTGGCGGCGGATGTGTTTCGTGTGGCGCGGCTCGAGGGGGATTTGCGGCCGACGTTGGAGGCGCATTTCGGGCGACGCGCGAAGATCGAATTAGCGGCGCGGACGTGGGAGTTGGCGGCGGTGACGGGCGTGGAGGTGAAGCAGGTGACGGTGCGGAATCAGCGATCGCGTTGGGGGTCGTGTTCGGCGAATGGGACGATCTCGCTCAATTGGCGGCTGGTGCAGACGCCGGAGTCGGTGCGCGACTACATCATTTATCACGAGCTGATGCACCTGCGGGAGATGAATCACTCGGAGCGTTTTTGGGCGCGCGTGGAAGAGGTATGTCCGGAGTGGCGCGAGGCGGAGCGGTGGATCAAGCGGAATGGGTCGCTCGTCGGATTGTGAAGCCACGGCGCGGAGCGCCGTGGCTTCACAATCCGAAGATCCAAGGACCAAGATCCAAGCTCCAGAGAACTTCCGATCTCCAATCTCCAACCTTCAAACAGGAGCGCGGTTATTGGCGCTTGAGATTTGAACCTTCTCTGGCGCTTGGAGCTTGGATCTTTCGATTTCCGGCTTAGCGGAAATCGATGAGCTCGACTTCGAAGACGAGGGTGGCGCGCGGCGGGATGGTGGGCGGGCGGCCGTTGAGGCCGTAGGCGAGCCAATGGGGAATGATGAGCGTGCGCTTCTCGCCTTTTTTCATGGTGAGGAAGGCTTCGTCCCAGCCTTTGATGACGGCGTTGGTGCCGACGCGAAATGTGAGCGGGACGCCGCTGCGGTAAGAGCTGTCGAAAGGTGTGCCGTCGAGGAGGCGGCCGTCGTAGTGGGCGATGACTTCGTCGCCGACGCGCGGCGTGCCGCCGGAGCCGGGAGAGCGGACGAGATACATGAGACCGGAATCGGTGCGCGTGGCGGTGGGGTATTTGTGGCGGATGAGGTTGGCGTCGGATCCGCTCAGTTCGTTGCCCTGTTTGTCGAGCGCTTCGCGCATGGCGCTGTTGATCGGGCGGCCCGGGTCGTCGCGGAGGAGCCAGCCGGAGCGGACGACGAAGGCGATGGTGATGAGGATGACGCCCAGAAGGGCGAGGTAGAGGACGCTGCGCATGGCGGAAGGGAAAGGCGGATTTCGCGCAGCGAGGCGCGGATTGCAAATCTGGATATCGGCGAGAAGGAAGAGGCTTGGTGGCGATTAGCGGTCGAACGTGATGGAGCGGCGGCCGCCGACATGGGTCACGACGATGGGGCCGCTGGTGTAGATTTCGGGGTAGATTTCGCTGGCGGCGAGTTGGATGGTTTTGATGTGACGATCGGGGCCGACGAGATCGGTGTAGAGGACCGAGGAGACGCCGTGTTCGAGCATGTATTGATCGGAGGCGGCGGCGAGTTGCCGGGCGTTGTTGTAAACGGCGTTGTCCTGCGAAACGACGCGCATGCGGTTGAAGGTGGGAATCGCCATGGTGGCGAGCAGGCCGATGATCACGACGGTAATCATGATCTCGACGAGGGTAAAACCCTGGCGAGCGGAAGGGGACATGACTGAAGCGGAGGCTGGAGGCGCGAGTCAGTCGGAGAGCCGACAGGAGTGCAGTAGTAAAAACAGGATGCGACGCTCGCTGAGGCGGATGAACTCAGCGGCGGGAGGGGGAGGGTGCGGATTCGAACTTGAAGATGAGGGCGTCGAGCACTGCATCGACGAGCAGTTTGGTTTTGTGGCCGGGAGAAACGGGACCGGTTTTCCCGGCGGCGGCGATGGCGGTTTCGGCTTCGGTTTTTGCGGTGGTGAGCAGGGATTGCTTGGCGGCGTGAAGGGCGCCGGTGCGGGTGAATTCCTGCACGGTGCCGGAGCGGCCCATGAAGTGTTCGAGCAAGTGGTCGCCGATCCAAAGTCCCCACTGGTCGAGGTCGGCGAAGTAAACGGCGAGGACGCTGTCGGATGGAAGATGGAGCTGGCGGGCGAGTGAGCCGGTGTAGTTACCCGGGCGCTGGTTGGGGGTGTCGGGAGTGAAGGATTCGAAAAGGCGCGCGTAGAGTTTTACGCCGGTGGCGCGTTCGACGTTGGCGAGTTTGGTGTCGAAGGTTTTGGCGCGCGACGGACTGGGGGAGAGGAGATTGTCGGGATCGTCGAAGTGCGGCGGCGTGGCGCGGGGAGTTTTTGCGACGAGGGCGGCGAAGGACTCGGGCGTGGGGTGGAAGGCGAGGGCGGCGTCGCCGATGCGATGGATCGCGACGGTCGTGATGGCGTCGCCTGGTTGGAGTTGCGGGAGAATTTCGAGACCGCGGATGACGCGGCCGAAGACGCTGTGCAGGTAGTTGAGACGGTTGACGGCGGCGAGGGTGAAGAAGAATTGAGAGCCGTTGGTGTCGGGGCCGGCGTTGGCCATGGAGAGAATGCCGGCGGCGTCGTGGCGGAGTCCGGAAGCGAACTCGTCGGGGAATTCGTAGCCGGGGCCGCCCATGCCGGTGCCGAGCGGATCGCCGCCTTGGACGACGAAGCCTGGAACGACGCGGTGAAAAGTGAGGCCGTTGAAATAAGGCGTGCCGGGATTGGGGCCGAGTGAGCCTTCCGCGAGGCCGACGAAGCTGGTGACGGTGAGAGGAGTTTTTTCGAAGAAAAGTTCGGCGACGATGGTGCCGCGTGGCGTGGTGAATTCGGCGTAGAGGCCGTCGGGGAGATTGGCGGTGGCGGAGTCCGCGGCGTGCGTGAAGGGAGAGAGTAAGATCGCGATGAGGAATGCCAGGGGAGGAAGGGCGAGAGGCGAGCGGAGCATGGGTGGGAGCGTGAGGGAATTGCAGGTGGTGGGCGAGAGGAAGGCGCGGCGGGCGGAGAAGGATTAAGAGAAAGAGGAAAGAGAAAGACTGGGGGCGGGCTTAACGAGATTCGCGTGGACGGCGTGGAGGGCGGGCGCGATGGTGCGGAGCGTGGTTGTGCTGAACACATTGGCGCCGGTTTTTCTGCTGATCGCGGTCGGCGTGTGGTTGCAGCGGAGCGGGTTGGTGTCGGCGGGATTTTTGAAAGAGGCGAATCGCGTGACGTATTGGCTGGGATTGCCGGCGTTGTTGTTCACGCAGCTGACGCGGTCGTTTCATGAAGCGAGCGGGGCGGAGGAGATGCTGGCGGCGATGGCGATCGCGAGCGTGGTGGTGATCGTGGTGGCGTATGGGGTGGCGCGGATGTTGCGCGTGCCGGGGGCGTCGACGGGGACCTTTGTGCAGGGGGCGTTTCGCGGGAATCTGGCGTTCGTGGGGTTGCCGGTGATTTATGTGATGCCGGATGCGGTGTTGCCGGGAGGCGTGTCGGCGAAGGCGGCGGCGGTGGTCGTCGTGGCGCCGATGATGGTGGCTTACAATCTCGTGGGCGTGATCGTGCTGTTGTTGAGCCAGCACAAGTTGGGCTGGGGAATGGTGGCGCCCTTTGTGAAGCAGTTGCTGTCGACGCCGCCGTTGGTGGCGACGGTGGCGGGAATCGGTTTTGCGCTGATGGGATGGACGCTGCCGGCGGCGGTGGACACGGCGATGTTGGCGCTCGGGGAGATGGCGCTGCCGTTAGGATTGCTCGGCGTGGGCGGTTCG
>JAFAAS010000172.1 GCA_023426435.1 Verrucomicrobiota bacterium | reverse complement strand
TGGTGGAGGATCCGAGGCAGGTGCTTCGGAACATTGTGGAGCCGTGGGTGAGTCGCGGTTGGTGTCGGCGGTTTGTGGTGAATTTGAAGTTTGGGCGGGTGGATCCGGTGGGATTGTTGGCGGAGCTGGAGGGGAATGCGGTGTTGTGCGGGGCGGAGCGCGTGGCGGTGCGGCATCTTTATCACGATCGCGAGGAGTTCACGATCGTCGGCGTGGTTCGGCGGTAGCGGAGCGAGAACGATGGCGCGGAGCGTGGTGTTGAAACCCAGTGTGCGGTGCGAAGGGTGCCGGCTGCCGGCGCGTTGGTGTGTGTGCGGCGCCGCGGAGACGGTCGAAACGCCGCTGGCGGTGGACGTGTTGATGCATCATCGGGAGCAGTGGCGTCCGAGCAGCACGGGGCATCTCGTGTGCCGCGCGGTGGCGGGGGCGCGGCGGCATGTGTGGCGGCGCGGCGCGGAGCCGGCGGTCGAGACGGTGCGTCGCGAAGGGCGGGGGTTGTGGATTTTGCATCCGGCGGGCGAGGCGATGCCGGCGGAGGCGAGCCTGCAAAACGTGCAGGTGCTCTTGCTCGATGGAGCCTGGCGCGAGGCGACGGCGATGTCGCAGGAAGTGGCGTCGTGGGGACGACGCGTGCGGCTGCCGATGGTGGGCGAGAGTCGCTACTGGCTGCGCACGCAGCAGACGGGCGGGCGATTCTCGACGGTGGAGGCGCTGATGTTTCTATTCGGCGCGCTGGGGCTGGAGGAGGCGCGGGCGAAACTCGAGTTACAGCTGGAGCTGCATGTTTATGCGGGACTCCGGGCGCGCGGACACGTGGAGTTCGCGGAAGAATTTCTGCGCGGGTCGCGGCTGCGTGAGGCGTTGCCGGAGTTTATTGCGCAGATGAATGTGCGGCGGCCGCGGTGAAGGCGGGCGGGCTGCGTTGGGTGGTGGATTAGGAATGCTTGCCCCGGGAGTCGGGGCAAGCGGTGTGCCGTTGCGCGGATCAGGCGAGTTTGGCGTCGAGCGTGATATCGGCTTTGAGCAGGCGGGAGATGGGGCAGCCTGCTTTCGCTTTGGCGGCGATCTCGTCGAATTTCGCCTGGTCGATGTTGGGGATTTTCGCCGCGAGGGTGAGGTGGGATTTGGTGACGGTCCAACCGGCGGGTTGCACTTGTTCGAGGGTGACGTCGGCGCGGGCTTCGACGCGATCGGGGGTGAAGCCGCCTTCGCCGAGCATGGCGGAGAAAGCCATCGCGAAACAGCCGGCGTGAGCAGCGGCGATGAGTTCTTCGGGGTTGGTGCCGTTGCCGTTTTCGAAGCGGGAACCGAATGAGTAAGGCGTGTTGTCGAGCGCGCCGCCGGGGGCGGTGAGCGTGCCGTTGCCTTGTTTGAGGGAGCCGTTCCAGACGGCGGTTGCTGTGCGTTTCATGGGGCGGGAAACGTTGAGGCGTGGCGGACGTTTGCAAGTGGCTGACGCGCTTTGCGTAATCCGAGCGCGAGATGAGGGCGGCGGTTGCCGGGTGTTGCGCGCTCTCCCGTGAATCGGCACCGGACACGCCACGGAGCCGCGCTAGGATTGTCACCTTACGCTGCGTCAGGCCGTGTGCCCCATGGCGGCGGGTTGGGGCGATGGATACGTTCCGGGAGCGGTTCGCATCTCATGCGGGCCTCAAGCGCCGGGCGAGTTGTCCGGCTAACCCTCAAACCTACCCATCATGAATTCACGTTATCGTTCCTTTATCTTAGCTATGGCAGCGGCTTCGCTGGTTGGATTTGCACAGGCGCAAAGCTCGACCTCGGGCTCATCGTCGACCGGGTCGGCGTCTGGTTCCTCCACATCGGCCTCGCCCTCGAGCTCGCAGAATCAAGGCAGCACCAGCAGTGGTTCGTCGACCATGCGCGGCTCATCGAGCGGCAGCAGCACCGATCGGTCGCACAGCATGAGCTCCACGATGCATGGAAGCGCGAGCAGCGCGGGAGCGGGATCATTGCAGCGAGTCACGAAGGACTCGCTGGATCATCAGCTCACGGCAAAAGCCCTGATCGGAAAAGACGTGCACGACTCGGCGGGCGAGAAGATCGGCGAAGTCGAGGACATCGTGCTCGATGCGAGTCAGCTCTCGCAGCTCGCGAGCGCGTTCATGAATCGCGATACGGACACGCGGTCCTCGAGTGCGAGCACCACGGGTGCGGCGGGCTCGACGAGCGCGCGTTCGACGGACACGTATGCGGCGGGTGCGGCGGGCGACGGTGCGTCGGCGACGGGTGGGCGGAGCGACGTCAATGTCGGCCGCTCGAGCTTGGAGTCGCAGGCGCGTTCGGCGATCTCGGGTGCAATGTCTTCGGCGGGGCCGGCGGCGATCGTGTCGGCGGGCGGCGTGATGGGCATCGGGGGAGATTTGATCCGGGTGCCGTTGTCGCAGCTCCGTTATGATGCGAATGAAGATCGCGTGACGCTCGACGTTTCGCGCGAGCAGATCAGCAGTCTCAGAGAATCGGATACGACGAGCAGCCGCGTGGCGGAATAAAATTGGGAAGTTGTTTGGTGATTCGAGCCGCGTCCCGAGGGGCGCGGCTTTTTGTTTCTTTTTGTTTGGGTGCGGGAGCGTGAAGGCTGAGTGTGGCGCGGCGTGAGTGCGCGGTGAGGGCACCGCGCCTCCATGGGAACGGAAGAGATCGAAGTTTCGCTGGAGGTTGGGGCGCGGATGTTGGAGCGTCGCGACCTGTGCTCTCGTATCTCGATCTGTTGCTGTTGATCCTGCCGGTGTTCGCGTTGATCGCGGTCGGGGTGGTGTTGCGGCGCGTGCACTGGGTCGAAGGAGCGGCGGAGGCGAGTATCATCCGGCTCGTGATCAATCTGTGCATGCCCTGCCTGATCTTCGAGTCGGTGACGGGCAACGCGTCGTTGCGGGAGCCGGTGAATGTGTTGATGCCGCCGCTGGTCGGATTCGTGACGACGGCGGTGACGATCGGCGTGGCGTTTCGGGTGGGGAAATGGATGGGGCTGACGACGGGGACGGGGTTGCGGACCTTTGCGTTGGCGGCGGGGATCGCGAATTACGGTTATCTGCCGTTGCCAATCATGGCGGCGATGTTTGGGCCGGAGAGCCGGGGAGTGCTGCTGGTGCACAACATCGGCGTGGAGGCGGCGATCTGGACGGTGGGCGTGCTGGTGCTGAGCGGATTGTCGCTGAAGGAAGGGTGGCGGCGGCTGTTGAGTCCGGTGGTGATCACGCTGGTGATTTCGGTGATCGTGAATCTGGCGGGATGGGCGCCGTTGTTGCCGAAATGGTTTTTGGAGTTGGTGCACGGACCGGCGGTGTGCGCGATTCCGCTCGGGTTGTTGATGACGGGAGTGAACCTGGCGAATCACTTGGGTGAGCCGCGGGCGCTGTTTGTGCCGCGGGTGTCGGTGGGATCGATGGTGGTGAGGCTGGGCTTGTTGCCGCCGGCGTTTTTGGCGTTGGCGAAGTGGGGGCCGTTTTCGACGGAGTTGAAGCAAGTGATCGTGGTGCAAGGGGCGATGCCCTCGGCGGTGATACCGATCATCATTGCGCAGCATTTTGGCGGGCGGGCGCTGACGGCGGTGCAGGTGGTGCTGGGCACGACGGCGCTGGCGGTGGCGATGACGCCGCTGTGGTTGCGGGTGGGGTTGGCGTGGGCGATTTGAGGTCGCGATGAAGGCGCGCCCATCGGACTGAAGTGGTTGAAAAGATCGGGAGATTTCCAGCGGGAGGGACGTTGACCGGTTCGGGGGCAGCGGTTTGCGTGGCGAATCATGATTGAAGCGCTTTCCGATCCGCAGGCCTGGGTGTCGCTGGTCACGTTGACCGCGCTCGAGATCGTGCTGGGGATCGACAACGTGATTTTCATCTCGATCCTCGCCGGGAAGCTGCCGCAGGAGCAGCAGAAGAAGGCGCGTCAGATCGGGCTGACGCTGGCGTTGGTGACGCGGATTCTGCTGCTGTTGAGCATCACGTGGATCATGAGACTGACGGCGCCGTTGTTCACGTTGCCGGTGCTGGATCAGGAGGTGTCGGGGAGGGATTTGGTGCTCTTGTTGGGCGGGCTGTTCTTGATTTGGAAAAGCGTGAAGGAGGTGCACGAGAAGCTGGAGGAGCCGGACGGGCATCTGACGGCGACGAAGGCGCGCGCGTCTTTTTCGGGGGTGATCGTGCAGATTCTGCTGCTCGATATTGTGTTCTCGCTGGACTCGGTGATCACGGCCGTCGGCATGGCGGACAAGCTGTGGGTGATGGTGACGGCGGTGATCGTGGCGATCGGGGTGATGCTGGCGTTCGCGGGGGCGATCAGCGATTTCGTGAACAAGCATCCCACGCTGAAGATGCTGGCGCTGAGCTTTCTGATCTTGATCGGCGTAATGCTGGTGGGGGAAGGGCTGGGGCACCACATCCCGAAAGGGTATATCTACTTCGCCATGGCGTTCGCGTTTGCGGTGGAGATGTTGAACCTGAGGGTGCGGTCAAAAGGGAGGTCGAAGCGCGATCCGGTGGAGCTGCATCAGCCGTATCGATGATTTGGTGACAGCGACTGGCGGGGCGGAGGGCGAGCGAACTCATCCAACCGCTCCGTTCAACTACGCGGAGCTCGTGTTCATTGATGTCCGTTCGGGCGGCTGAGATCCGCCTTATGTGGGCATGAAAAAGGGCGAGGCTTGGGGCCTCGCCCAGAATGAGTTGTTGCCGGATCGATGACGTGCGTGGTGCCTGACAAAATTCAGGAAGCGATCGTCACGGGCGAACGGAAGCGGCGGAACGCGATGAAACCGACCAGAAGTGCGGCGGCGCCCAGGGCGTAGGTGGAAGGCTCGGGCACGGGCGTCATGTCGAACGTCGCGTAGAGACTGAGGTCGGCGATGCTCCCTTCGGCGATCGAAGCGCCGTCGCCGATTCCGAATTCCGGATGCGAAAGGTGCAGATTGAAGTTAACGGCGGATCCGTTGAGGACGAGCGGATTGACGGCGGAGTAGCCGACGAGGAAGAGGTCGGGCACGTTGCCGACGCCGCCGCCGTTGGCGGTGTTGTCGATCGAGAACAGAAGCGTCGTGAGCTTGAAATCGAGCACGCCGTGATCCGGGAGATTCAGATAGAGATCCATCGCCGCCCACGAGGCGGTGGTCCCGAGCAAGGTGATGCCGTTGCGGATCGAGATCGAGCCCAGGTCGAGCTGCTCACCGGCGGCAACGTTCGAAAAGACGGCGCCGGTGAAAGCAATCGAGGTGGTGGTGTCGTTGTAGGGAGCGGCCGGGCGGTAAGGAGTGCCGGACTCGAAGAGGGAGACGACCGGACCGTTGCTTACGCTGGTGAACGTAAGTCCCGGATCGACGAACTCTCCGTAGCTCGAGCCGCTGAGAATCAGCTGAGCGTGTGCCGTGGGAACGGCAGTTGCGATGGCCAGGGTCGAGGCCGCCAGCAGGGATTTGAGAAATGAATGCATGGTGCGAATAGCTTTTCACCGTTTCCGGCGGCCGGCTGGCGCGGCGGACGGAATGGTGCCGCGATGGACCGTCGAATCAATCGCGGGAGCTTGTTCGCGTGGCTGAACGGCAGGTCGGCAAAACCCCGAGGCGGGGAGGGGCGGGGCGGATTCAGCGGCCGCCGGCGCGAGCGGGCGCGCGACGGCGGAGCAGCTGGCCGTCGAAGCGATCGAGAAGAAAATCGAGGGCGCGAAGCGGATCGGCATTGGCGACGCTGGCGAGGAGCGTGGGACCGCCGAGATCGAGTTCGCCCTTGGCGGTAAAACGATCCTCCTCCGAGGCGTGCGCGTCCTGCGTCATGTCGATCCGGATACGCACGATATCGTCATCATACTGCAGGATCCGCGCGATTTTTTCGAACGCGACCAAGCGAGCTTCGGGGCTCAGGCCGACGTTTACGTCGCGGAAAACGATGTTTTCTGAAAGCAGCGGGGAGGAGAAAGGGGATTCCATCAGGTAAGGATGGACCCGCTTCGCCTCCGTTGGTTTGGTGGAAAATCTCGGAGCGATCCCACGGTGGGAGTGCGTGGATCGGACAACGAAGATCCGCGGTGCCGGCGGTGAAGGAGCGTCGCCGGCACTTGGACGAGACGGCGACGCGTGGCGCAACGCCCCAGAAGCTAACGCTTCTTGTTGAGAGCGGCGGAGAACCAGTCGTTGTTGAGCGTTTGGGGCGCGCGCGGGGCGGGGGTGGAGTTGCGCGGACCGGGAGAGTTGCGCGCGCCGGGGGAGGTGCGGGGTGAGGGCACCCCGCCTCCACTGGCGGAGCGGATCTCGGGTCGGGAACGCATTGAAAGCGAGATGCGGTTTCGCGGGAGGTCGACCTCGATGACGGTGACCATGACCTTCTGTTGCGGCTTCACGACTGCGGACGGATCCTTGACGAAGGTGTCGGCGAGCTGGCTGACGTGGACGAGGCCGTCCTGGTGAACGCCGACATCGACGAAAGCGCCGAAGGCGGTGACGTTGGTCACGATGCCGGGGAGGCGCATGCCGGGCTTGAGGTCCTTCGGCTCGTGGACGGAGGCGTCGAAAGAGAAGACCTCGAATTTCTCGCGCGGGTCGCGGCCGGGCTTCGCGAGCTCGGCCATGATGTCGTTGAGCGTGGGGAGGCCGACGTCGGCGGTGACGTAGTTTTCGAGATTGATTTTTGCGCGGAGTTTTCCGTCGCGCATCAGATCGGCGACGGTGGCGCCGTGATCGGCCGCCATCTTTTCGACGAGCGCGTAACGTTCGGGGTGAACGGCGCTGGCGTCGAGGGGGTGGGCGGCGTCGCGGATGCGGAGAAAGCCGGCGGCTTGTTCGAACGCTTTGGGGCCGAGGCGCGGGACCTCCTTGAGGTCGGCGCGGGATTTGAAGGGGCCTTTTTCGTTGCGGCGCGCGACGATGGCGGCGGCGACGGCGGCGTTGAGGCCGGAGACGTAGGAGAGAAGTTGTTTCGAGGCGGTGTTGAGTTCGACCCCGACGCCGTTGACGGAGCTGACGACGGTGTCGTCGAGCGAGCGCTTGAGGGCGATCTGGTCGACGTCGTGCTGGTATTGGCCGACGCCGATGGATTTCGGGTCGAGCTTCACGAGCTCGGCGAGCGGATCCATGAGTCTCCGTCCGATGGATACAGCGCCGCGGACGGTGAGATCGTGATCGGGGAATTCCTCGCGGGCGACCTCGCTGGCGGAGTAGATGGACGCGCCGGATTCGTTGACCATCACGATCGGGATGGTGGCGGGGAGGCCGATTTTGCGGACGAAGGCTTCGGTTTCGCGGCCGGCGGTGCCGTTGCCGATGGCGATGGCCTCGACGTTGAAGAACTGGACGAAGCCCGCGAGTTTCGACTTCGCTTCGTCTTCGTGGCGGTCGGGATAGACGACGTCGTTGTGGAGGAGTTTTCCCTGGCGATCGAGGAGGACGACCTTGCAGCCGGTGCGGAAGCCCGGATCGATGGCCATGACGGCGCGCTGGCCGAGCGGCGGGGCGAGGAGGAGTTCGCGGAGATTGTCGGTGAAGACCTTGATGGCGGCTTCGTCGGCGCGCTTCTTGGATTCGAGGCGCATCTCGGTTTCCATCGCGGGGCAGAGCAGGCGTTTGCAGGCGTCGGCGACGGCGAGGTTAACGTGGTCGGCGCAGGATGAGCTGGCGGAGGTGGCGGGGGACGGCGCGTTGGGGACAACGCGCCCCACCTTGACGAAGAGCGGGGCGACCTCGGCGACGGCGAGGGCTTCGTCGGGCAGCGTGATCCGCATCATGAGGAAGGACTCCTTTTCGCCGCGGCGCATGGCGAGGATGCGGTGGGACGGAGCTTTGGAGAGCGGCTCGCTCCACTCGAAGTAGTCTTTGAATTTGGCGGCTTCGGGGGAGGTGTCTTTGCCGATGAGAACCTTGGAGGAGACGATGGCGTCGGACTGGTAGCGGGCGCGGAGTTTGGCGCGGGCGGTTTTGTCGTCGCTGATGCGCTCGGCGATGATGTCGCGGGCGCCGGCGAGGGCTTCGTCGGCGGAGGCGATTTGGGATTTCTGGTTTTTGCCGTCGTCTGCGACGTATTCACGTCCCACATACGCTTGGGCGGCCGCGAGTGCGTCGGTGGCGGGATCCTGGGCGAAGAGGAGGTCGGCGAGCGGTTCGAGGCCTTTCTCCTTCGCGATGGTGGCGCGCGTGCGTTTCTTGGGGCGGAAGGGAAGATAGATATCTTCGAGCGCGGCGAGGGTATCGGCGGCGTTGAGCGATTTTTCGAGCTCGGGCGTGAGGAGATTGCGTTCTTTCAGCGAGGCGACGATGGCGGCGCGGCGCTCGTCGATGGCGTTGAGTTGTTCGAGACGATCGCGGATGGCGAGGACCTGGACCTCGTCGAGCTCGCCGGTGGCTTCCTTGCGGTAGCGGGCGATGAAAGGCACGGTGCCTCCCTCGGCGAGAAGCTGCGCGGTGGCGGCAACTTGAAAGACTTTGACGTTGAGTTCCTGGGCGAGGCGCAGGACGTGGTCCGGATTGGGTTGGGCCATGAAGAAAGGAGTCGCCGATAGCAGTGGTGCAGCGGCGGTGCGCAAGCGGGAAACGCAGGTAAAATTGCTGTGAAGGCCGGAAATTTGGACCGCGTGTGTTCAGATTTTGGAGACGCGGCCGATAAGATGGGCCACGCCCCCGAGTGAGGGGCGTTTTTTTATCTCATGAACACGCGTTCGCTGCTTCGGCGGTTTTCATTCGTTATCGTTTCAATCTGCCTCTTTGCGGGGGCTCGGGCTGCGGATTTCGACGAGCAGCCGGTGCCGGTAAAGGCGGTGCCGCCGGAGTATCCGGTGGAGATGAAACGCGACAGCGTTTCGGGCATCGTGATGTTGAGGCTCGTGATCGACGAGAATGGCGACGTGTTGGAGAAATCGGTCGCGAAGTCGACGCGGGCGGAATTCGAAGCGCCGGCGTTGGCGGCGATCGGGAAGTGGAAGTTCAAGCCTGCGCGCAAGGCCGGCGAGGCGGTGCGGGCGACGATCACGTTGCCGATCAAGTTTACGGCGGAGAGTTGAGGAAGGAATTCGGCCGGCGGCGCGGAGGCGACCGCCGGCTGGTTTTTCGCGGGAGAGTTGCTAGGGTGCGCGGATGAACCGAATCCTGGCGATCTTGTTGATGATGAGTTGCGGACTGTTGGCGCGCGCGCAGAGCGGCGAGGCGGAGGCGTTGGAGCGGGAAATCGCGGAGCTGGCGGCGCGGGATCAAGTGACCGTGGTGCATTTCTGGGCACCGTGGTGTGGGAACTGCAAACGCGAGATGCGGCCGGAGGGCTGGGCGAAGTTTGTGGAGGGCAATCCCGATGTGACCGTCGTGTTTCTGAATATCTGGCACGGCGGGATGGATCCGGCGCCGGGGTTGAAGGCGGGCGGGCTGGGCGGGCAGAAGAATTTTATCGCGCGGACGCATTCGAATCCGTCGCGCAAGAAAGGCGAGCAGCTGGCGCGGTTTCTCGATCTGCCGGTCGGCTGGGTGCCGACGACGTGGGTGTTTCGCGCGGGCAAGCAGCGTTATGCGCTGAATTACGGAGAAGTGCGCTTCGAGATGTTGCAGCAGATGGTCGATGATGCGGCGCGCAAGTGGTGATTCATGCGCGGTGGGGGCACCGCGCCTCCATTGGCTGAGCGATTACTGGTGATCGATGCGGAAGCCGGCAGTGGTGAGCGTGGCTGTCACATGTCCGTGGATACCGTTGACGAAGGCGGGGATGTTGCGCTCGGCGTAGAAGTCGCGGGCGAGTTTGCTGCGAGGTGAATGCCACAGGTTCTTCGGCGAGGGCACCATGGCGACGCGGGCGCCGACGCGTTCGAAGAATTCGGGCGGCGCGATGCCGGCGGTGCCGTGGTGCGGAAGTTTTAGGATTTCGGCCGAAAGGTCGAACGGGCCGGTGGCGAGCCACGCGCCGAGGGCGTGGTTGAGGTCGCCCGTAAAAAGGGCGCGGGTGCGGCCGTGACTGAGGCGGACGATGATGCTGGTGTCGTTGGTGTCGGTGGGGCCGACGGGGGTGTTGAGTCCGTCGTAGAGGCAGACGGCGTCGAGTGCGGCGAAGGTGCCGTCGCCGAGTGGAACTTCGAGGAGGCGCTCGCCGGTGCGTGGCGTGAAATGCGGAATGCGTTTTTCGTCGAGGAATCGCAGGAGGGATTCGGCGTCTTCGCGGGAGAAGCCCCAGCCGCGTTCGGCGTCGATATGGGGATTACCGCGAGCGGGGAGATTGCAGGCGACGCGTCCGATCGTAACGCCGGCGGAGATGAGATCGCGAAGCCGGCCGTAATGGTCGAAGTGGAAATGCGAGAGGATGACGAGATCGAGGTGGCGGATGCCGCGATGTTCGAAGAAGGACAATAACGTGCCGGGGGCGTCACCGCCGTCGGCGGCGTCGATGAGAGCGAGCCGGCCATCGGGAAATTCGATCAAGTGGCTGTCGGCCTGGTGTTCGAACGGTGAGACGTTGATCATTGTCCAGGTGGTTTGCCGGGCGGACGGCGGGACGTCGTAGAGTTCGACGAGAGCGACGCCGGTCGAATTGTTGGCGCCGCGGACCTGCGCGGTGTAGGCGCCGGGAGGCAGGGTGAGGAGCAGGGCGGAGTCGCGGGAGTTTTCCGGGAGAGGAAACGCGCCGATGCGCGCGGAGAGCGCGGCGATGTTTTGGTCGGACCAGTTGTCGTTGCTGGCGACGAGGATTCCGCGGGCGTCGTAGATGGAGAGTTGTGGGTCGGCGAGGGCGTCGTTGACTCCCTGCGAAATCAAAGTCGGGCCGATGCCGCGCACGAGGACCTGCCGCGGAGACTCGCCGGAGATGGCGAGGCCGAGGATGAGAATGTCTTCGCCGGTGCCGACGTGAGAGCGGGCCGCGATGCTGGCGAGACGAGAGCTCGGGTTTTCGTCGGCGTCGTAGATCTCGACCAGGGCGATGCCGCTCGCGTCGTCGGAACTGGAGACATTGGCGGTGTAAACGCCGGGAGGAAGAGCGTGGAGCAGGGCGGCGTCGCGGGAATTGGCGGCGAGGGGAAGCGCGCCGAGTCGTGCTGCGGTGGATACAAGTTGGGCGGGATCGGCGGCGGCGCCCCAATCGGCGATTGCGGCGATCGTCTGTCGTGCGCGCAGTTCGTGGAGGGTGAGGCGCGGCTGGTTGAGCGCGCGTTGGACGCCGAGCGGGCGGAGGGCGGGGCCGAGTCCGCGGACCAGCATCGAGCGGTTGTTTTTGCCGTCGATGACGAAGCCGGCGATGAGCGTGCGATCGTCGCGCCCGGCTTCGGAACGGACGGAGGCGGCGACGATGCGCGTGGCGGGGGAGGAGCTGGCGCCGGGCTGCGGGTCGTGAGTGAAGACGAAGGCGGGTTCCGCGGCGCGGACCGACAACGACGCAAGCAAGGCAAGGCCGACGACAAACGCCGACAGGGATTTCATGAGGTGAGCTGGAGAGCGGTGCGGCTCCGCGGGTGCGGTGTCGCGAGCGACCGTTTCAGCTGGGATTGCCTCGATTGGAAAGGCGAAACACGCCCGTAGCGTCACACGCTACCGCAGATCGATAGATCGCGAGCCAGGCCTTTGGCGGCAACGGAGCGCGAAGGCGCAGAGATCGGAGGCGATCTCGGGAATCCTTTATGTTGGCGATGTGGGCGCGCGGACGTCGGAGGGATCGGCGCAAACTTGGACGCGGGGCGGCTTGGGCGTCCGCTTCCAGCGGCGTGAAGTCGGCTCAGATTTCGCGGAGGGCGGCGGCGATGGGCACGCGGGCGGCGTGAATGGCGGGAAAGAGGCCGCCGAGCAGACCGATGAAGGCGGACCAGATGATGGCCGTGGTGAGGAGGGCGGGCGAGACGGTGAAGGCGAAGGCGACCTGGCTGAACGTTTGCCAGTTGATGGTCGAGGCGGTGAAGCCGTCGAACGCGAGGTAGGCGGCGAGGGCGCCGATCGCGCCGCCGGTGATCGCAATGACGAGCGATTCGATCAGGACGGAGATGATGACAGGACTGGTGCCAAAACCCAGCGCGCGGAGCGTGGCGATCTCGCGAGTGCGCGAGGAGACGAGCGAATACATGGTGTTGAGTGCGCCGAAGAGGGCGCCGAGGGCCATGAGGCTGGCGATGGCGACACCGAGACCGCGGATGAACTGGGTGACCATCGTGGATTGCTCGGCGTAGAAATCGGATTGGCGAACGACCTTGGCGTTGAGGCGCGGGTTGGCGGTGAGGGCGTCGGCGAATTGTTGGAACGAGTCGGCGGAGGCGAGGCGGGCGTAAACGACCTGGTAGCTGTCGCCGCGGTTGTAGGCGGGCTGGAGGACGGCGGCATCGGTCCAGATTTCGGATTCGGCGACGCCACCGCCGGCGGTGAAAATGCCCACGACGGTCCAGTTGTTTTGGCCGACGCGGATCGTGTTGCCGAGCTCGAGTCCGGAGAATGCGCGCGCGGCTCCCGCGCCGACGATGACCTCGTTCCTGCCTGGTTCGAAGCGGCGGCCCTCGACGAGTTGGAGGTTGCCGCGGACATCGTAGGCGGCGGGAGAGACGCCGCGGAGAGGGACGTTGGCGTCGGTGCCGGTGGAGCGTTTGGGGAGGTTGATGATGACGAAGAGTTCGGCGGAGGCGAGCGGACCGGCGGCGTTGCGGGCGAGGCCGGCGGTGTCGGCGATGAGACGGGTTTGCTCGCGGCTGAGGCCGCTGGTCATTTCGGCGTCGGCGCCGGCGCGGAGCACGAGTGCGACCTCGGGCGAGCCGGAAATGGTCATGGCGCGGCGGAAGCCTTCGGCGATCGAGAGGACGCCAACGAGAACGGCGACGACGCCGGCGATGCCGACAGCGGCGGCGAACGCGGCGCCGCGGCGCTCGGGGAGCGATTTAAGGTTGGCGGCGGTGATGGAGGAGATTTGGGAGAGCCAGTTGAGCATGGCGGGGGTCTTTCGATTGTCCGCTCAACACGCGAAAGGTCGCGAATCAGGAAGAGAAACCGAAGGTGTTCGCGGAGGTTGGCGGGTTTCGCGGGACGTGTTTTCAGGCTTGGCGGCGGAGGGCTTCGGCGACGCGGAGGCGCATGGCTTGGACGGCGGGGAGGGCGCCGGTGACGAGTCCGAGAACGAAGACGAAAGCGATGCCGAGGAGGAGGTCTGGTATTGGGAAATAGAATACAGGGAGCATGCCGGGCATGGGGCTGCCGCCGGCGGTGACGAGCCAGGCGAGGGCGAGGCCGGTGAAGCCGCCGAGGGCGGCGATGAGGGTGGATTCGGCGAGGACGAGGGCGAGGACGAGACCGTTGGGGAAGCCGAGGGCCTTGAGGACGCCGATCTCTTCGGTGCGCTCGCGCACGCTTTGGGCGATGGTGTTGCCGGAGACGAGGAGGATGGTGAAGAAAACGGCGCTCAGGATGCCGGTGACGATGAGGCCGATGTCGCCGACCTGTTGAGCGAAGCCGGCGGCGAAGGCGCCTTCGGGTTCGGTTTTGGTTTCGACGGGGGAGTTGGCGAATTCGCGATCGACGCGGGCGGCGATGTCGCCGGCCTGCGCGGGATCGGCGACGCGGATGGTGAACCAGCTGAGGAGTCCGCGCGCCTCTTCGATGCGCCCCTCGTCGAAATAATCGTAGCGGAAGAAGAATTGGGAGGTGTCGACGCCCTTTTTGCCGGCGTCGTAGATGCCGACGAGATCGAATTCCCAGGCTTCGGAGCCGTCGGCGCGTCTCCAGATTGGCGATACAAGCGGGATGCGGTCGCCGATCTTCCAGCCGAAGCGCTCGGCGGTGGTGCGGCCGACGATGGCGCCGTTGCGGGTGTTGCGCCAGGCCTGCTTGTGTTCGTCGGAGAGGGCGAACTCGGGGAACATTTCGAGGAACGCGTCGTGGTCGACGGGGATGCTGGGGAAGAAGTTTTTCGGATCCTGGTAGATGCCGCCGAACCAGGTGTGAGGCACGGTGGCGGCGACGCCGGGGATGGCGGCGATACGCGTGCGGTAAGCGATCGGGATCATCTGGATGATCGAGACCTTATGGCGCGTGATGAGTCGATCGGCGCCGGCGACGGCCACGCCGCCATCGAGGGATTTGCGCAAGGCGGAGAGCAGGCCGAAGAGGAAGAAGGCGACGACGATGGAGAGAAGCGTGAGAAGCGTGCGGGCTTTTTTCCGCTTCAAGTTGGAGGCGACGAGGGCGAGGAATTTCATGGGTCGCGAAAGCCAGAAGGGTGAGAGGAAATCGCCTGCGGGCAGGCTCCTACCAAGGGGTGTCAGGAGGTGAGCTGGCCTTTTTCGAGGTGGACGGTGCGGGAGGCGTGGGCGGAGGCGTGGGGATCGTGCGTGACCATGATGATGGTTTTTTGGTGCTCCAGATTGAGCGCCTGGAGGAGCGAGAGGATTTCGTCGCCGGATTTGCGGTCGAGGTCGCCGGTCGGTTCGTCGCAGAGGAGGATCGTGGGGTCGGTGACGATGGCGCGGGCGATGCCGACGCGTTGTTGTTCGCCGCCGGAAAGCTGGCGCGGGTAGTGGCCGGTGCGATGGGAGAGACCGACGACGCCGAGGGCGGTGGCGACGTGCGAACGGCGTTCGGATTTGGAGAGGTGCGTGAGGAGGAGCGGCAGCTCGACGTTGCGCTCGGCGGTCATCACGGGGATGAGGTTGTAGAATTGGAAAACGAGGCCGACGTGATGCGCGCGCCAGTCGGCGAGTTTGCGGTCGGAGAGCTGGTCGATGCGCTGACCGTCGATTTCGACGGAGCCACGGGTGGGGCGGTCGAGACCGCCGATGAGATTGAGGAGCGTGGATTTGCCGGAACCGGAAGGGCCCATGAGAGCGAGGAATTCGCCGCGCTGGACGGTGAGATCGATGCCGGTGAGGACGTGGATGTCTTCGGCGCCGCGCTGGTAAACTTTTTCGACGCCGGAGATGCGGATGAGCGGTTGGGGTGGGGTGGACATGGCGAGAAGGATGGAAGGCGAGCACGAGCACGATTATGAGCACGAGCAGGGGAGCGGCTCGCTGGCGCTCGCCGCTACCTGGAGGGTTCGGTCACGAGGGTGTTGTCGGTGAGGGATTCGGGGGCTTCGACGATGACGCGTTCGCCGGTGGCGACGCCGGCGGAGAGGGTGATTTCGTCGCCGACCTTGGAGACGACGGTCACGGCGCGGGAGACGGCGCGGCCATCGCGCAGGACGTAAACGACATCGCGGCCGTCGCGCGAACGAACGGCGGTGCGCGGAACGACGTAGTGCCTTTGTGGAGACGCCTGGGCGCCGGGGGCGCTTTGGAAGGCGACCTTCACGCCCATGTCGGGGAGGATGCGGGCGTCGAGTTGTTCGAAGCCGACGCGCACGCGGACGGTGGCTTTCTGGCGGTCGGCGCTGGGAATGATGGCGATGACGCGCGCGGGGATTTTCCAGTCGGGGTAGGAGTCGAGCGTGGCGACGACGGGCTGATTGGGTTCGACGCGGTTGATGTAGGACTCGTTGACGTCGATTTCGATTTCGAGGGACGACATGTCGACGAGCGTGCAGACGCCGGTGCGGGTGAAGCCGCCGGAGGACATCGGCGAAATCATCTCGCCGGGCTGGGCGTTCTTGTAGGTGACGACGCCGGCGAATGGGGCGCGGATGATGGTGTCGTCGAGCTGTTGGCGCCAGACATCGACCTGGCGTTCGGCGATGGCGATTTCGGCGAGCTGGCGTTCGCGGCGGCCGCGGAGGGCGCGGGCGTTGGCGTCGGCGCGGTCGAGATCGGCGGGCGAGATGATTTCGCGTTCGGAGAGCTCGGTTTGGCGGCGGAGCTCGAGCTCGGCGAGGGCGAGGTTGGCGTCGGTTTCGGCGAGAGCGGTGCGGGCGGCGGCGAGCTGGGCTTCGGCGAGGCGGAGGCTGGCGCGTGTATTCGAATCGTCGAGACGCGCGAGCACCTGGCCTTCTTCAACGCGAGTGCCCTCTTCGACGAGCACCTCGACGATTTTGCCGGTGATTTTGGAGGAGACGGTGGCGAGCCGGCGGGCGGTAACGTAGCCGGAGGCGTTGAGCAGGGTGGTGGGTTGGTCGGAGGCGAGTTCGCGCACGACGGCGGTGCGGACGGGCAGGGGTTTTTCGCGTGTGAGCCACCACCACGCGACGGCGGCGAGAACGAGAAGAATGAGCAGGCCGGCGAGGAGTTTGGCGGAAGGTCCGCGGGCGGCGGAGGCTTTCGTGCGATCGATGCGGAGGCCTTCGAGGGAGGGGCGGGGGGCGCTCATACGCGTGGGCGCGAGCGAAGCAGGGTAAGGGTGACGGGACAAGTCCGGTTAAGCAGCGATGTGGAGCGCGCGATTCAGGAGAGCTTGTTGAGGTTGGCCGATTGACGAGAGCGCCGGAAGCGGGCGATCTGAAGGCGTATGAAACTGTCGCAACCTGACGCGGATATCTTTGTGCCCAACGCGCAGTGGACGCCGGCGGATGCGCTGGCGCGCACGACGCACCTCTGCGTGGCGGCGCATCAGGATGATATTGAGATCATGGCGTATCATGGGATCGCGGAGTGTTTCGGGCGGGACGATCGGTGGTTTGGCGGGGTGGTGGTGACGAATGGCGCGGGTAGTCCGCGAGCGGGGGTGTATGCGAGTTGTTCGGACGAGGAGATGCAGGCGATCCGGAGGAATGAGCAGCGGAAGGCGGCGCACGTCGGGGAGTATTCGATTCAGTTGCAGCTCGCGCATCCGAGCCGTGCGGTGAAAGACGCGACGAATGCGGCGGTGCAGGCGGATCTGATGCAGGTGTTTTTGGCGGCGCGGGCGAAGGTGGTTTATCTGCATCAGCCGGCCGACAAGCACGACACGCATGTGGCGGTGTTGGGGCATGCGCTGGCGGCGTTGCGGGCATTGCCCCGCGAGCGGAAGCCGGAGCGGGTGTTGGGGTGTGAAGTGTGGCGGGATTTGGATTGGATGTGCGATGCGGACAAGCAGGCGCTCGATGTGGGGAAGTATCCGCATCTGGCGGCGGCGCTGGTGGGCGTGTTCGATTCGCAGATCTCGGGGGGGAAGCGCTACGATCTCGCGACGGCCGGGCGGCGGCTGGCGCATGCGACGTATCATACCTCGCATTCGACCGATCAGTCTCAAGGGCTGACATGGGCGATGGATTTGACGCCGCTGATTGCGGATAACGCGCCGACGCTGCGGGAGTTTACGCGGGGATTTATCGAGCGGTTTCAGCGGGATGTGGATGAACGTTTGGCGCGTTGGGGAGGAGCGGGGTGGTGAGGGGTTGGTTGTGGCGCGAGAAGTTGTGGGCGGGCGCTTGTCATTTGAGGGAAGGGGCACATGGTGGCGGTCCTGTTCTTTGACC